>NZ_JBHEMO010000143.1:0-6901 GCF_046262535.1 Jatrophihabitans sp. | reverse complement strand
GACGTCGTCCAAGGCGATCGCGGCGCACCACGTCGGCAGCCCGGACAGGAAGTTGTACGTCCCGTCGACCGGATCGACGTACCAGGTGCGACCGGATCCGGCGTCGGAGGTCCCCTCCTCGCCGACGATCGCGTCGTCAGGTCGCTCGGCCCGCAACCGCGCGACGACGAGTTCCTCTGCGGCGTGGTCGGCGGCCGACACCACGTCCGAGATCGACGTCTTGTGATGAACGGTCAGTCCGTCCCCCAGCATCCGCGCAGCCAGGGTGCCCGCGTCGCGCACGAGCGCGGCCGCGAGCTCGAGATCCTCCACGGGTCGACGTTAGCCGTCAGAGGACGACACGGACCGCGTGCAGGCGTTCGTAGTGCGGTCGGCTGCGCTCGGCGGCCTCGAGTGCCGCTCCTTCAAGCGAGATCTCCCGCGGACGGTACGGCTCGAACGACGTCGACGCGATCACTGCGTCGTACCAATGCGGCGCCCACACGCCGTCCGAATCCCGAGGGCCCGGCGGCCACGACAACATCGCCGGCAAGAACTCGACGCCCACGTACGAACACAGCCACCGCAGATACGACTCCGGCGCGCCCAGGAAGTCGGCGGCGTCGATCACCGGTGTCGACGGGCCGAGCTGGTCGTACAGCTCTGTCTGCTGCACCAGCCCGATGTCCTCGGCGACGACGTCGGCCCGCGAGCGCACGTACGACGCCACCACCTCGGCCGGGTCGCGGATCAGCAGCACGTTGGTCAGCTGCGGGATCCAGTCGCGGGGAAGCTGCGGGATCAGGTGATGAGTCATGTGCTTCTGGTAGTAGACGCCGTCACCCGGAGCGGTGAGCTCGACGACGACCCTCTCCCACGAAGGCTCGCCCGCCGCGATCACCTCCTCACGGGCCGGATGGTTCAGCCCGGTCTGCTCGAGGTAGTACGCGTAGAGCGGCTCGTCCACCACCCGGGTGTCGGGACGGTTCTCCCACGAGCGCATCAGGGCCGTCGAGATGTTGCGCGGCCCCGACCACATCGCCAGCCGCACGCTGTCGGTCACGGCGCCGTCCGTGCAGCCACATCGGCCCGGACGAGCGACTGGTACAGCGACTGCAGCCGCTCGACCATCGGTCCGCGCGCGCCCGTCCCGATCCGCCGGCCGTCGACCGTGTGCACCGGCACCAGGCCGGCGAACGTCCCGGTCACGAACGCCTCGTCGGCGTTGTAGACCTCGGTCAGGCTGAAGCTGCGCTCGTGGGCAACGATGCCGGCGTCGGCGCAGACGCGCAGCACGTTCGCCCGGGTGATGCCGCCGAGGTTGTACATGCCCGTCGAGGTCCACACCTCGCCCTTGCGCACGATGAAGAAGTGCGTGGAGTTGCAGGTCGCGACGAAGCCGTGCGGGTCGAGCATCAGCGCCTCGTCGGCGCCGGCGGTGTAGGCCTGGATGCACGCGGTGATGTCGTTCAACTTGCTGTGCGAGTTCAGCTTCGGGTCGAGGATGTCCGGCGACGACCGGCGGACGTGCACGGTGAACAGCGACAGTCCGCCCTCGACCGTGGACGGCAGCGGGTCCTTGTACTCGGCGATGATCACCACGGTGGCCGGGCCGGCCGACATGCGCGGGTCCTGGTAGGGCGTCGACTTGGGACCCCGCGTGACCATGAGCCGCACGTGCACGCCGTCGCCGGTCATCCCGTTCGCCTCGAGCGTCCGGTACAGCTGAGCCGTGAGTTCGGCGCGGGTCAGCCCGATGTCGAGCATGATCGCCGCCGCGCCCTCCCAAAGGCGGTCGAGGTGCTGGTCGAGGAACGCCGGGTGGCCGTCGGCGATCCGGAGGCCTTCCCAGACCCCGTCGCCGAGGACGAAGCCGGCGTCGAAGACGCTGACGACGGCCGCCGCGCGGGGCACGAGTTCGCCGTTGACGTTGATCAGGATCTCGGAGTTGCGCGGATCGTCGACGTAGTCGTGCGTCCCGTGGGTGACGTCCATTGCCGGATCATCGCAGGCCACGACTCAGCTGTAATGATCGGTGAACTGCTGGCGCACCACGTTCTTCTGGATCTTGCCGGTGGACGTCTTGGGCAGCTCGTCCACCACGATGATCGACTTCGGAAGCTTGTAGGCGTCGACGTGTTGGCGCATCGTCGCCAACAAGGTGTCGGCATCGACCACCGCGCCCGGCTTGGGCACGACGACGGCGGTGATCGCCTCGCTCCACCGCTCGTGCGGCAGCCCGACGACGACGACCTCGGCCACGTCGTCCGACGCGGCGTAGACCGCCTTCTCGACCTCGATCGACGCGACGTTCTCGCCGCCGGTCTTGATCACGTCCTTGTACCGATCGCTGAACCACAGCATGCCGTCCGGGTCGAGGCGGCCGACGTCGCCGGAGTGGAACCAGCCGTGCTGGAACGCCTCGGCTGTCGCCTCGGGGTTCTTGAGGTAGCCGTTGAGCGCCTGCGGGCCGCGGTAGACGATCTCGCCCTCCGCGCCGCGGTCGAGCAGCTCGCCGTCGGGCGCCATGATCCCGATCTGCACGTTCACCACCTGCGTCCCTACCGCACCGGCGTGGGAGAGCTGGTGCTCCGGCCGGAAGAACGTCGTCACCGGGCTCATCTCTGTCTGCCCGAACGCCAGGTAGAAGTCGCAGCCGAAGGCGTCCAGGCACTGGCGCAGCAGCGCGTCCGGCATCGGCGCCATCGCGTATGCCGCGCGCTGCAGCGAGGACAGGTCGCGCGAGCGGATGTCCGGACGTTCGACGAGCGCGCGGTACATCATCGGCAGCGCGAACATCCGCTCGATGTGCTCGGTCTCGATGAGGTTGAGCAGCGTGTCGGGGTCGAAGCCCCGCAGCAGGTACTGCGTCGCACCCATCATCACCGCCGGCGTGCCGAAACCGTTGAGCTGCGCGGTGTGGAACAGCGGCATCAGACAGGCGATCCGCTCGCCGGCGTGAAGGCCTGTCTCGGCCGCCACCATGAGCGACTCGAGGTAGATGGCGGTGTGGCTGCCGACGACGCCCTTCGGGAAGGACGTGGTGCCGCTCGTGTACAGGTAGCTGATCGGGTCGCGGTCGTCGACGAACACCTCGGGCTCGGCCGCCCCGCCGTCGAGGGCGTCGAAGGGCAGCCACGTCCGGTCGGGCAGCGACTCCTCGTAGGACCCCCCGGTGCCTGGAACGACGAACAGGTCCTGGACGGCCGGGACCTTCTCGACCCCAGGCTGCACCTGGGCCAGCAGCTGGGCCTCGACGACGAGGCCGCGGGACTCGGAGTGGTCGAGCACGTAGGCGATCTCATCCGGCCGCCAGCCGAGGTTCATCGGGACGCAGACCACCCCGAGCTTCGCGCAGGCGAAATAGGTGACCAGGAACTCGGCGCTGTTGCCCGAGGCCAGGGCCAGGGCGTCGCCGCGGGTGTAGCCGCGGTCGCTCAGCGCGTTGGCGACCCGGTTGACCCGCTCGTTGAGCTCGGCGTACGTCCAGCGCCGGTCGCCGTCGACGACGGCCACGTGGTCGGGCATCCGGCCGGCCGTGCGGGTGAGCGCGTCGCCGACGTTCACCCGAGTGATCAGGTTCGAGGCGAGGGCGAGGTCGTCGGTCATGAATCCACGGTGCCACTGCGGCCGCCGGTCGGCCAGGGTCCGTAACCCTTGGACACGTGCTGCGTTGTTACCAGTAGGTAACCAACCGATCCCCCCCGTCGGAGGCCTTTGTGCCCAGTTCTCGCCTTCCTGCCCTGTTCGGCGCCGCCGGGCTCGCCGCTGCCGCCGCCGTAGCGCTGACCACGGGGGGCAGCGCGTCGGCGGATCCGGCCTATACCGTCCAAACCCTGCATTTCGCGACCCTCGTCGGGCCCAACGGCGACCAGCCCTGCGACGTCGTCGGCGATCTGTACACCCCGACCACCGCGACGCCCACCACCCGCGTCCCGGCCATCCTCACGACCAACGGCTTCGGCGGGTCGAAGGACGACCAGGCCGGCATCGGCGCCGCCTTCGCCTCGCGCGGCTACGCCGTGCTGTCCTACTCCGGGCTGGGCTTCGGCGGCTCGGCCTGCAAGATCACGCTGGACGACCCGGACTGGGACGGCAAGGCGGCCTCGCAGCTCATCAGCTACCTCGGCGGCGACCCGGGCATCGCGTTCACCGACGCCGCGCACACGACGGCGGCCCCGACGCTCGACGTCGTCGTCCACGACACGAAGGACCACGCCGGCGTCGCTCGCACCGACGACCCGCGGGTCGGCATGATCGGCGGCTCCTACGGCGGCTCGATCCAGTTCGCGACTGCGTCGATCGATCCGCGGCTGGACACGATCGTCCCGCTCATCACCTGGAACGACCTGTCGTACTCGCTCGACCCGAACAACACCGACCAGACCGTCGGCGTGAGCTCGTCGACGCCGGGCGCGGTAAAGACGAACTGGGCGGCCGGCTTCTCAGGCAAAGGCGTGCTGGACGGGCTGGAGAACGCGCAGGGCGACCCGTCCCGCCTCTACCCGTGCACGAACTTCGCCGACTTCGTCTGCCCCGCCCTGGCGACGGCCGGCACGACTGGCTACCTGCAGCCGGGTGACGTGGCGGCGCTGCGGCACGCGTCCGTCGCGTCGTTCATGACCAAGATCAAGATCCCCACGCTGCTGATGCAGGGCGAGAACGACACGCTGTTCAACCTCAACGAGGCGGCGGCGACCTACAAGGCGCTCAAGGCGCAGGGCACGACGGTCAAGATGGTCTGGCACTCGTGGGGGCACTCCGGTTCCACGCCGGCGCCGGGCGAGCTGAACCTCGGCGCGCCGGACCCGGCCACCCAGTACGAGACCGCCCGCGTCGCCGACTGGTTCGCGCGCTACCTGATGGGCCAGGACGTCGACACCGGTCCGGCCTTCGCCTACTTCCGCGACTGGGTCACCTACAGCGGCATCGCGACGCCGGCCTACGGCACGTCCCCGTCGTTCCCGGTCGGCAAGGACAAGACGTTCTACCTGTCCGGCGGCGGTGCGCTGGCCGGGACGTCCGTGGTGACGTCCGGCTCGCAGACGTTCGTGACGCCGGCGTTCGGTGCCCCGTCGTCGATCAACACGGCGGACGTGATCAGCGGTTACACCGGTCAGGTGCCGCAGGCCGACCTGCCGGGGACGTTCGCGACGTGGACGTCGGGCGCGCTGGGGGCGCCGGTGAACGTGGCCGGCGCGCCGCTCGTCACGCTGCGGGTGTCGGCGCCGAGCGCGGCGGCGACGCAGGACGCCGGCCCGGCCGGGCAGCTCGTCCTCTTCGTCAAGGTGCTCGACGTGGCGCCCGACGGCACCGCCTCGCTCATCCACGGACTCGAGGCGCCGATCCGCGTCCCGGACGTCACCAAGTCGATCGCGGTGACGCTGCCGGCCATCGTCCACCAGTTCGCGGCCGGGCACTCGATCCGGCTCGTCGTGGCCGGCGGCTCGGACAACTACCGCGGTGGCCTGACGTCGGTGCCGGTGACGATCGGGTCCGGGGCGGCCCAGACGCTGGTGCTGCCGCAGGTCACCTGAGGGCGCCCCCGGCGCCGGCCGGGGCGGGCGTAGGTTCGGGGACGTGGCAGAGCGTCCCCGGGTCGGGCACATCCAGTTCCTGAACTGCCTGCCGATCTACTGGGGGCTCGTGCGCGCCGGCACGCTGCTCGACGTCGAGCTGACCAAGGACACGCCGGACCGGCTCAACGACCTGCTCGTCGCCGGCGATCTCGACATCGGGCCGATCTCGCTGGTCGAGTACCTGCGCAACGCCTCGTCGCTGGTGCTGATCCCGGACATCGCGATCGGCTCGGACGGGCCGGTGCTGTCGGTCAACATCGTGTCCCAGCGTCCACTCTCGGAGTTGGACGGACGGCGGGTCGCGATGGGGTCGACCTCGCGCACGTCCGTGCTGCTGGCGCGGATGTGGCTGGAACAGGTGCACGGCGTCCGCCCGGAGTACTTCACCTGCCCGCCCGACCTGACGACGATGCTCCTCGAGGCCGACGCGGCTGTGCTGATCGGTGATGCAGCGCTGCGGGCGACCTACGACGCGCCACGGCGCGGGCTGTCGGTCTATGACCTCGGCTCGGCCTGGCGCGACTGGACCGGGCTGCCGATGGTGTTCGCCGTGTGGGCCGCCCGGCGCTCCTACGCGGAGGCGAACCCGGGGCTGGTGAAGGACGTCCACGCCGCGTTCCTGCGCTCCCGCGACGATGCGCTCGCGCATGTGGACGAGGTGGCGGCGACGGCGGCGCGGTGGGAGGCCTTCGACGCCGCCACCCTCGCGCGCTACTTCCGCACGCTGGACTTCTCGCTGGGGCCGCGGCAGCTCGAGGGGCTGCGCGAGTTCGCGGCGCGGGCCGGGATGCCCGTCGAGCCGGTGTTCGCGGCCGTCTGACTCGGGTTACTTCAGCCCGGGATGGTTCTTGGCCAGGATCGGCAGCAAGAGCGTCCGCGGCGTCACCTGCGCGAACGCGGCCGCCACGCGGTTGGCCCCGCCGGGGATGACGACGAGCCGGCCCTTGGCCAGGCCGTCGATCGCCGCCTTGGCCACCGCCTCGGCGCTGATCCACATGATCTTGGGCAGTGCCGCCTCGGCGTCCTCGTCGGAGAAGCCGGCCGTCTCACCGAAGCCGGTCTTCACCGGCCCGGGGCACAGCGCGGTCGCCGATACGCCGGTGCCGCGCAGCTCGCCGGCCAGGCTCTGCGTGTAGGACAGCACGAATGCCTTACCCGCGCCGTACGCGGCCTGGCCGGGCAGCGGCTGGAACGCGGCGGTTGAGGCCACGTTGAGGACGGCGCCCTGGCCGCGCTCGACCATGCCCGGCAGGAACCGGCTGCACAGGTCGGCCACCGCGACCACGTCCACCTCGACCATGTTCATCTCGGCGTCCGGGTCCGACGCGGCGACCGGGCCGAGC
>NZ_JBHEMO010000142.1:0-10231 GCF_046262535.1 Jatrophihabitans sp. | reverse complement strand
CCGACGCTGGTTCCGATGATCGACGTATTGGGCTAACGTCCGGCCATCCGGCGCTGACAATTAGGTGGCGCCGTAGAACCACGATGCCCTCACAGGAGGCTCAGCAGTGCGATCCCGCGTAATCACCACAGTTGTGGTACTGACGACGGCGAGTGCCCTGGCACTCACCGGTTGTTCCAGCAGCAAGAAGAAGTCCACCAGCGGCGGACTCGGCAACGGCGGCGGCAACAAGAGCTCCAGCGGCTCCGCCCCGGCTACCGGCGTCACCTACAAGCTCGGTTTCATCGGCGCGCTGTCCGGCCCGAACGCCCAGCTCGGCATCAACGAGCGCCAGGGCGCGCAGCTGGCCATCGACCAGGCCAACGCGGCGCACAAGCACAAGTTCCAGGTCAAGCTCGTCCTCTCCGACAGTGAGGGTGACCCGGCCAAGGCCCCGCCGGCCGCGACCAAGCTGATCTCCGACTCGACCATCGTCGGCGTCATCGGCCCTGCGTTCTCCGGCGAGAGCGAGGCCGTCAACCCCAGCTTCTGCGGCGCCAGCCCGCCCATGCCGACGGTGACCGCCTCGGCCAGCCGTGGCACGCTCCAGAACCACGGCTGGAAGTGCTGGCACCGGATCATCCCCAATGACAACGTTGAAGGTTCCCAGGGCGCTGACTGGCTGGCCCGCAGCGGCGCCAAGAAGGTCTTCGTGCTCAGCGACCTGAGCGCATACGGTGCCGGCGTGGCCGGGACGATGGCCCACGAGCTCCAGGCCAAGGGCGTCAAGGTCCAGACATCGGGCGTCGACGGAAAGACGACGCAGAACTACAATCCGATCGCCCAGACCATTGCCTCGTCGGGCGCCGACGCCCTCTTCTACGGTGGTTACGACACCGCGGCCGCCCTCTTGGCGAAGGCGCTGAAGTCGGCCGGCTTCAAGGGTCGGACGGTCACCGGCAACGGGGGCAAGGACTCCATCTTCACCAAGGACGCCGGCGCCGCCGGCAACGGCTGGTACTTCACCTGTGGTTGCCAGGACGCCACGATCGCGCCGTCGGCCAAGCAGTTCGCGGCGGACTACAAGGCGAAGTGGAAGACGGATCCGTCGACCTACTCGTCGGAGGCTTTCGACGCAGCCAACCTGTTCATGGACGCCATGGACAAGGCATCGGCGAACGGCCCCGTCACCCGTACGAGCCTGCTGACGGCGCTGAACGCGGAGGACTTCCAGGGCATCACCACGAGCATCAAGTTCCAGCCCAACGGTGAGGTCGAGGCCAAGAACCTGGTTGTCAACCTGTTCCAGGAGAAGAACAACCAGATCGTCGGCATCGGCGACATCAACAAGCAGAGCTGACACTCTCCGGTTAATCGAATGAGCAATGGCGGGCGAGCCGGGGAGACCCGGCTCGCCCGTCGCTTGCCCACCATCGGTGTGCGGAGTCGCGTAGCGCACCGGGATCCGAAGGAGCACCGGCCTTGAGCCAATCCCAAGACTGGCTGCAGCAGTTACCGCAAAACCTGGTGATCGGTCTGGAGCAAGGGTCGATCTACTCATTGGTGGCGCTCGGGTACACGCTGGTCTACGGCGTGCTGCAGCTGATCAACTTCGCGCACAGCGAGGTCTTCATGCTCGGGGGATTCGGTAGCTATCTCGTCGTCGACGGGATCGTCGGGAAACGACATATATCCGGCGTCATGGTGCCGCTGACCGTCATCTCGGGGGTACTCGTCGGCGCGATCGTCGGCGCCGGCACGGCCTGGCTGCTGGAGAAGGTCGCGTACAAGACGTTGCGACAACGCGGCGCACCGAAGTTGGCATTCCTGATCAGCGCGATCGGCGCATCGTTGTTCCTGTCCAACCTCGCGGGCAAGTTGTTCAACCATCTGACGAACAACCCGTTCCCCGAGTACTTCAACACCGACCGCGTCCTCTTCCACATCGGTTCGGCGAAGTTCAAGCTGCTGGAAAGCATCATCATCTTCTCGGCCTTCGCCATGATGATCTTCCTCGACCGGTTGGTGAACCGGACGAAGCTCGGTCGGGGGATCCGGGCGGTCGCCGAGGACGCCCCGACGGCCGCCCTCATGGGTATCGACATTGACAAGACGATCTCGCGTACCTTCGTGATCGGCGGCGCGCTCGCCGGCGTCGCCGGTTTCATGTACGGGTCGTTGATCGGGGTCAGCAACCTCATGGGCTTCACGCCCGGCGTCAAGGCGTTCGCGGCCGCCGTGCTCGGCGGCATCGGCAACATCCGCGGCGCCATGATCGGCGGTCTTCTGCTCGGCGAGACCGAGGTCCTCTTCTCCGCCCTGCCGTTCGTCGGGGCGCAGTGGAACGACGTCGTCAGCTTCGTGGTGCTGGTGCTCATCCTGCTCGTCCGGCCTACCGGCATCCTCGGTGAACGATTGGGGCGTGCCGCATGACCGTGGACACCCGCCCGACGGCCCGCAGCTTCGCCGGCGACCTCTTCGGCAAGGCGTCGATGCAGCGCCTGGCTGCCTGCCTTTTCGGCGGCATCGTCCTGGCTCTGATGGTCGGCAACCAGCACGGCACGCAGGACGACTTTCATGTCGGGATCACCGGCGCGATCTTCAAGCCCCGCGTGTTCCTCTTCCTCCTCATCGGTCTCGTCATCTTCTTGCTGATGACCTTCTGGCCGCTGGTCGCGCCGTACGTCAGCCGGCCGGGCACCTACCCGCTCGGCGCCGGACTGCTGATCGTCATCGGCGCGCAGACGATCATGAACTGGTACGACCCCCTCGCCGACAGCGCGGGCAGCGCGAAGTTCTCCGCCGTCCGGACCGCCGTGTCCAATGTCTCGGGCTTGTCCGGCGTCACTGAGCCGTTTTTCTCGTGGCTGGCCTGGACGCTCATGATCGTGGCCCTGCTGCTGTGCGGGGTTGCGATCATCGCGCGCATACGCGTGGCTGGGTACCTGACGGCCGTGGTCGGCGTCGCCGGCGCCGTATTGGCGTATGTGGCCCACTCCGACGTGGTCGACGTGTCGACGCTTCCGGGCTACGATCACTCGCTCGGCATGTACGGCGACATCTTGGGGTTCCTGGTGCTTGCCGGGGCCGGGATGACGGCGGCTCGGACGCGGGCAGAGGTGGCCGACACCCGGGCTTTCGTGCGCACGGTCAACGGATTCCGGCCCGGCCTCGTCCTGGCCGTGGTCGGGCTGATCTGGGGGTTGTTGGCCTACACGACGGCCGGATGGTTCGGCACCGGCGCCCAGCGCAACGACTCCTTCGCCGACAGCCGGTCCACGTTCTCCGGTACCGGCATCTCGGGAATCGCGTCGCAGTACTTCAGTTGGCTCGGCTGGACGCTGCTCCTCGGTTGCGCGGCCCTCACCCTCGCGGCCACCTACTTGCGGCACCAGATCCTGGGCTGGGTGGCCGGGATCGCCTCGCTGATCGCGGTGGTGCTCACCTTCCTGACGCTGAAGTCGATCACCGGTGTCGCGGCCGACCAGGCGTCCCAGTACGGCGCCAGGTGGAAGAACCTCGGCGCCGGCGGATTCGCCGCCTGCATGGTGTTCACCATCTTTGCCGGGGCGGCCGCACTCGTGATCGGCGCGGCCCACGACCGGGCGCAGGCGGAGAAGAAGGAGCGGGCTGACACCCGAGCATCGGGGGGCGGGAAAGCGCCCGGCGCGTCCACCAAGAAACTTCCGGTGTCGGCGATGGTCGAGACCGTGCGCACGTCGTCGATGGCCAAGGCGTTGTTGATCATCGGAATCGGCTTCGCGTTGTTCTACCCGCCCACCCTCACCGTCACCTGGCAGAACACCCTGGTCTCGCAGATCGGCTCCTTCGTCCTGCTGGCGATCGGCCTCAACGTCGTGGTCGGCTGGGCCGGCCTGCTGGATCTCGGCTACATCGCCTTCTACGAGGTCGGGTCGTACACGACCGCGTACATGACCGGCCGCCTGCCGGTGAAGCCACCGAACTGGCTGCACGCGTTCCATTCGCCGTTGTGGTCGATCCCGTTCGCCATCGTCATCTGCATGATCGCCGGCGTGCTGCTGGGGGCGCCGACGCTGCGCTTGCGCGGCGACTACCTGGCCATCGTGACGCTCGGTTTCGGTGAGATCGTGCAGATCCTGTCGATCAACCTCAAGCACTTCACGGGCGGTCCGCAGGGTCCGACCGTGCCCCACCCGCACCTGCACTTCGGCGGCCTGAGCATCACGTGGGGTCAGGACAACCTGCCCTACTGGTACCTATTGCTGATCATGCTCATCATCGTGATCGTGCTCTTCTACCGCCTCGAGGGCTCACGGCTGGGACGGGCGTGGGCGGCGATCCGCGAGGACGAGGTCGCGGCGCAGGCCAGCGGCGTGAACACCGTGAACGTGAAGCTGCTCGCCTTCGTCATCGGCGCGTCGACGTCAGCGCTGGCCGGCTGGTTCTTCGCCACGCAGGTGGGGTACTTCGACCCGACTCTGTTCACCCTCCAGGCGTCCATCCTCATCGTCGCGTACGTGGTGTTCGGCGGCATGGGGTCGCTCCAGGGCGCGATGGCGGGTGCGGCGGTCCTCACCTGGCTGCCCCAGTTCCTCAAGGACCAGGTGCCGGTGGAGGACCGGCAGATGTGGATCGGCGCGCTCGTCCTGGCGATGATGATCTTCCGGCCGGCCGGTCTGTTGCCGGCCAAGCGGCGCAAGGCCGAGCTGGAGGGTCTCGAGGGATCGGATTCGGGCGAGACCGTGGCCGTGCCGAGAGCAGGTGCGATGTGACCGCGACCCAGGCGACTCCGGCGACCGAGGACGTCGTCTTCGACGTCGAGCATGTGACGCTGCGCTTCGGCGGTGTGGTCAGCCTCAACGACGTCAGCATGCGGATGTACCGCGGCGAGATCCTCGCGGTCATCGGTCCGAACGGCGCCGGCAAGACCTCGCTGTTCAACTCCCTCACCGGCGTCTATACGCCGCAGGACGGATCGATAACGGTGGTGGGTCGGGCCGGCGAAGCGCCGGTCAGTGTCATCGGCAAGAAGACGCACGTCGTCAATCATCTGGGCGTCGCCCGGACGTTCCAGAACATCCGCCTGTTCCCCGCCCTCACCGCCATCGAGAACGTCAAGGTGGGCATCGAGACCCGGCAGAAGTCCGGTCCGGTCTCGGCCATGCTGGGAATGCCCTGGCAGCGCAAGGAGGAGCGCGAGAGCACGGCCGCCGCGCTCGCACTGCTTCGCGACGTGGGACTCGCGCGACAGGCAAACGAACTGGCCGGCTCGCTGGCCTACGGTGAGCAGCGGCGCCTCGAGATCGCGCGCGCGCTGGGCACGAATCCGGGTGTGCTGCTGCTTGACGAGCCGGCCGCGGGCACGAACCCCGTCGAGAAGCGCGAGCTGGCGGAGTTGATCTCGCGCATCAACACCGAGCGGCGCGTCAGCGTGCTGCTGATCGAGCACGACATGAAGCTGGTCATGTCCGTCGCCCACAGAATCATCGTGCTCAACTTCGGCGAGAAGATCGCCGAGGGGACGCCGCACGACATCCAGAAGGACCCGGTCGTCGTGGCGGCCTACCTGGGCACGTCGGCGGAGGAGGCCGAGGGGCAGGTGGCTGACCAGCCCGAGCTGCACCTGATCGACACCGAAGCCGTCGCCGCCGCGCGAGAGGACGAACCCGATGAGTGAACCGCCGGTCAGCACCGAGAAGGCGGCGACGTCGTCGAGCGCGCAGGCCCGGGAGCTGCTCCAGGTCGATCAGATCGAGGTCCGCTACGGCACCATCGCCGCCCTGAAGGGCATCAGCTTCTCCGTCCGCGAGGGCGAGATCGTCGCGCTGCTGGGCGCGAACGGAGCGGGCAAGACCACGACGCAGAAGACCGTGTCGGGCATGCTGCGCCCGGCGAAGGGCTCGATCACGTTCGACGGTAAGCGCATCGACGGGATTCCCGCCCACCAGCTGATCCGCCTCGGCGTCTGCCACGTGCCCGAGGGGCGGCACGTCTTCCCGCGAATGACCGTGGCCGAGAATCTGGAAATGGGTGCCTTCCGGTTCAAGTCCACCGATCAGGCGGATCTCGAGCGCGTCTACGAGCTGTTCCCGCGCTTGAAGGAGCGGATCAAGCAACAGGCGGGCACGCTGTCCGGCGGCGAACAGCAGATGTTGGCCATCGGCCGGGCGCTCATGGGCAAGCCGCGCCTGCTGCTGCTCGACGAGCCGTCGATGGGCCTGGCCCCGCTGATCGTGGCTCAGATCTTCGAGATCATCCGCGAAATCAACAACAGCGGGGTCACCGTGCTGGTCGTCGAGCAGAACGCCGCGCAGGCGCTGTCGCTGGCGAACCGGGGGTACGTCCTCGAGACCGGCGACATCGTGCTCGAGGGGACCGGTCAGGAGCTGCTCGCCGACGACCGGATCCGCGCGGCTTACCTCGGTGAGGAGATCGCGGCATCCTAGCCGCACGATCTTGGCTCCGCCTAGGTGCAATTCAGCTAGCTGCCACGAGGCCAACCTCCTGAGGCGCTGTTGACCACAGCCATCTATGGTTGCGCGTGCAGTCAATTCGTTGTCGGGGCCATCGAGTCATTGGAGGCACCTGAATGTCGCGTGTGAACGTCCGGGTCCGACCCGCCAACGAAGATGACATCCCGTCCCTCGTGGCCCTGGTCCAGAGCATTGACACCAGCACCGGGATGTTCAGCGGCCGGCCCCTGCAGGACCAGAGCACGCAGCACCTCACCGAGCGGTTCGGGCAGATCCTGCGCTCAGAGCGCGTGCTGCTCATCGCTGCGGACGAGGCCGGCGCGGTCGTGGGGATGCTGTCGGCCCGCGACGACGCCGTCGGAGCCATCGACCTGACCCCCGTCCTGCACGTCACCCACCTCGTCGTGGCCCCGGGGCACCGGCGCCGGGGCATCGGCCGGTCGCTGCTGGCCGCGGCGGTGCACTTGGCCGAGGACGCCGGCGTCGAACACCTCCTCGCTACCGCCGCGGCGGGGTCCCGCGAGGGCAACCGCTATTTGGCCCGGATCGGCTTCGCGCCGCTCGTCGTGCACCGGATCGCGCCCACCAGCTCGCTGCGCCGCTCCCTGGGCATGACCGACGTGGCCGGCCGGATGGCCGTCCTGCGCCGGACCCGCATGGTGCGCGCCCAGCGCGGCGGCTTCGCTTCCCGGGCGGTCGGCCGCGGCGCCTGATCGCCGTCTGCGCCGTCACACCCTGCGCCTAAGGTGAGGGGCGTGAGCCAGCACAGCGAGGTCCGTTCGTGACGGCGACGAAAACGTCCAACCCGACGAAGAGCGCGACGGCCACGCTCCTGCTTCTCGACGGGCACTCTCTCGCCTATCGCGCGTTCTACGCGCTGCGCGAGGTGGACATGTCGACGACCACCGGGCAGCCGACGAATGCCGTCTTCGGTTTCACCTCCATGCTCATCAACCTGATGCGCGACGAGGAACCGACGCACGTCGCCGTCTCCTTCGACGTGTCCCGGCAGACGTTCCGCAGCGAGATGTACGCCGACTACAAGGCGGGCCGGTCCGAGACCCCCGACGACTTCCGCGGCCAGGTGACGCTGATCCGCGAGGTCTTGGACGCGTTACGCATCCCGGTGATCACCGCCGAAGGCTACGAGGCGGACGATGTCATCGCCACGATCACCACCCAGGCGGTGGCCGGCGATGTCGACGTCCTCATCTGCACCGGCGACCGTGACGCACTGCAGCTCGTCAACGACCACGTCACGGTGCTTTATCCGAAGCGCGGCGTGAGCGAGATGACCCGCTTCACGCCCGACGCGGTGCAGGAGAAGTACGGACTCAGTCCGGCCCAGTACCCCGACTACGCGGCGCTGCGCGGCGATCCGAGCGACAACCTGCCGGGGATCC
Organism: Jatrophihabitans sp.; assembly: GCF_046262535.1. Classification (GTDB taxonomy): domain Bacteria; phylum Actinomycetota; class Actinomycetes; order Mycobacteriales; family Jatrophihabitantaceae; genus Jatrophihabitans. The sequence goes on along the minus strand of NZ_JBHEMO010000142.1, from coordinate 2,394 downwards.
CCGGAGTCGGCGAGAAGACCGCCGCCAAGTGGATCCGCGAGTACGGCTCGCTGCGCGAGCTCATCGACCGGGTGGACACCGTCAAGGGTAAGGTCGGTGACGCGCTGCGCGAGAACCTGGCCGCCGTCGAGCTGAACCGGCGCCTGACCGAACTCGTGCGCGACGTCGACGTCGACATCCAGCTCGATGCCTTGGCCCGCCGGCAGTGGGACCGCGAAGAGGTGCACCGCCTCTTCGACGATCTGCAGTTCCGGGTGCTGCGCGAGCGGCTCTTCGCGACCGTGGACGCGGCCGAGCCCGAGGCCGAGGAAGGTTTCGACGTCGCGACCTCGCGGCTCGGCCCGGACGACGTCGGCCAATGGCTCGACGAACACGCGTGCGACGGCCGGCGGGTCGGCCTGGCGTTTCGCGGGCAGTGGGGGCGGGGCACCGGCTCGCTCACCGGCGTCGCGCTGGCCGCGGCCGACGGCAGTGCGGCCTTCATCCCCCCGGAGATGCTCACCCCGGACGACGACAAGGTGTTCGCCGCCTGGTTGGCCGACCCGGACATCCCCAAGGCCGTCCACGACATCAAGGGCCCGCTGCTGGCTCTGCGCCAGCACGGCTGGGCGCTCGGCGGGGTCACCAGTGACACGCAGCTGGCCGCCTACATCCTGCGTCCGGACCAGCGCACGTTCGATCTCGCCGATCTCGCGCTACGCACCCTGCACCGCGAGCTGCGAAGCAACATCGAGGACTCCGGTCAGCTCACCCTCGATGGCGGGCTGGACGAATCCGACGACGCGATCGCCGACGCCGAGACCGTCCGCGCGAGCGCGGTCAAGGATCTCGCCGAGGCCTTCGACGGCGAGCTGGCCCGCAGCCGCGGCGCCGAGTTGCTCAGGGACATGGAACTGCCCCTCACCTACGTCCTGGCCGACATGGAAGCCGTGGGCATCGCCGCCGACACCGACGCGCTGGTGGCGCTGCAGTCCGAGCTCGGAGCCGGCGTCCAGGCGGTGGAACAGGACGCGCACCGCGAGGTCGGCAAGGAGTTCAACCTCGGCTCGCCCAAGCAGCTGCAGGAGATCCTGTTCGACCAGTTCGGTCTGCCCAAGACCAAACGGATCAAGACGGGCTACACCACCGACGCCGACTCGCTGGCCGATCTGTACGTGAAGACCCAGCACCCCGTGCTCGAGCTGCTGCTGCGGCACCGCGAGGTCGCGCGGCTCAAGTCCGTCGTCGACGGTCTGCTCCCGCTGGTCGACGACGTGGGTCGCATCCACACGACGTTCAACCAGACCGTCGCCGCGACCGGCCGGCTGTCCTCGACCGATCCGAACCTCCAGAACATCCCGGTCCGCACGGCCGAGGGCCGGCGCATCCGCGAGACCTTCGTCGTCGGGCCCGGATACGAGTCGATCATGACGGCCGACTACAGCCAGATCGAGATGCGGATCATGGCTCACCTGTCACATGACGAGGGACTCATCGAGGCGTTCACGACCGGCGAGGACCTGCACACCTTCGTCGCGTCGCGCGCGTTCGACCTGCCACCGGAGGACATTGACGCCGAGCTGCGGCGCCGGGTGAAGGCCATGAGCTACGGCCTGGCCTACGGCCTGTCCGCATTCGGGCTGGCGAAGCAGCTCAAGATCACCGCTGATGAGGCGCGCGGGCAGATGGACGCGTACTTCACCCGCTTCGGCGGCGTACGCGTCTACCTGCGGTCGGTGGTCGAGGACGCCCGGCAGACCGGCTACACCGAGACGATCATGGGTCGGCGCCGCTACCTGGCCAACCTCACCAGCGACAACCGCAACCTGCGCGAGATGGCCGAACGGGCCGCGCTCAACGCCCCCATCCAGGGCAGCGCCGCCGACATCATCAAGGTGGCTATGCTCGGCGTCCATCGCGGACTGGCCGCGGCCGGACTGCGCTCCCGCCTGTTGCTGCAGGTCCATGACGAGCTGGTACTCGAGATCGCGCCCGGCGAGCGCGAAGCGGTCGAGGAACTCGTCCGGGCCGAGATGGGCGGCGCGTACGAACTCGACGTGCCGATGGACGTCTCCGTCGGCGTCGGCCCCACCTGGCACGACGCGGCGCACTGACCGTGCCCGGCAGCCGCTGGACCTCCTTCATCGCCGATCCCGCCCGTCGCCGGATCCTGCACGAGGACGGCAACGACGCCCATCGGCTGCGGGTCGAGCACGACCGCCAACGTCTCTACGTCGAGCTGAGCGGTGAAGAAGGCAAAGGCCCGTGGACGGTGCTGGCCGTGGACCGGTCCTCCCGCCGGTTCTACGTGGCGCAGGGAGAGACGAAGACCGACGCGACGCGGGCGGCCGCCGACGGTCTCACCCGGCTGCTCGGACCGTGAACTGCCTCGGCGGCCCGGCCTTTCAGCGCGGC
>NZ_JBHEMO010000141.1:0-47352 GCF_046262535.1 Jatrophihabitans sp. | reverse complement strand
CGCGATGTAGCGGGTGGCCGTGATGAGCGCGTGCAGCTTGTCATGGCCGGTCATCGTGTACGGCCGCACCGCGCGGATGATCTCGATCAGCTCGTCGTCGTAGTCCTTGGGGAACGTCTCCGCCTTCGGCTTCTGGGCCGCCGCGGCCTTGGCCGGTGCCGCCGGCTTGCTGGGTGCGGACGGCAGCTGGCCGCGACGAACGGCGGCCACGCGGGCGGGCTTCGCCTTCTTCAGCTCGTACCCGGTGGTTCGGACGAGCGCGTCGTTTACCGCTTTTCGCATCGACATGCGCTCATCGAAGCACATCGCGGCTGGGGGGTTGCAACTGCCGAACCTCGGTGCTGGGGCCGGCGAACCGCCGTACGGCGGAGGTCGCCAACCGGTCAGCAGAACCTGGTCGCCGAGAGCGCCACCGAAGCCGTGCGTGCCGCGACCCAGTGGCGGAACGGCACCATTACGATCCGGGTGACGGCGCGGCGCCATGGCAGGCGATTGCGCATCGGATGGGCGAGGTTGCGAGCGGTGCAGATCAGTGGATTGAGGCGTCGAGCGAGTCGGGTCGCCCGTGGTCTCGACGCTCGTGTCGCGGCTCCGGTCAGTTCCCGGCGCATCGGGCGATGGATCGACGACTGCGAGCCACTGCTCCGGACGTCCGCGCGGCGGCGGAACGTCGTCATTCTTGCCTCAACCCGCCAACGCCGCGCGGCCCTCGCGTGCGTGCGGCGCTTCAAGGGCGATCGCGTCCTCGTGCTCGGTGCGCGACTTCCGCCCGTTCCCGGCGTGGCGAGCCGCGAAGCTGCCGATCTGGACGTGATCTACGACGAGATCAGGCAGTTCGGCACGCCGAATGTGCTGATCGACCTCAGGCCGGTCGACGCGGCTGCGCACCGCGAGGCGTGGGAACACCTGGTCTTCCACCTGGCCCACGGCGGCGTCTTCGTAGGGACGCGCCCGGGCGGCCGTGCTCGGCTCACGACACGGGACTTCGTCAACTGGGCAGCGGCGTTGAGTTCACCGGTCGCGCCGGACTCGGCGCTCGAGCGCAGCCGACGCGGCGCTTTCTCCGGCGTGGTGATGCTTGATCACGTGTTCGTGATCCGGAAGAAGGGCCAGCACTTCCTCGCGGTCGGAGACGACGAGGTCGAAGCGTTGCTCCCGAAGCGGGAGCCCTCGATGAAGGTCAGTCGCCTTCATGAGCTGCCCGGCGGTGAATTCGTTTCCCGCGCGCGCGTGACCTCACACGAGTCCGCGGTCACCATCGACGGGTTCCCCCCGCGCATCGGCTATCCGGGCGTCCGCTTGCGCCACTACGCCGGCCCGATGACGTTTTCCGGGCGCACACTTCTGTTCACCGAGCAGTCGATCCTGCCGGACTCGTTCCGCTTCTACCGGGCCCACCGCCTCGACCATCCGGTGACGGGTCTGGTCACTGATGACTTCCATTCGATCCCGATGGCGCAGCGCGCCAAGCGCGACCTCGAGGGCGATTACTTCCTGCTCGACCCCCAGTGGACCGGGCACTTCGGCCACATCATGACCGAGGTCGTCGGCCGGCTCTGGGCATGGGACGAAGCGAAGCGCCAATTTCCGAATGCGAAGGCGTTGTTCGCAGTCCCGCGCGGTCAGACCGAGGACGCGATCCTCGGCCGTCTGCTTCCGGCCTACGGCATACCGGAGTCCGATCTCGTCGCGGTCGATGAGCCGGTTCGGGTGAGGTCTGTCCTCGGCGCGACGACGATGTGGCACAACCAACACCCCCACTTCGTGCATCCGGACATCGCGCAGACGTGGGCTCGCATTTCGCGCAATATCGTGGATCCAGACGCGCCCACTCACGATCGCGTCTTTGTCTCTCGGTCGGACGCGGTGTGGGCGCGAAAGTGCCACAACCTGGTCGAGGTCGAGCAGTTCTTCGCGGAAAACGGCTTCACCATTGTGTATCCCGAGAAGCTGGATCTGGCGGTCCAGGCGGCCATCTTCAAGTCCGCGACGGTCATAGCCGGCTTCGGTTCCTCGGCCATGTGCAATCTCATGTATGCCGAGAACCTGCAGCGCTTGATCGTCCTCACGCAGGAGGCGTACACGGCGCGCAACGAGTACCTGTACGCGTCGGTGGTTGGCGCCGATGTGGACTACTTCTGGTCCACTCCGGACGTCCCGAGAGACCCGCTACGCTACAACCCGAAGGCCTTCGTCTCGGATTGGTCCTTCGATTTCGAGCGCAACCGGGTGCCCCTCGAGAAAGTGTTGTCCGAGGTTTGATGCCCGGGCCGCGCGCCGTCGGGGCCGGCGGACCGAGGTAACTGTCCGTACCACGATCGGGAGATGTTCAAGTATGGGTGACTCGCTTCCGCCACCAGCGGCGTTCGACCTGATCAGCAGCTTCGCCCGGGTGGTCGGGGCAGAGATCGAGATCGTTCTGGCCGACCCGAAGGTCGAGCTCGACGCAGCGACGGTGAACGTCGGCCTTCGCCGCGGCGGTCAGGTGGTCGTCGCAGCCGGAACGACTGAACAGCGCGCGTCGGGTGTTCGCGTCGTCGTTCGAGTGCCTCGCGACTCGGTCACCGACGGTACGTGGACGCTGAGCATCGAGCGCGAATCAGCGCCGTCGGAGCGCATCGCTGCACGACTGCTCGTGCAGGGCGCGCGTCCGGTCGTGCTGCTCTGGGGAGCGCAAGATCCTCGGTCAATCGTCCCCAAGCCACGGAAGGCGCCGACGCCGCGACGACGGGCGGCGGCCGCCGCAGGTCACGCCCTCGACCGGGCGCTCGTGGTGCTTCCTGAGGAACAGGCGAAGCGGCTGCGGGCCGGAGCTCGGACCGCCGCGCGTCGCCTCATCCCGTAGCCGGCGCCAACGAACCCAGAGCCTCCCGGATGCGCTCGGCGGCCGGCTCCCGCCGCCGCGACTGTCGCAGGAACACGATCTCGTCCCAGACCTTGCTCTGGAGAAGCTCGTTCGCGTCCAGCGCGCGCGACCTCGTCAGGATCTCCTCGGGCACGGGTTGCGGGTCGGCAGCCACAGCGACGTCGAGCCACTCGTCGTAGCCGGGCAGCACACCGTTGCGAGTCGTGTCCGGGAGCAGCACGACCACCACACCGGTGGGTGTGGTGTCGACCTCGAGCACGATGAGATCGGGGCGCATGTCCCGCAGGGCCTGCGCCGCCTTGTAGACGTCTCCGGTCCAGGCGTTCTTCCGCGTCCACTCGTCGTTCTCGCGGTAACGGGCCGCTTCGACCACCGAGCGGGGAAGCATGTCGTCGAACACGATCACGCTGGTCGGCTCGGTGAACCGCTCGACGGCGAGGTAGTCGCGTAGGGCGTATTCGGCGAGGTGCATTCCGTCGATGAACGCGAGGTCGACAACGTTCATCGGCAGGTGCGCGAGCGGATGCTTGCGAGCGAAGAATTCGTCGCTCGTCGTGCGGGCAAGGTGGACGTCGGTGCGCAGCTCACTGATGATCGAGAACGAGGGGTCTATCCCGACGCTCGGCACGGCGGACAGCGCAAGGCTCCAACCGACGTGGATCCCGGTTTCCAGATAGGTGCGTGGTTGCAACTGGCGGTGAAGTTGCTTCAGGAATTCGTGTCGATGCAAGGCTCAGCGTCCTGTCAGTAGCGGTCGGGCCCAATCTTGGTATATCCATGCCGACGACGTGGACGCGCCACACGGTGGACGACACGTCGGGGCTAGGCGGTGGGCGGGTCTTCGACCGGCCCACAGTTCTCTAGGCTGTCAACCGATCTCCAGGCCGCAGACCGATCTGCGCGCCTATACCCGTCCTCAGGAATCATCGCATTGACCGAAGTGTTGCCCATCTCGACTGCCGGTCCGGCCCCCGCTACCCGGGTCAGCACCCTGTCAAGGGCGGTCCCCCGTGCGCTCATCGCCCTGGTCGGACTGGTCTGGGCGTGGGCGCTCGTCGCTACGGGCAGCCCGCTGAACGACGTTGTGCGGTGGCTGGGCACGCTGCTGGTGGGCGTCCTGGGACCTGGGCTCGCCGTCGTCCGGTCCTGCCGCCGCGGCCGCGCCCCGCTCGTGGAGGACCTCAGTTGGGCGGGACCGGCGGGCTGTCTCGTTGCGCTGGGCGGTTGGTTCCTGGATCGCGTGCTTCCCGTCGCGCCGGCCCCGTTCGTCGTCGGCCCCGCCGTCATCGCCGTCGGCCTTGCCCTGCCGTGGACGCGACGGCGCATCCTGGCCCGCCCAGCGCCGGGTTGGGGAGCGGGTCCGGCGCTCGTCGTGGCTGTCGTCATGCTCGTGGCAATCGGCTGGATGCTGGCCACCGGGCTGCATGCCTTGAGGCCCAATCCCGGTGCGTACGGCTCCGTGTACTCCTCCGACACGATGTATCAGCTCACGCTGGTAGGTGAGCTGCGGCACGCGTTGGTGCCCTCCTATCCGCCCGTCGCCGGCGCCACGCTGTCCTACCACTGGTTCCTGTACGCGATCGATGCCCATCTACTGACGCATACCGGTATCGATCCTTTCGACAGCACGCTCCGGCTGCTACCGGCGACTCTCGTTCCGGCCATTTTGATGCTGATCGCCGTCGTAGCCCGGCGCCTTGGCCGACGCGTCTGGGCCGGCCCCGTGGCGGCACTGTTGTTCGGCGCAGTCGGCATCACCGAAGCGTCCGCGTGGAGCGATCAGGACGGTTCCACCGGCATCATGCCGAGCATCTGGCGCGCCAGCCCGCCCCAGACCTTGGGATGGCTGGCGGCGACGGGCGCCGCCGGCACGCTGTTCGCCTTCGTACGCCGGTCTCCGGACGACCGAGCGGTACCGGTGGCGCTCTTGGCGCCGCTGCTCGTTCTCACAGCTGGCTCGAAATCCTCGGAGCTGCCGGTGCTCCTGGCGGGCATCGCTCTGGCCACGGTGGTGACCGCGCTGCGTCGTGACTGGATCACAGCTCGGCGCTGCGGCCTGGCACTCGTCCTGGGGCTGTCGGTATTCGAGGCCGCCTCGTTGACGATCTACTCATCCAGCTCGTACGGGATCAGGCTCAAGCCGTTCGGCGAGACGCTGTATCGGGCCGGGAGCATGTTCCCACCGATCCGGGTGGGGCACAGCGGTCCGTACGCGGATCGGTTCCACTTCTCGTTGATCGCACTGGGAACAGTGACCTTGCTTTTCGTCGTGCCCTTGGTGCCCCGACTGGTCGGTCTGCTCTTCCAAGTCCGGTACCGTGCGGCCGACCCGGCCGGCTGGATATGTCTCGGAACGGGCCTAGCCGGACTCGGTCTTCCTTTTCTGTTGGCTCACCCCGCGGGCAGCGAATCGTATTTTCTGTATTCGGCGTATCCGATCGGCGTGATCGGGTCGGCGAGCGGTCTGGTGCTTGTGGCGGAGAGGGTGGGCGCCGCGCTGCCGAACACGCATACCCGCCGACTAGTGGCTGGTGGGCTGTGTGGCCTCGCACTAACGGGTGCGGTGTGCGCTGCCGCCGTGGCGTACATCCAGCCCCGCTTCAACCCGCTGACACGCGCCGCGATCGCGCATGCAACCAATTCGCTCGCGCCACGGCCATCCCAGCGGCGACTGGGCGTGCAGTGGCTGACTCCGACCGCGGAGCTGTGCTGCCTGCTCGGCCTGGTAGCGCTCGGCGCTTACCTGGTCGTAAGGCGCCGTACCTTGAAGGGCACCGACGGTATTCCGCCGCTGCGCCGTCCGCTGCTCGGGCTAAGTGTGTCCATCCTGGCGCTCGGCACCGGCTTGTTCACCGCCACGTTGCAGTTCCACGGCACGGATACCCCGCCGGGGGGTTCGACGGCCGCCTCATTGCGGACGCCTCCCTCACCATCCGAGAACTTCCTGCCGACGACCCGCGATGCCATCGCGGCCGGGCGGTGGGTGCAGCGCCACGCCGGCGCTGATGACGTCGTCGCCACCAACATGTACTGCATGAACAGCCGGGCATATCGAAGCGCTACCCACGCGAAGTGCGACAACCGCAACTTCGTGGCCGCCGCGTTGACCGAGCGCCGCACGCTCGTGGGCGGATGGGGGTACTCGGACCGAATCGTCGCGTCGGCCTGGTCTCTGCCGGAGTTGTATCGCCGCGCACCCTTCTGGGACCCGACACTGCTTGCTGAGCAGTATCGCGCGGTGGCTGCGCCGACCGCCGCTCTGCTGCGCCGGCTCTACCTGGAGCATCGCGTGCGATGGATCTACGCCGACCTGCGCGAGAAACCCGTCGCCGTGGCCAGCCTTGACCGTTTGGCGATCCTGCGGTTCCGCGGCCCGACGACTGCAGTGTGGCAGCTGCGGTCGGTCGGACGGAGACAGACGAACGGGTAAATCACGGCGTCGCAGCACGGACTCAACCGGTGCTCTGGAGGCAGGCGGCGCGTTTGCCACGCTCATCCACCACGCCGTGGGTACGCCAGCGCGACAAGGACCAGCAACGGACCCAGGCCGAACGCGCCGGCCGACACCAGCGCCCGCGGGTCGCTGAACCAACCGAGCATCGCCACCAGACAACCGGGCGGCGCGGGCCTCGTCACGTCCTCGACTGACGGGTCGACAGCGCGGCGGCTCAACCCGACGACCAACCCTCCCGGGGCGAGGACGGCGGCGCACCACGAAGCGACGTCGGACAGCGGGCTGCCGGTCACCGTCACGCTACGAACCACACGACGACGACGGTGTGTCCGACGACCAGCCCGATGGGCGCGGCGATTACCGGCGGCCGGTGTCGTCCGGTAGTTTCGACATCCCCGTCTTCCTCCGGCCGCGACGAGGTGACCGGCAACCTTCGGACCGATCATGCGGCGGCCCGAACCTGATGTGTCGGCTCCTCCGTTCAGGATGGGAGACTCATCGGGTGATCAGCGCCGCGACCTCGCGCCGGCGAGTCGTCCGGTTCGCGGCTGTAGGCATCGCCAGTACCGGGCTGTACCTCGTCATCTACGTGGTGACGCGGTCGGCGCTCGGGGCCCAGGTGAGCAACCTCATCGCGCTGTTGGTCTCCGCCATGGCCAACACCGTTCTCAACAAGCGCGTGACCTTCGAGGTCGCCGGGCGCACGAGCACCCGTACTCACGTGCAGGGCCTGCTCGTGTTCGCATTGGGGGCGGCGCTCACCAGCGGTGCGCTGTCCATCCTGCACGCGCTCGTGCACGATCCCGGCCGGGTGCTCGAGGTCGCCGTGTTGCTGGCCGCCACCGCGCTGGCCACAGTGGTGCGTTTCGTGCTCTTCAGCCGCTGGATATTCCGCCACTCGCACGCTGAGAGCGGAGCGAGTGATCCCGGCCTGTCCCGGTCGCAGCCACCTACGTTGTGATTCACCCGGCCAGCCAAGGCCTGCGGACAGGAGATCCTTTTGGCCACGTCAGTCGTCGAACGCCCGGAGAGCCACCGGCACACGACCGCCCCGCCGTGGTTGGTGTCGGGCCTGGTGTTCGCGGTGGTGCTGGTGGCGTGGTTCTACGTCCTCGTCCGCACCGGGAGCCCGGCCGCCGACGTCCTGCGGTGGATCGGCGTCCTGGCGCTGGAGGTCGTGGCGCCGGGCTTCGTCGTGGTGCGCGCCGTTCGTCGGGCCACGGCCCCGCTGGTGGAGGACGTGACCTGGGCCGCGGTCGCCGGCTGCATGGTCGCCCTGCTCGGCTGGTTCGTCGACCGCGTTCTGCCGGTCGCTCCGGGCCCCTACTTGGTGGGCCCCATCGTGGTGGTCGTCGGCTTGATCGTCCCCGGAACGCGCCGCCGGGTTCTGGCCCGGCCGGCGCCCGGATGGGGCGTGTGGCCGAGCGTCATTATCGGCGCGGTGATGATGGTGGCTATCGGGTGGATGGTGTCGACCGGCCTGCGGGCCTACCGGGTCGACCCGGGTGTTCACGGCACGTCCTACTACCCCGACGTCATGTACCAGCTCGATCTGGTGGGCGAGCTGCGGCACATGCTCGTCCCGACCTACCCGCCCGTGGACGGCACGTCGCTGTCGTATCACTGGTTCCTGTACGCCATCGACGCGCACCTGGTCACGCACACCGGGATCGATGTGTTCGACAGCAGCCTGCGCCTGGCCCCGGCCACGCTGGTGCCGGCGATAATCATGCTGGCCGCCGTCGTGGCTCGGCGCTTGGCGGCGCGGGTCTGGGCTGGTCCGGTCGCAGCGTTGCTGCTCGGTGTCGTCGACATCAGTCAGGCGAGCCGCTGGTCCACCGAGGACACCTCGATCGGTGTGCTGTCCCGGAACTGGCGGGCCAGTCCTCCGCAGACGATGGGCTGGCTGGCGAGTCTCGGTGCGGCCGGTGCACTGTTCGCCTATCTCCGCCGGTCCGAGGACGACCGCGCCGTCCCGGTCGCCTTGCTGGTGCCCCTGTTCGTACTCACCGCCGGATCGAAGTCGTCCGAGCTGCCGGTGATCATCGCCGGCGTCGCCCTGGCCGCGTTCGTACAGCTCCTCAGACGTGACTGGGCCGTGCTGAAACGCTGCGTCATCGCCCTCGTCGGCGGGTTGGTCGTCTTCGAGGCGGCGTCCCTGACCCTTTACGGGTCCAGTTCGTACGGCGTCCGGTTGCAGCTGCTGGGTGTCATCCGGGCCCGGATGTCGCGGATGTTCCCGAGCATCAGACCGGGAACGGGATCGCTGCTGCAGCCGGCGCACTACGCCCTGGTCGGAATCGCCACGGTGACCCTGCTCTGGATCCTGCCGCTGCTGCCGAGGCTGCTCGGACTGTTCTTCCAGGTCCGGTACCGCGTCGCCGATCCGGCCGGCTGGGTGTGTCTCGGTGCCGCCGTCGCCGGCTTCGGCTTGTCCTTGCTGATGCGTCACCCCGCCGGCAGCGAGATCTACTTCATGTTGTCCGCCTACCCGATAGGCGTCGTCGGAGCGGCCAGCGGTCTTGTCCTCGCCGCCGAACGCTGCCGGGAGGCGCTGGGCACAGGGGTGGCGCGCCGCAGGTTCGGGCTAGGGTTGGCCGCCCTTGCGGTGGCCGGTGCGCTGAGCGCGGGAATCATCGCTTACCTCCAGCCCGACCAGAACCCGCTTCAGCGGGCCACCCGGGCCACCGGTCGTATCTCGCAGACCACCTTGGCCTGGCACTGGTTGGCGCCGACCGTCACGCTTCTCGTGGTGCTGGCCCTGCTGACGGCGATCGCTGCGGTGGCCATCGGTCGGCTCCGGCGCCGGGACCGCCCCGCCGCCGGCAGCCGGGAAACGTCCGGAGCCGGCGGCTCGCGCTCGCGCGGCCCGCTCGTCTGGCTCAGCGCGGTGACCGTGCTGTTGGGCACCGGGTTGTTCACGATGTCATTGGAGTTCCACGGCACGATCACCGCGGTGCAGGGGAGTCCCAAAGCCGTTCACCCGCCGACTGGGAAACTGGTGCGCGGCGGGTTGCTGCCCACGCAGCGGGACGCCTTCGCCGCCGGACGATGGGTGGACGATCACAGCGCCAGCGGCGACGTGGTCGCGACGAACATGTACTGCCGTTACGACCGCTCGGTGCGATTGCGGCACCTGCACCCCTGCGACGCGCGGAACTTCCTCGCCTCGGCGCTCACGCAGCGACACACCCTCGTCGGTGGCTGGGGCTACGCCGACCGCGTCGTCAGTTCGGCCTGGGACCTCAAGACGGCCTACCGCAACGCGCCGTTCTGGGACCAGACGCTCTCCGACGAGCAGTACGACGCGTTCGCCCGCCCCACCGCGCCGCTGCTGGACCAGCTCTACACCCGCGACCACGTCCGATGGATCTTCGTCGACCGGCGCGACAAGCCGGTGGCCGCCGACGCCCTCGATCGGCTCGCCGTGCGCCGCTTCCGCGGCCCCACCACTGAGGTCTGGCAGTTGCGCAAACCGGACTGAGTCCGATGTGAGCAGCGGGCCGGGGAAGCTGTCGGCATTGTCTATCCTGGCCGGGTGACGCGGTTGGGGTTGTCGGTTGTCGTACCCATCTACAACGAGATGGACGTCCTTCCGCTGCTCGTCGAACGCCTCCGCCCGGTGTTGGACGGGATCGACACGACCTATGAGGTCGTCGCCGTCGATGACGGCAGCGCCGACGCGACGCCGGTGCTGCTCCAGCGCTACCACCGGGAATGGCCCGAGTTGCGGGTGATCCGGCTGCGCGCCAACGCCGGCCACCAGGCCGCCATCTCGGCCGGCCTCGTCGCGAGCCGGGGCGACTACGTCGTCACGATCGACGCCGACCTGCAGGATCCACCGGAGACCATCGAAGAGATGTTCACGACGGCTCGGGCCGAAGGCGTCGACGTCGTCTACGGGGTCCGCTCCGACCGATCGACGGACTCGGTGTTCAAGCGACAGACCGCCAATGCCTACTACAAGATCATGAGTCGCATCGGCGCCGGCAATGCCCCCGGATCCGCGGGCGATTTCCGTCTCATGTCGCGGGCGACCGTCGATGCCGTCAACAGCCTGCCCGAACACCACCGGGTGCTGCGGCTCGTCGTTCCCGCTCTCGGCTTCCCGTCCCGGACGGTCTCGTACAAGCGCGAGGTCCGGGCCGCGGGCTCGTCGAAGTACTCGCTGGGGCACATGCTCCAGCTTTCGCTCGACAGCATGACGTCGGTGTCGATGTTGCCGCTGCGGTTGGCGACCTGGTTCGGGCTGATCGGCAGCCTCGTCGCCGGTGCCCTGGTCTGCTACGCGGTGGTGGCCGACATCGTCGGGTCCACCACGCCGGGCTGGACGTCCATCGTGACCGCGGTCGCTGGGTTCGGCGCCGTGCAACTGTTGTGCCTCGGGCTGCTGGGCGAGTACGTGGGCCGGACCTACATCATGATGCAGGGCCGACCGGCCTACTTCGTGGCCTACGACTCGGCCACGGCGGAGTCCGAGCCGGACGAGGCGTCGGCCACGGCGCTGGCCGGCGCGCGCCGCTGACCAACCCGCGGCCCCGGCCGGGTCAGGCGGGGCGGCGCGCAGTGGCGAACAGCGTAACCCCGGGCAGCCGCTTGACGGGCAGGTAGCGCTCGACGGTGATGACCGCCCGCAACGCCCAGTTGAGCCAGCGCGGCACTTCCTCGAGGTCGCTGCCGGAGCTGAATCGGCGACGTAGTGAGACGAGCGGGCGCATCAGGACGTTCCAGGACGTGAGCGACTCGAGCGTGAACCCGGTGCTGAGGAGCAGTTCGGACAGCGTGGCCCGCGTGTAGCGTCGGACGTGGTCGACCGCCTCGTCGTGGGCCGACCACAGTTTCGGGTCGCACGGTACGGCGACGAGGAAGGTCGCTCCGGGGCGCAGCGCCCGATAGATCTCCGTCGCCGCGTCCTTGTCGTCGACGATGTGTTCCAGGACGTCGTAGGCGACGATGAGGTCCAGCGATTCCGAGCGGACCGGCAGCGCGGTCGCGTCGCCACGCACCACTGACAGGCCCCGTTCCGCGGCGACCTCGGCTCCGTCCGCCCCGTACTCCAAGGCACAGGTCTGCCATCCGAGCCGGCGCAGCACGCGGGTGTTCCCGCCGCCGGCCGCACCCACGTCCAGCGCGACGCCGGGCGCAAAGGGCGCGACGTCTCGGGCGAGCAGGTGACGGCGCTCCGCGTACCACCAGTGCGAGTCTTCGAGCGCCGCCAGTTTGCGTACTTCAGTCGCCTCCACGAGGTCCTAGTCTGCCATGCGTGTCGCCTGGGCCTGACCGCGACTAACCTCTATAGCGGGCAGTCCGTCCGCGGCCGGGGCGTCTTGCCCAGCGGTCCGAACGCGGAGGCGCGGTTCGCCCACCAACGCACGACAGGTCGCACGACACTCATCTCGAGGGGATAGCGCTCCGGCTTCTGGAACACGCCGACCGCGTCACCCCAGTAATGGTTGGAGATGTCGATGCGGGGGTAGTCGTGGCGGTTGTCCTCGGTCAACGGCGGGTAGTGGATGTGCGATTCCAGCAACATCAGACGCGACGATGCCGCCATCGCCCGCAGCCCGTCTGGGTAATAGCGCCAGCAGTCGATGGGCGAGTGCTTGTGCCCTCGGGACGGCACACTCATGAAGAACACGCCGCCGGGACGCAATACCCGGGCGACCTCCAGCATGGAGGCCCAGAAGAACGGGATGTGCTCGAACACCGAGCCCGAGATGACCACGTCCTGGCTGCGGCTCTTCGCCGGGATCGTGTACGGCTTGGTCATTACCGCGTCGATGTTGTTGCCCTCACGCACGTCTACGCCGAAGTAGCTGTGGTCCACCTGGGTAAGCAGGCTGCGGTGCGTCTTGGTCTGACCGGGCGACGTGCCCGATCCCAGTTCGAGGATGTCCAGGTGTCGACCTTGCGGCAGGTACTGGGCGAGCGCCCGCTTCATGTGTTCGTACTGGGACGGATGCACTCGCTCTCCTTCGTGACAGAACCCCCTGTGCACACCGAAGCGTGCGTCAGTCGGGGTCGGGCAGTTCGCGTTTGATGACCTTACCGGCCGGGTTTCGGGGCATCTCGTCGATGAACACGATCTCGCGGGGCACCTTGTAACGGGCCAGGTTGCTCTTGACGTGATCCTTCAAGGTCTTCTCGTCGATGTCGGCGCCGTCGGCCAGCACGACGTAGGCGCGCAGGCGCTTGCCGTAGTCGTCGTCGTTTACGCCGACGACGGCTGCCTCTTGCACGCCGTCATAGGTTCCGAGCAGTTCCTCGACCTCGGCCGGGAAGACGTTCTCACCGCCGGACACGATCATGTCGTCGTCGCGCCCGTCGACGAACAGTCGGCCGGCTTCGTCGACGTGGCCCATGTCGCCGGTCGACATCATCCCGGCCACGACCTCTTTGCTGCCCCCACCGGTGTAACCCTCGAACTGCATGGCACTGCCCACGAAGATCCGGCCCGACTCGCCCTGCGGCACCTCGTTCCCGTCCGGGTCGAGCAGCTTAATGGTCGTTCCTTGCGGTGGCCGCCCCACCGTGCCGGGCGCCGCGCGCATGTCTTCGGGCGTGGCAATGGTCGCGTAGGCGACCTCGGTGGAGCCGTAGAGGTTGTAGACGACGTCGCCGAGCAGGTCCATCGTCCGACTCGCCAGTTCGGGTGAGAGCGCCGATCCGGAGACCGCGATGACGCGCAGCGCGTCGATGTCGCGTCCGGAGATCTTGTCCTCGCCGACGTCCATCAACCGGGACAGGAGGATGGGCACGGTGATGAGCCCGTCGGCCTTGTGCTCCTCGAGGGCGTCGAGGGTCCAGTCGGGCGTGGCCCTGCGGGTGATGACGAGGGTGTTGCCCAGACCCAGGGCCAGCATCGAGCTGAGCAGACCCCATGCATGGAACGCAGGGGCGGCCAGGACGACCGTCCGCCCGGAGCGCAGCGGGATCTTCGACAGGTAGCCGCCCGGCAGCGCGAGCGACAGAGCCATGTCCCGTGGCGCGCCCTACGGCGTTCCGGTCGTCCCGCTGGTCAGCAAGATGATCTTCTGCTTCGCGCTGGGCCGCGGGGGCCGTGACGTCCCGCCCGACCTGATCAGGCTTTCCAGCGTGTCGTCGTGCGTGTCGCCGTCGTGCCAGGCGACGTACTTGCCGCCGGATGGCTCGACCGCGTCGGCGACCTTGGTGAACTCCTCGTCGTGGACGAGGGCTTGGACGTCCTCGCGGTCGCAGACGTCGGCGAGCTGCGGACCGGCGAAATCGGTGTTCAGGAGCAGCGTCCGGGCACCGAGCTTGGCCCCAGCGAAGATGGCCTCGAACAGGTGCCGATGGTTGCGGCAGAGGATGCCGAGTCCGTCCTTGGGCTTGAACCCCTTGGTGCGCAGGGCATTGGCCAGCGCGCTGCTGCGCCGATCCAGGTCGGCGAAACTGACCGACCCGAGCTCGTCGACGATCGCCGCGCGGTCGCCGTAACTGGCGGCCGCCAGCGAGATGGCACCGCCGGCCGGGCCGAACGCCTCGAGCGCGCGCAGGGTGCCGACCAGCTTGTGCGGCGGCGTGAGCACGACGCCGGGGCCGCGGGCCTGCAGCAACGTGACGGCGTATCCAGCCTCGGAGCCGGCGCGGGCGAAGATCTGGCGGGCCGTATTGATGATGTCCACAGTCTGTGGTTCTACCCGACGGGGGCCCGCCCTGCTCAGCGGAGTCGGCGCGCACGCGCTGGCTTTACGGGCACCTGACATCGCACTGAGACGGTGCCGGAGCGGATTTGACATTGACGCTACGTCAAGGTGTGTAGTGCTGTCATGGAAGGATCCGGCGCCGGCCTGCGGCCGGGCGGGCTGTCGATCGGCGACGTCGCCCGCCTGGCGGGCGTGAGCACCCGGGCGGTCCGCCACTATCACGCGATCGGCCTGCTGGCCGAGCCCGAGCGGGACTCGTCGGACTACCGGCGCTACGGCAGCAAGGACGTCATCGCGTTGGTGCGGGTGGTCAGGCTGCGCGCGGCCGGCATGCCACTGCCCAAGATTGCCGAGCGGCTCGTGGGAGCCGAGGTGGGCGACGGATCGCTGTCCCGGGCACTTCGCGACCTGGCCGACGAGATGGACGGCGAGATCGCAGCGCTGGCCGCGACGCGGGATGGCTTGCGCAGCCTCGCCGAGTCCGAGACCTTCGATCAGCCGGTCAAGGCGCTGACCGACGCTTTGCGCGGGCACGGGCTGCTGGGCCCCTCGGACGAGTTGCGCGCCGGCGAGGGCTGGGCGGCGGCGCTGCTCGACGCACTGCACCCGCAAGGCATGTCCGGTGTGCTCGACCAGGCGAGCGGACTTCTGACCGACCCCGCTAGGCTCGCGGTGCTGCTCCAACGGTTCCGGAACCTGAACAAGAAGGCGGACGCGGACGAGATCGACGCCCTCGCCGACGAGGTGGCGGCGCTCCTGCCGCAGGCCGAACCCGGCGCGGCACTGGTCGACATCGACCTGATGGACAAGTTGCTCACCGAGCGCCTGAACCAGGCCCAGCAGCGTTTCCTGCGCCGCCTCCGCGACCAGCGACCACAAGTGAGGCTGTGACGATGCCCGAGTTGGCTCCCTCCGCCGGACCGGAAGCCGAGCCGCGTCCGCCGGATGCTCCCGACGCCACAAGCGCCGAGGCGGCGGTGGATGTCGAAGAGCTCGTGGCCCGCTACGGCCTGCACCGCGCCGGCGCCCGGCTGCCGATCGTCGCTTACACGCGACAGTTGTGGCAGAGGCGGCATTTCATCACCGCGTTCTCGACGGCCAGCAACGCGGTCGGTTACTCGCGCAGCTTCCTCGGCCAGGCCTGGCAGCTGCTCACGCCACTCCTCAGCGTCGGCGTGTACTACCTCGTCTTCGGCGTGCTGCTGTCGACAAGGCGCGGGGTCCACAACTTCATCGGATTTCTGGCCGTGGGCATCTTCGTCTTCGGCTTCTGCAGTGCTTCGGTGATGTCCGGTGCCCGGGCGATCACCGGCAACCTGGCCTTGACGCGCGCGCTGCACTTCCCGCGCGCGGTGCTTCCCATCTCGACCACGTTGGTCGCACTCCAGCAGTTGCTGTACTCCATGATCATCCTGGGTCCGATCGTGCTGATCACCGGCGAGCCGCTGAGCTGGCGGTGGCTCGAACTCGTCCCCGGATTGGCGCTGCAGTCGATGTTCTGCCTCGGGCTGGCGTTCATCCTGGCCCGCATCGGGGCGAAGGTGCCCGACACCTCGCAGCTACTGCCCTTCGCGATCCGTGTGTGGTTGTACACCTCGGGAATCCTGTACAGCGTCAAGGTGTTCGCGAAGGGGCACGGCCAGTGGGTCAAAGACGCCCTGCAGATCAACCCGGGCGCCGTGTTCGTCAACCTGGATCGACACGCCCTGCTCACCCACAACCCAGTCTCGACCTTCGACTGGGGGCTCGGGATCGCGTGGGGAGTCGGCATGCTGGCCGTGGGATACGTCATCTTCTGGCAGGGCGAGGAGGAGTACGGACGTGTCTGAATCCACCGCCGCGTCACCGCAGTGGGTCGGCCCGGCCTCGTTGGCCGAGCCGACGGTCGTCGTCGACGACGTCCGCCTGACCTACAAGATCATCGGCCGGTCGAAAGGGGGCGGGGCGCCGGCGGCGTTTCGGCGCCTGGTCCTGCGCGAGCCGGCTCCTGGAATGCGCGAGGTGCATGCCGTCCGCGGCGTCAGCTTCGTGGCACATCGCGGAGAAGCGGTCGGCCTGATCGGGCCGAACGGCTCGGGCAAGTCGACGCTGTTGCGGGCGATCGCCGGGCTGATGCCGCCGGCGGCCGGCGCCGTTTACACCCAGGGTCAACCGTCGCTGCTGGGGATTTCCGCGGCGATGATGAACGACATGACCGGCGAACGGAACGTCGTACTGGGCTGCCTCGCGCTCGGCGTGCCGAAGGACGAGATTCCCGAGCGTTACGAGCAGATAGTCGAGTTCGCCGGCATCGGCGATTTCATCTCGCTGCCAATGCACACGTATTCCTCGGGTATGGCTGCGCGCCTCCGCTTCGCGATCGCCGCGACGAAGACCCACGACATTCTGCTCATCGACGAAGCGCTCTCGACCGGCGACGCGGAGTTCCGCCGTCGCAGCGAGGCCCGGATTCGCGAGTTGCGCGAAGAGGCCGGGACCGTCTTTCTGGTCAGTCACGGCCTCGGCGTCGTCCGCGAGACGTGCGACCGTGCGATCTGGCTCGAGAAGGGCAAGATCGTCGTCGACGGCGAGGCCAACGCAGTCGTGGACGCCTACGAGAGCAGGCACGATCCGGAGGCGCTTGCAAAGCGGCTGGCCGTCGTCGAGGCGGTCAGTGCCGACTCGGCGCGCACGGCCGACGAGCCGTCGGCCATCTGAGAGCACCAGCGGCCCAGGGGCACCGTCCGGTGCGGATCCGGGGCGTCAGGCTTGTCGCTCGCCGACGTATAGGCTCGGAGGCCCGAACGTGTACATAGCAGGGCTGCTCGGCGTCGGCAGCTGCTGACGGAGGAGCGGACGATGGCTGTGGGACCCCAGGCGAGGGCACGTGCACTCGCGCGCCGCGCGACCGTGGCCCTCGAGTACGAGCGGATCGCGCAAAGCCGGCGCGCGCCGATCGACGAGAACACCGTGGTGTACGAGTCGTTCTCGGGCAACGGGATGCTGTGCAACCCCGAAGCGATCTTCCGGGCGCTGCTCGCGGCCGACGACATGCAACACCTGCGCCACGTCTGGGCCCTCGCCAACCTGACCGACTACACAGACACCATCGCGGAATTCGTCGACAACCCCCGCGTCAGCTTCGTCGAGCTCAAGTCGAACGACTATTACAAGGCCCTCGCCAGCGCCAAGTACCTGATCAACAACGCCACGTTCCCATCCCAGTTCGGCAAGCGGACGGGTCAGATCTATGTCAACACCTGGCACGGCACACCGCTGAAGGCGATGGGCTACGACGTGCCGGGGGGTGCCGTCGACACGCGCAACATCGTGCGCAACTTCCTGAGCGCCGATTACCTGCTCGCACCGAACGAGGACACCGCGCGGATGTACCTCGACGCCTACCGCATGCAGAACATCTTCCGCGGCAAGATCGTGGCAGAAGGGACACCCCGGATCGACAAACAGTTCACCGACGAGTCCGGTGTCGACCGCACGAGAGCCACTCTGCGCCGGCACGGCGTCGTCCTCGGTGACGATCACCAGGTCCTGCTGTACGCGCCGACGTGGAAGGGCTCGTTCTACGCACCGACCAACGACATCCGGCAGTTGCGCGCCCGCGTCGAAGCGATCCGGTCGCAGATCGACACCGACAAGTACCGGGTGCTGCTGAAGGTTCACCAGCAGGTCTACAAGCACGCCCAGGTCGACCCTGATCTGCGCGAACTGCTGGTGCCGAACGCGGTGCCGACCAACGACGTCCTGGCCGTCACCGACGCACTCATCACCGACTATTCGTCAATCTTCATCGACTTCCTCGCCACCGGGCGCCCGGTGCTGTTCTACATGCCGGACATCGCCGACTACAAGGCGAATCGCGGCCTCAACCTGGGCACCGACGAGTGGCCGGGCCCGGTGTGCCGGGACCTGGAACAGCTGCTCACCAACATCAAGCATCTGGGTTCCGGGGGCGCCGGGGACCCCGCTGTGGCTTACGCCGACGCGTATGTCGCCGCGCGGGAGCGCTATTGCGCTCGCGAGGACGGCCAGGCGGCGGCGCGAGTGGTCGACCTCGTCTTCCGCAACAACACGGCACCGTACGACGTCCGCACCGACTTCGCCGACGGGCGCACGTCGATCCTCATGCACCTCGGCGGCATGCTCGGCAACGGCATCACGTCA
Organism: Jatrophihabitans sp.; assembly: GCF_046262535.1. GTDB lineage: Bacteria > Actinomycetota > Actinomycetes > Mycobacteriales > Jatrophihabitantaceae > Jatrophihabitans. Next base: position 29,204 of record NZ_JBHEMO010000141.1, on the reverse strand, counting down.
TCCGCGCTGTCGCTGCTCGACAACATCGACCACGACCGGTTCGACGTGTCGGTCACCTTCGCGCACACGACATCTCCCGCGCGGCTCCGCCTGATCGGGCTGATCAACTCGCGGGTTCGCCTGCTGCCTCGTCTCGGCGGCGTGAACGGCAGCAAGCTGAAGGTCACACCATTACTTGCCCTGAAACGACGCACCGAGCGCCAGCACCAGGCCGTCACGACGCGGTACGCCGACCTGTTGCGCGACGAGTGGACACGTTGTTTCGGCGAGGCGCAGTTCGACCACGTGGTCGACTTCAGTGGTTATTCCCCGTTCTGGGTGAAGCTGCTGGCAAACCGGCCGTCTGGCTCATTCTCCATCTGGTTGCACAACGACATGCTGGCCGAGATGAACAACTCCGGACGCAGCGACTGGCTGCGCAACAGCGTCCGCGGCGTCACCGCGCTGTACAACCGGGCCGACCGCCTGGTTTCGGTGTCCGAGGCCCTCAATGAGGTCAACCGCGTGAACTTCGCCGCGTCCGCGCCGGACGAGCTCTTCACCTATGCCCGCAATACGATCAATTATCAGCGCATCAGGCATCTGGCGTACGGCTCGTCGGCGAGCGCCGCCCGGACGGCGCGCACTGCCCCGAGCGGACAGGCGCAGAGCCTGCAGGAAAGCATCGACGAGCTCATCGCCATGTTCAGCACCGCAACCGTCGTCAGCGAGATCGAACGCCGGGCAACCCTGCACGAGATCCTGCCGAATGGTTCGGGGGTCCGTACGTTCGTAACGGCGGGTCGATTGTCGACGGAGAAGAACCACGCCCGCCTGATCCGCGCCTTCGACGTCGTCCATCAGGAGGAGCCGAGCGCGCGTCTGGTGATCCTGGGGCACGGGCCGCTGCTCGAGCGGCTGTCGGGGCTGATCGAGGAACTCGGGCTGGCGTCGGCGGTGACCCTGGCCGGCCACCAGCCGAACCCCTACGTCGTGCTGGCGAACTCCGACTGCTTCGTGCTGTCCAGCGACTATGAGGGCCAGCCGATGGTGCTGCTCGAAGCGTTGATCCTGGGGTTGCCCGTCATCAGCACCGCCTTCGACTCCGTCCGCGGGGCGCTGCCCGAAGGCAGCGGGCTGGTCGTGGCGAAGGACACCAAGGCGCTGACCGCCGGGATGCGGGCGTTCCTGCGCGGCGAGGTGCCGGCCAAGCCGTTCGACTACGTGCAGTACAACCGCGACGCCACCGACGAGTTCTACCGCGCGATCGGCGCCGGCTGAGCGGCGCGACCGGACGGTCGATCAGCTGGTCGCCGTCCGCGCGATGTGCTCGATGACGGCCGTGGTGGAGATCGACGGAGTGCGGGGCAGGTACTCGACCCGGCAGATGTCGCTCAGGCTGTCGAACTTGCCCCGCCAGTCGTCACCCATGACGAGGACGTTGGCGGCGTACTTCTGGACGTACTCGCGCTTGCGCTCGAGCGATTCCTCGAGGAAGACCTCGTCCACGCAGCGCAGGGCGGCCACCAACTCGCACCGCTCGGACTCGCTGAAGATGGCCTGACGGTTCTTCTTGGACTGGTTCAGGGCATCGGAGGAGACGCCGACCACCAGCCGGTCGCCCAGGCTGCGGGACCGCTCCAGGATGCGCAGGTGGCCGACGTGAAGCACGTCGAAGGTGCCGAAGGTTATGACCGTCGTCAACGAGCTCACCTTTTCGACGCGTGATGTCTGTGTGTGTGGGCAAGGGGGGAGTTGAACCCCCACGTCCTTTCGGACACACGGACCTGAACCGTGCGCGTCTGCCATTCCGCCACTTGCCCGGCTCGCGTCCGAAGACGCCTGATGGCAGCCGCAACGGTAGCACGCAGCTGAGGACGGCAATCCGGGTAGTAAAGGGGTGCCCGATAGACTCGGACCATCCGCGTCGGACGACGCGCGCTCGTCCGTGTCCGTTGCAACGCCCACAGGAGGAGGAGGCGCCGTGAGCCTGGCCCAGCGGTTCGAACGCCGCCTCGAGGGCCTTGTCGGCGGCGCGTTCGCCCGCGTCTTCAAGGGCCAGGTCGAGCCGGTCGAGATCGGCACCGCCCTGCAGCGCGAAGCCGCCGACAAGCGCAACGTGATGGGTAACGGGCGGGTGCTCTCGCCGAACCGCTACCGCGTCACCCTGTCCCCGTCCGACCACGAACGCCTTGCGCCCTGGGAGAACCAGCTGACGAATTCCCTCGCCGAACTCGTCCAGGAGTACCTCGACGAGAACCAGTGGGAAACGATCGGCGACATCGAGGTGTACCTCGCCCGCGACGAGCAGCTGCACACCGGGGTCTTCGGCGTCGCCTCGCGAATGGAGTCCGGCGCCCCGCCGCGGCGCCGTCCGCACGATTCGCTGTCGTTGCCGATCGTGCCCGGCGCCCCACTCGGGCAGTACCCGGCGCGGCAGGACGCCTACGCCTCGGCCGGTCCCCAGGCGCCACCCGCGCCCCCGCAGCCCCAACCGCAGTACCAGCCGGGCCCAGGGCAGGACTATCCGGGCGGCGGACCGGGATACCAGCCGGGCCCCCCGCCGCAACAGCAGCGCCGGCCGGCCGCCACGATGCTCATCGTCGACCAGACCAACCGCCGCTTCGATCTGCGGGTAGGCAGCAACGTCGTCGGTCGGGGCACCGATTCTGACCTCCAACTGCTCGACCAGGGGATCTCCCGCCGCCACCTCGACGTCCAGTTCGACGGTAACGTCGCCACGGCCTACGACCTCGGTTCCACGAACGGCAGCACCGTCAACGGTCACGACATCAGCAGCCAGGTGCTCCGCCACGGTGACGTGATCCGGGTGGGCCACACGCGCATCGTCTTTCACCAGGAGCGCGCGTGAGGGCGGGAGCCGACTCGTGAACTCAGCCCTCGCGCTGCAGCTCATGCGTTTCGGATTCCTTGCGCTGCTGTGGCTGTTCGTGCTGGCTGCCATGCGCGTGATCCGGACCGACCTGCGCACCAGCGGCCAGCCCCGCGTTGCGGTGCCCCCGCCGGCACGGCGCCGCGGCAAGAGTGGTGGTGCTCCGGTACCGGCCCGTCCGGCTCCGGGCGCGCCGACGCATCTGCTCGTCACCGAAGGTGGCCTGAAGGGGACCCGGATCGGGCTGACCGGGGCACCCGTGCTCATCGGCCGCGCGAACGACTCGACGCTGGTGCTCGAGGATGACTACGCCAGCACCCGGCACGCCCGCATCAGCCTGCAGGACGGCATGTGGGTCGTCGAGGACCTGGGCTCGACCAACGGCACGTACCTGGGCCAGCGCAAGGTCGACGGGCCGGTCCCGATGGAGATCGGGGTTGCGCTGCGGATCGGCAAGACCGCTCTGGAGCTGCGATGAGAGCGTGCGCGAAGAGCAGGACAGTTTAGGTGGCTCTCTACCTGCGGTACGCAGTGCGCTCGGACCTCGGCCTGGTGCGCAGCAACAACGAGGACTCGGTGTACGCCGGTCCCCGGCTGCTGGCGATCGCTGACGGCATGGGTGGCCACGCCGCCGGCGAGGTCGCCAGCAAGATCGTCATCGGCACCCTCGAGCCGCTCGACGAGGAGCGCCGCATCGACGACCTGATGAGGTGGCTGCGCGACGCTGTCGTCGAGGCCAATCACCGCATCGCGGACGCGGTGAAGCAGCGCAAGGAACTCGACGGCATGGGCACGACCCTGACCGCCCTGCGCTTCGTCGGCTCGCAGGTCGGGCTGGTCCACGTCGGTGACTCACGCGCCTACCTGCTGCGCAACGACCTGCTGACCCAGATCACCCACGACGACACCTACGTCCAGTACCTGGTCGATTCCGGCAAGCTGACGCCGGACGAGGCGAAGGACCACCCGCGCAAGTCGGTGATCCTGCGCGCGCTGCTGGGCACCGACGTCGAACCCGACGTCTCGATCCGTGAGGCTCGCGCGGGTGATCGGTACCTGCTCTGTTCCGACGGCCTGTCCGACGTCGTCTCGGCCGAGACGATCGCCGAGACGCTGCAGATCGAGGACCCGCAGGAATGCGCGGACCGGCTCGTCGAGCTGGCGCTGCGCGGCGGTGGACCGGACAACGTCACCGTCATCGTCGCCGACGTCGTCAATGCGAAGGTCGGGGACCGCATCGACGACGTGCCGGTGATCGCCGGCGCGTTCGTGGACCCGGCCGCGGCCGACGTCCCCGGGACCGACGGCGCCGACAGCGCAGCCGAACGAGCTGCTCGCATGGCTCGGCCGGCACCCAGCGCGCCCGATCCGGGACCGAAGAAGAAGAAGAAGCGGTCCTGGCGGCCGTGGTTGCTGGCGCTGGCGATCCTTGCGGTGATCGTCGCCGCAGTGGGCGGTACGTACGCATGGACGCAGAGCCAGTACTTCGTGGGCCGGGCCGGGGCCAACGTGGCGATCTTCCGCGGTGTCAACACCGAGTTCGGACCGCTGAAGTTCTTCAACCTCTATCGGGTGACCGATCTGCCGGTCGCCGACCTCAACCCGTCCGTCCGTTCCCAGGTGCACGACGGAATCACCGCAGCCAGCAAGACCGAGGCCGAGCACATCGTCGTCAACCTGCGCAGCCAGCAGCTGCCGGCGTGCCGGCCCGCGACCTCGACCCCGACGTCCGCGGCGCCCTCGACCAGCGCGACGACCACGCGTGCCGGTGCGTCGTCCGGCGCTCGCCGGTCGCCGTCGCGAACGACGCCGACGCCCTCGCTTCCCGACCTCGGCCCGTCGCTGACGCCGTCGCCTGAGCCGACCTGCCCGGTGCCAGTGCCATGACCAATCTGCAACCGGCCCGGCGCGTGCCCACCCGCCGCACCACCGAACTGGTGCTGCTCATCTTCGCGGTGCTCATCGTGGTGGCCTCCGAGGCCGCGGTGGAGGCCGCCCGGGACGGCCACTTCTCGTCCCGCCTGGCGACTTACGCCGCGGTGCCCATCGTCGTCGGCATCGTCACCCACCTGGTCATCCGCCGGGTGGCGCCGTACGCCGACCCGTTGCTGCTACCGATCGTCGTGCTGCTCAACGGGCTGGGCCTGGTCATGATCCACCGCCTGGACCTGGGCGCGCGGACAGCGGCGAGGCAGTACGGCAACCCCGTCCCCAGCGCCGATGCGCCGAAGCAGGTCGTGTGGATCGCCCTGGGCGTGCTGCTGTTCCTCGCCATCCTGATCATGGTGCGCGACCACCGGGTGCTGCAGCGCTACGCGTACACCCTGGCGCTGGCGGGCGTGTTCCTGCTCTTGCTGCCAGCGGTGTTGCCGGCGCGCTTCAGCGAGGTGAACGGGGCGCGCATCTGGATCCGGCTCGGCGGCTTCTCGCTGCAACCGGCCGAGCTGGCCAAGATCCTGCTGACCGTCTTCGGAGCGGCCTACCTCGTGCAGAAGCGCGATGTGCTCGCGCTGGCCGGCCGGCGCTTCCTCGGTATCGACTTCCCCCGCGGACGTGACTTCGGTCCGGTGCTTGTCGTCTGGTTGTTCTGCATCGGGGTGCTCGTCCGCGGCCACGACCTCGGCACCTCGCTGCTGTTCTTCGGCCTGTTCATCGTGCTGCTGTACGTGGCCACCGAACGTTCGAGCTGGGTGATCGTCGGTGTCCTGCTGTTCGCCGGCGGGGCCTACGTCTCGTACCAGCTGTTCGGCAACGTCCAGACGCGGGTGAGCGTCTGGCTGCACACGTTCTCGCCGCAGTTCGATGCCACGGCCTACCAGCTGCGGCAGTCGCTGTTCGGGCTCGGCACCGGCGGCATCTTCGGCGCCGGGCTCGGGAGCGGGCATCCGGAACTCGTTCCGCTGCCGGCCACCGATTTCATCATCTCCTCGTTCGGCGAGGAGCTCGGGCTCTTCGGCCTGATCGGCCTGCTCGTGCTGTACGCGATCCTGGTCGCCCGCGGGATGGCGGCCGGCCTTGCGGTCCGTGACGCGTTCGGCAAGCTCCTCGCGGTCGGGTTGTCGTTCCTCTTCGCGCTGCAGCTGTTCGTGGTCGTCGCCGGCGTGACCCGGTTGCTGCCCGAGACGGGGCTGACCACGCCGTTCCTGTCCTACGGCGGCTCGTCGCTGATCGGCAGCTGGGCCGTGCTCGCGCTGCTGCTGCGGATATCCGATGCCGCCCGCCGCCCGGCCACGGCCCCGCCGGCCCGCACCGTCACACCCGAAACGGTTCCAGCATGAACCGGCCCATCCGCAAGGTCGCCATCGCGATGGCGGTGCTGTTCCTCGCCCTGTTCGTCAACCTCAACTTCGTCCAGGTCGTCAAGGGCAGCCACTACCGCGACGATCCCGCCAACCGTCGCGTGTTGCTGAACGAGTACTCCAGCCAGCGCGGCCAGATCGTGGTGCAGGGCGACCCGATCGCGCAGTCGAAGGCGTCCAACGACGAGCTCAAGTACCAACGCAAGTACTCGAACGGCCCGGTCTACGCGCCGGCGACCGGCTACTACTCCTTCACCTACGGCACGACGGGGATCGAGGACGCGGAGAACCAAATTCTCAGCGGGGACGCGGCCGACCTGTTCACGACCAAGCTCGGCAACATCCTCACCGGCCGCAATCCGCGTGGTGGCAGCGTGGAGCTCACGCTCAACAAGGCCGCCCAGACTGCCGCGTACAACGCCATGAGGTCCGGGCGCGGCTCCTTCAAGCGCGGCGCGGTCGTGGCGCTGGATCCGCAGACCGGCTCCATCCTGGCGATGGTGTCGACGCCGTCGTTCGACCCGAACAAGCTGGCCAGCCACGATGCCGACGCGATCTCCAAGGCGTACAAGGCCTACATCAACGACAAGAGCGAGCCGATGCTGAACCGGGCGCTGCGGCAGAACTATCCGGCGGGTTCCATCTTCAAGATCATCGACTCGGCGGCCGCGGTGAAGAAGGGGATCAAGGCCGACGACAAGATCCCGGCACCTAACTCCTATTGGCCGCTGGAACCGAAGCGCACGAGCAGCTGCCCGGCGGGCCTCTCCGCGCCGTGCGTGCAGAACTTCGAAGGTGAGCGGTGCCAGAACGGCAAGACCGCGACGCTCGCGTTCGCGCTCGCCAAGTCGTGCAACACCGCCTTCGCCGCCCTGGCCGTCGAGAAACTCGGCCCGCAGGCGCTGCAGGACCAGGCTCGGCTGTTCGGTTTCGACGGCCCCGACCTCAGCGTGCCGCTCCCGGTCGCCGGCTCGACGATCGGCACCGCCAGCGTGCTCAGCGACAACGCGGCCCTGGCCCAGACGTCCTTCGGCCAGCGGGATGTGCGCGTGACCCCGTTGCAGGCGGCCATGCTCTCGGCGGCGGTGGCCAACAACGGCACCCTGATGCGTCCCTTCCTGGTGAAGTCCGAACGGCGCCCGAACCTCACGGTGCTCAAGACCACCGATCCGAAGCAGCTCAGTCAGGTGATCGATCCCGACCTCGACCAGGAGCTGATCAAGATGATGGAGGGCGTCGTCACCAACCCGGCCGGCACCGGCGGGCCGGCCAACGTCACCGCGTTCGGTGATTCGGTGAAGATCGCCGGCAAGACCGGCACCGCCGACGTCGGGCAGACGAGCGCGAGCAACGACAAGCCGGACGCGTGGTTCACCGGCTTCGCCCTGGTGAAGGGCTCGCCGAAGATCGCCGTCGCGGTGGTCATGGAGAACGCCGGCGTCGCCGGCAACGAGGCCACGGGCGGGTTGGCCGCCGGGCCGGTCGCGAAGAAGGTCATCGAGGCCTACCTCGATTCGATCAACATCCCCAAGGGATGACGAGCATGAGCAGTGAGGATCTTCAATGACGCAGCCGAGAATCGTCGGCGGACGGTACGAGCTCGGTGAGTTGATCGGCTACGGCGGCATGGCCGAGGTCCACCGAGGGCGCGACACGCGGCTGAACCGCGAGGTCGCGATCAAGGTGCTGCGGCCCGACCTGGCCCGGGACCCGGCGTTCCTCAACCGGTTCCGCCGTGAGGCGCACTCCGCGGCCGGCCTCAACCACCCGTCGATCGTGTCGGTCTACGACACCGGCGAGGACACCGGCCCCGACGGCACGACCCAGCCGTTCATCGTCATGGAGTTCGTCGAGGGCCGCACGCTGCGCGACATCGTGAAGAGCGAAGGCCGGCTGCCGGTCCGGCGCGCGATGGAGATCGTGGCCGACGTGTGCGCCGCCCTCGACTTCAGCCACCGCAACGGCATCATCCACCGCGACATCAAGCCCGCGAACATCATGATCACGCCGGCCGGCGCGGTGAAGGTCATGGACTTCGGCATCGCCCGTGCCGTCGCCGACAACTCGGCCACCGTGACGCAGACGGCCAACGTCATCGGCACCGCGCAGTACCTTTCACCCGAGCAGGCCCGCGGCGAGACGGTCGACGCCCGGTCCGACGTCTACTCCACCGGGTGCGTGATGTACGAGCTCGTCACCGGCGTGCCGCCGTTCCAGGGGGACTCGCCGGTTGCCGTCGCCTACCAGCACGTGCGCGAGAATCCGGTGCTGCCCTCCGCCCGCAACCCCGAGATTCCGCGGGTCGTCGACTCGATCGTCATGAAGGCGCTCGCGAAGAACCAGCTGAACCGCTACCAGAGTGCGGGCGACATGCGCCAGGACCTGCAACGGGCCCTGGCCGACCAGCCCGTGCTGGCCGAGGCGATCATGACCGACGCCGAACGCACCCAGTTCATCGCCCGGACGCCGCCGCCGCCGATCGCGCTGCGGCGGACGGAGTACCCGCCCGAAGAGGACGACAGCCGCCGCACCGGGTTGATCTGGGCCGCCGTCGTCATCGCGCTGCTGCTCGTGATCGGCGCGGCCGCGTACGCCATCGTCTTCCTCGGCAAGGACAACAACGGCACCAAGTCCGTCGCCATACCCAGCGTGATCGGCCAGACCCCGGAAGCCGCCGACGCGCTGATCCGCCAGGCCAAGCTCCAGCCCAAGAACGGCGGCAGCACCGGCGGCGCTTGCGACGGCGGGCAGAAGGTCGACGAAGGGAAGGTGTGCACCGTCGATCCGGCGCCCGCCCAAGAGGTGAAGGAAGGTTCCCCCGTTACCTACCGCGTGTTCAAGGCGGCCACCGTGCAGGTCCCCTTCGTCGAGGGTGAGCAGTACACCAAGGCGGTGAACGACCTGAACAACAAGAACCTGAAGGCGACGAAGAAGAACGTCGACAACGAAGCCGCGGCCGGCACCGTGCTGCACCAGCACACGCCGCAGTTCACCCAGGTGGCCCCGGGCACGACCATCGTGCTGGACGTCTCGACCGGCAAGCTGAAGTTGCCCGACGTCCGCGGCAAGGCTTTCGACGACGCGCAAACGACCCTGCAGAACGCGTCGTTCAACAACGTGAGCCAGGGCGCACCTCTGATCACCGGTGACAAGAGCAAGAACGGCAAGGTGGCGACGGAGAACCCCGTCCCGGGCAAGGCTTACGACCCCGGCCAGACCGTGACACTGCGGGTGTACCAGTACCAGGCACCGAAGCCGACCTGCACCAGCGTGCCGGCCTCGCCGACCCCGCCGCCGCCGACGGGCACTCCGACCGGGACGACGGGGACGGCGCTGCCGCCCTGCTAGGGCGCCGGGGTCACTCTGGCTCGCCCGGCAGCACGACGACCGCGCGCAGCCCCGGCCGGCCGTCGGGCCGCTCGGCCAACCGGACGCGGCCGCCGTGGTTGTTCACCACGTCCCGCACGATCGGCAGCCCGAGGCCGGTGCCGCCGGTCTGCCGTGAGCGGGATTCCTGCACCCGGTAGAACCGGTCGAAGACCCGTTCCCGCTCGGCCTCGGCGATGCCCGGGCCGTCGTCGTCGACGATCATCCGGATCACGGGCTTGCCGCCCTGCTTGTCCGGAGCGACGCTCATGTGCACCTCAGTGGCGGCATAGCGCACCGCGTTGTTGACCAGGTTGATGATCACGCGGCGCAGTGCCTCGGCGTCGCCGGAGGTGGGCGACGGTTGCGTCTCGGCGACTACCGGCACCCGCGCGGTGCCGTAGCCGGCCACCACCTCCTGCACGATCTCGTCCAGGTTGAGGGGGTCGCGGCGCGTCAGGGCGCCGGACTCGTCCAAACGGGCCAGCGACAGGAGGTCCTCGACGAGGCGGTCGAGACGCTCCACGTCGACCAGCACGTCGTCGATGAGCCCGGACCAGTCGACGGTCGGGCCAAGGCGCTGGGCCACCTCGAGCTGCACGCGAAGCGAGGCGAGCGGCGAACGGAGCTCGTGGGCGGCGTCGCCCACGAACGTCCGCTGTCGACTGGTCGCCGACTCGATCCGGTCGAGCATCGCATTGAGGGTGACGGCGAGCCGGTGGATCTCGTCCTGCGCGTCTGGTACGGGAAGACGCTGCTTGGCGAGGCCGGCCGCGGTGATGTCGGCGGCGCCGTGCCGCAGGGCCGCCACCGGCCGCAACGTCAGGGCCGCCACCGCGTAGGAGGCGAGCGCCATCAACAGCACGGCCAGCGGGCTGCCGATGAGTGCGGCGCGGGTGAGGATGCGCTGGCTGTCCTCGACGCGGCTGACGTCGGTCGACACCAGGATCGTCCGGGCACCCAGCTTGCGACCCACCACGCGCAGCCGGGCGTCCGAGGAGCTGGTGATGGTCGGACGGTCGCCGCCGCGGACGGCACTGAGCTCCGAAGGCCCGACGATCGACGTGTGCGGATCGGCGCCGGGTGACGCCGAGATCACGTCGTCGTGAGCATTGACGACCTGGACCGCGGTGATGCCGCCGGTCGTGGGAGGAAGGGTGCGTGGCTCCTTGCCGCTGCTGAACAGCTGCGCGACGTCGCCGGCGGTCTTGTTCGCCGACTGGTCGAGCACGCGGGTCAGGGCGTAGCGCTGCAGGACGAGCAGAAGTATCGCGCCGGTGATGACGGCGAAGGAGAACAGGGCGGTTGCGAGCAGGGTCAGGCGCGCGCGCAGGGACTGCCGTGCCCACCACGCCCGGGGCCAGCGCGCGACCCGAGCGAGTGGTCGCGCCAGCCGGCGCCGGGCGCCGCCCGCCCGGTCCACCGGTCAGGCTTCGGGTGTCAGCCGGTAGCCGGCGCCGCGAACGGTCTGCAGGCTCTGCCGCCCGAACGGGGTGTCGATCTTGCGGCGCAGGTAGCCGACGTAGACCTCGACGACGTTGGCATCGCCGTCGTAGTTCGCATCCCACACATGGTGCAGGATGTCGGCCTTGCTCACGGCGTCACCCGCGCGGCGCATGAGGAATTCCAGCAGCGAGAACTCGCGCGGCGTGAGCTCGACGGTCGCCTCGCCCCGCCGCACGGTGTGCGCGGCCGGGTCGAGCACGAGATCGTCGACCGTCAGTGAGGCGGGCCGGGGTTGTACGCCGCGCCGCATCAGGGCGCGGATGCGGGCCAGCAAGACGACGAAAGAGAACGGTTTGGTGAGGTAGTCGTCGGCGCCGAGGTCGAGGGCGTCGGCCTCGTCGTACTCCCCGTCCTTCGCGGTGAGCATGAGGATGGGCACCCAGTTCTGGGCTGCGCGCAGCTGCTCGATGATCCGGTAGCCGGACAGCTCCGGCAGCATGATGTCGAGGATGACCACGTCGTAGGTGGTCTCCTGGGCGAGATGCAACCCGTCAGGACCCGTGTGGGCCAGGTCGACCGTGAACCCCTCGGCGGACAGCCCGCGCTGCAGTGCGGAGGCAAGACGCACCTCGTCCTCGACGATCAGCAAGCGCACGGGATTCTCCTTCTGTCGGCTCCACTGAGACCCACCCGAGACTCGCCGGTAAGCGGACGGGCGCCGTGCCAGACTGCCAGTGTGGACCTCGGCAGGGGCCCGAATGCCTCAGCCTCATCACAGTGGGAGCCTCGCATCCTCAGTTCAGTGCACGTCCCTCCGATCTTGGCGCGTTCGCGCGCGCTGCGCTGGCTTGCGCCGGTCGGGGTCGCCGGCGTCGCCGCGCTGGCGGCGACGGGGGCCTTCAGCGCTTCTGCGTCATCGGATGACCTGCCCGCCACGACGCCCGCCGCCCTGATCGCTGCGGTGCAGACGTCCGGGGTCGGGGGATTCTCCGGCACGGTCGTGAGCCATCTCTCGCTCGGGCTGCCCGATCTCCCGGCCATTGGCACCAGCGACGAGCCCAGCTCGTTCGCGTCGTTGCTGACGGGTTCGCACACCATGCAGGTCTGGTACGGAGGGTTGGGCAAGCAGCGGGTCGCCCTGCTCGGCGCGACCGACGAGACCGATCTCTTCCGCAACGGCACCGACGTCTGGCAATGGAGCAGCGCGGACCAGCTCGCCGTGCACTCGTTGCTGCCCGCCGATGCGCCGACGGCCGCACCCCTCCCCTCGTCGACCTCGTCGCTGACACCGGGCGATCTCGCCCGCGATGCGCTGCACGCTCTCGACCCCACGACCCGGGTCGCGATCGAGGGCAATCACACCGTGGCCGACCGTTCCGCCTACGAACTCGTCCTCACACCGCGAACGACCGCGACGAAGGTCGGCTCCGTCCACATCTCGGTCGACGGCGAGACGAAGATCCCGCTCGGCGTGCAGGTGTACGCGCGTGATGCCTCGGCCCCGGCGGTCGATGTCGCCTTCACCAGCATCCGGTTCGGGACCCAGGCCGAGCGCAACTTCGTCTTCTCGCCGCCGGCGAACGCCACCGTGCACGAAGCGGGGTCGGGCCGCCGTTCCGCCGAACCGCGGGCCGACGCCGGCAGGGGCACCAAGCCGCGCACCACCGGGTCGGGCTGGGCGAGGGTGGTCGCGCTGGATCCGGGACCGGCCGCGGTCGCCAAGCTGCTGGGGCCGGCCAGCAAGGCGCTGACGCCGGTGACCGGCGCGTGGGGCAAGGGGCGGCTGCTCGAGTCGGCGCTCGTGTCGGTCCTTGTCACCGCTGACGGCCGCCTGTACGCCGGCGCCGTCGACCCGGAAAGCCTGTACGCCGCGGCCGGCTCGCGGTAGCTCCGGTCTCGGTAGTCGGCACCGTGCAGGTCAGCGGCACCGCGATCTCGTCCACGGGGCTGACCAAGCGCTTCGGGACCCTCGCCGCGGTCGACGGGATCGATCTGGACGTGCCGCAGGGGTCGGTCTACGGCTTCCTCGGACCGAACGGGTCGGGCAAGACCACGACCATCCGGATGCTCCTCGGGCTCGTCTTTCCGTCGGCGGGGCGGCACTGTCTGCTCGACCGGCCGACCGACGAGGCGCTGCGCCATGTCGGGGCCCTGGTCGAGGGACCGGCCTTCCACCCGTACTTGTCCGGCCGCGCCAACCTGCTGCGGCTCGATGCCGCGGACCGCACGGCCGACGCCGGCACCGCGGCGAACCGGATCGGTGCGGCACTCGACCGGGTCGGCCTGGCAGCCGCCGCGGGCAAGCGCTACCGCAACTACTCCCTCGGCATGCGCCAGCGCCTGGGCATCGCTGCCGCGCTGCTGCAGCCCCGCGAACTGCTCGTCCTCGATGAGCCGACGAATGGGCTGGACCCGCAGGGGACCCGTGAAGTGCGTTCGTTGATCAGTGAGCTGGCCGCCGACGGGGTGACCGTCTTCCTGTCGTCACACCTGCTCAGCGAAGTCGAGCAGGTCTGCACCGACGTCGGCGTGATGAGCGCCGGCCGCCTCGTCTGGCAGGGCGGGCTGGCCGAGCTCCGCTCGCAACAGGCGCCGCTCGTGCGGGTCGAGACCGATCAGGTCGCCGAGGCCGCGATGCTCCTGCGCGGCCTCGGCCTCGTCGAGGTGCGGACTGCGCCGGCCGAAGTCCGCGCCGCGTTGGGTGACGCGGCTCCCGAGCAGGTGTTGGCCGCGCTCGTCAACGGCGGCGTGGCCGTGCGCGGCTTCGCGGTCGTCCGGGCCAGCCTCGAGGAGCAGTTCGTCGGCCTGACCGGGGAGGGCTTCGATGTCTCCGGGTAGGTTCTTGGGCTCCGAGCTGCGCATGGTGCTCGGCCGTCGACGCAACCACGTGCTGCTCGCGATCCTCGCGCTCGTTCCCGTGCTGATCGGCATCGCGGTGAAGGCCAGCGGTCAGGACGCGAGCGGAGGCTCGATCTTCGGCGGCATCACCCGCAACGGACTGTTCGCGGTACTCGCGGCGTTCCTGGTCGTCACCCCGCTGTTCCTGCCACTCGTCGTCTCAGTGGTCGCCGGTGACGCGATCGCCGGCGAGGCCAACACCGGCACCTTGCGATACCTGCTGACCGTCCCGGTCGGACGCAGTCGGCTGCTCGGGGCGAAACTGACGGCGATTGCCGTGTGGTGCCTCGTCTGCGCGGTGACGTTGGCGGGAATCGGCGCGGTCGCAGGCCTCTTCCTGTTCCCGGCCGGTCGGCTGACGCTGCTGTCTGGCCATACCGTGTCGTATGCGCAAGGACTCGGCCGGTTGTCGCTGGTCGTGCTCTACGTCGCCGCGAGCGCGCTCACCGTCGGTGCGATCGGGCTGTTCGTGTCGACGATGACCGAGGTGCCGATCGCGGCGATGGCCGCGACCCTCACGCTGACGGTGGTCAGCGAGGTGGCCGACGCGGTCCCCCAGCTGGCCCGCATCCATGGTTGGCTGCCGAGCCACTACTGGCTGCAATGGGTCGACCTGCTGCGTGACCCCGTCTACACCGGCGACATGGCGACGGGGCTGCTGGTGACGCTGGGCTACGTGGCGTTCTTCGTCGCGCTCGCGTGGGCCCGCTTCAGCGGCAAGGACGTGACCAGCTGATCACTGCAGATAGCCCTCGACCTCGTTGACGCTGCGCTCGGTGGCCTCGTCCGGGTTCTCGCCGAACTCCTCACGGGCCCGCCGTTGACGAAGCAGGTCCCAGAGCTGATCGAGTTCGCGCTCGACGGCGTCGAGCCGCTGCCGGTCCTCGCCGGCAACGCCGCGGTGGGCTGCCCGCAACCGCTTCTCCTCGTCGACGAGTTCGTGGATGTGCTCGAGCAGGGACTTGTCGTCCATCAGACCTCCGTCGACGCAATGGCGGTGCCCGGCGGTTGCCGTGCGCCCGTGTCCAGCATGCCCGCCGGGGTCAGCCGCGGTCGAGCGCGTGGTATTCCTCGTTGGGCTGCTGGCCGAGCCCGAGCGCCATCCGGTTGGTGAAGTTGTACATCGCGGCGATCTCGACGACGTCCCAGATCTCGAAGTCGGACAGCCCGACGTCGCGCAAGCGGTGCAGGTCGGCCTCGGTCAGCTCATGGGGGCGGGCGGTCAGCTTCTCGGCGTACTCGCAGATCGCGCTGCGTCGCTCGTCCAGGCCCGCGTGGCGCCAATTGGTCGCGATGTAGTCGGCCAGCACCTCGTCGCCCAGTGCATTACGCAGCGCGTGTCCGTGCGACACGATGCAGTAAGTGCAGCGGTTGTAGGCGCTGACCACGACGGCGATCATCTCGCGGTCGGCCTCGTCGAGGTGGTCGGTCGGCTCGTGCAGCTGCTTGTAGTGCGCGAACCAGGCCGAGAAGCGCTCGGGCCGGTAGCTGTAGGACCGGAAGACGTTGGGGACGAAGCCGATTGTCTCCCGGGCCTTGGCGAACAGGCCCCGCAGCCGCTCGGGGAGTTCGGCCTCGTCGGGCAGCGGGAAGAACCAGGCCGCGCGCGCCATCAGAGGCTCTCGCGCCAGGCGAGCCATCGGCGCAGCCTCGCGAGGTCGAAGTCGGGGCCGCCGACGCCGACGGTGAACAGGGTGGCGCCGGCCTCGATCAGCGGCGGGCCGACCTCGGCCGGTTCACCGTGCGGCGTCCCGATCGAGCGCTCGATCTCGGTCGGGTCGCGGCCCGCATCGGCGCAGTGACCGGCGAGGATCTCCGATTTGCGGCGCAGCGTGTCGAGATCGCTGAACGAGTGCCAGATGTCAGCGTGCTCGGCGACCATCCGCAGCGTCTTCTTCTCCCCGCCGCCACCGATCAGGACGGGGATCTTGCGCGTGGGCGGCGGGTTCAGCTTCGCCCAGCGAGCCTCGATGCGCGGGAGGTCCTGCCGCAACTGGTCGAGCCGGCCGCCGGCCGTCCCGAAGTCGTAGCCGTACTCCTCGTAGTCCTTGGCGAACCAGCCTGAGCCGATGCCGAGGATCAACCGGCCGTCGCTCATGTGGTCCACCGTCCGCGCCATGTCGGCCAGCAGCTCCGGATTGCGGTAGCTGTTGCAGGTGACCAGGGCACCGATCTCGACGCGGGACGTCTGCTCGGCCCAGGCGCCGAGCATCGTCCAGCACTCGAAGTGCTGTCCCGCCGGATCGCCGTAGAGGGGGAAGAAGTGGTCCCAGTTGAAGATGACATCGACCCCTAGGTCTTCGGCCTCGGCGACGGTACGGCGGATGGCGGCGTAGTCGGCCTGCTGTGGCTGGAGCTGAAGGGCGATGCGGATCGGGTGTATTGGCACCGAGCCGACGCTAGTCGACGCCGGCCTGCGCCCGAGCGCGGGTCACGTTCTCGGCTCCAGCAGGACGAGCGGGATCTCGCGCTCGGTCTTGCGCTGGTAGGCGGCGTAATGGCCGTGCGCGGCCGTGATGATCGGCCACATCCGGGCCCGTTCCTCAGCGGGCGCCACCCGGGCCCGCATCGGGCGCTTCGCCTCGCCGATCAGCGCGACCTCGCGTCAAGATTGTCCCGCAGGTTCAGCAGCCAGGCGGGGTGGGTGTCGTCACCACCGCGGGAGGCGACGACGACGATCGTCTCCCCCTGGATAGCGGCGCGGTCAACAAGGTCGACCGCTTCTGCCCGCTCTTGCGCCCCACCGTCGTCAGTTCCAGTGACGGCATTCCGGCCGCGTTCTTGCCGAGGCGGTTGCCGCTCAGCTTGAGGGCGGCGCGGTGGGTGGCATTCATGACCTTGAACGCGAAGTCGCTGGGCATGGCCGCAGCGTATGGGGGGTCAGCCGAGCAGGACTAGCCGGAGCTCGGTATCGCCGCTGGCGGCGACGTCGACGGGCACCCCCCAGTCCTGGCGGGCGAGGTAGCAGGCGGGGTTGTCGGCGCCGGCTGCGTCGCAGGACGCGGCCTGGGCGGTCACGTGCAGGACGCCCTGCCCGGGCGTGAGCTCGAGCGTGCGGTCGAGCGTGACGGTGTCACCGGCGCCGGCGGCCAGCAGTTCCGGTGGCGAGGAGGTCACGGTCAGCGAGGTGGAGGGGCCGTAACGGTCGTCGAGCTTGCGTCCCGGCGCCGGCTCGAAGGCGATTGTCAGCTGCACGCGTCCCGCCGCGAGGTGGGCCGCCGGCCGCTGTGTATGCAGCGGTACTCCGGTGACGAGCTCAGCGGTCGGGACGGGCCGGACGAGCCGATGAGCGGCCGACTCGACGACGACCAGCTCTCCGCCGACGAGCAGGGCGCCCGAGGGTTCGGCCAGGTCGCGGGCGAGGGTGGTGACCGCACCCGGCGCCGGGTCGTAGCGGCGGACCGCGCCGTTGTAGGTGTCGAGCACCGCGACCGACCGGTCGGCGAGGACCGTGACGCCGAGCGGGTGCTGTAGTCGGGCCGTTGCCGCCGGCCCGTCGACGAAGCCGAAGTCGAACAGTCCCTCGCCGACCGCGGTGCCGACGGTGCCGGCCGCATCGATCCAGCGCAGGGCCGAGGATTCCGAGTCGACGAACCACACGCGGTCTCCGTCGACGGCCAGGCCCGACGGCTGGGCCAGCCAGGCGTCGGCCGCCGGTCCGTCGCGCAGACCCTCTACGGTCGTGCCGGCCAGGATCGCGACACGTCCGTCGGCCGGATCGACGGTGAGCAGCAGGTGGACGCCCGCGGCCGCCACGACGATGCGCTGGATCGCGGGCCACCAGGCGACGTCCCACGGCGAGAGGACCGGCGGGACGGGACCGGTCACCGTCCGGATGTCGGCGAGCCCGGCGGGCAGGTCGATCGCAGTGATCGCGCCGTCGGCCAGGCGCACGCCACGCAGGACGTGGTTGGCCGTGTCGGCCACCACGACGTCGTATGCGGCGACGCCCACCGGCAGCACGCCGAGACCGTTCGGCTCGGCGAACGGGCCACCGCGCCGGCCGCTGCCGAAGCGGCGGAGTTCGGTCTCGCCGTCGAGTTCGAACTCGACGAGCTGGTGATGGCCGGCGTCGGCGACCAGGAGCGAGTCGGTGGCCCGGCCGGTGCGCGCGGCCGGGAGGACGACGGCCTTCGCCGGGAAACGCAGGGTCGACGACTGCGGAGCGGGGGGCTCGTACGGCCCGTCCCCCCGGCGCAGGGTGCCGCGGGCGTCGTGCTCTGCCGCCAGCCGGGCGACGATGGCCGCCAGCGCGCTCACCTGCCCTTCGCCGGCCGCCTGGGCCACCACGTAGCCCTCGGGGTCGATGAGGACGAGCGTCGGCCACGCGCGGACGGCGTACTGCCGCCACAGCTGCATCTCGGGGTCGTTCAGCACGGGATGGTGCACCTCGTACCGCTCGATCGCCGCGCGCAGGGCGGCCGGCTCGGCCTCGTGCGGGAACTTGGGCGAATGGATGCCGACGACGGTGAGGATCTCGCCGAGTTCGGTCTCGAGCGGGCGCAGCTCGTCCAGGACATGCAGGCAGTTGCCGCACGCGAACGTCCAGAAGTCCAGCACGACGAACCGGCCGCGCAGCTGCCTCAGGGTCAGCGGCGCGGCGGTGTTGAACCAGTCCCCGGCGACGAACTCGGGTGCGCGCACTCTCGGGCCCGTACGGATCGCGTCCACGTCAGGAGAAGGTACGTGGCGGGCGGCCTGTCTGCGCCCGGACGATCGGGTTTTCCTCCGTGGGCGCCACTGGAGCAGGCGCCGCGCAGCGCTGCGGGAGGAAACCTGATCGACGGCGCCCCGACCATGACTAGAACCTGTTCCAGTATTCTGGGCCGGTGACCAGTGAACAGGCTGCGGCGCCGGACCCGCATGATCGGCTCGGGGCCGCTGTGCGCGCCCTGTCCGACGTCGTTGTCCGCTCCGGTGCGGGACTGGACGACCTCGCGGCGGCCGCGGCGGCCATCGAGGGCGTCACCGGCCAGTTGGCCCGGGCCCGTCCGAGCTCGCGCGTGCACGACAGCCCGTATCACCCGATGAGCCTCGTCGGCGGCACCGCGCACCCGGTCGCCCCGCAGCTGCACACCACGCCGACCGAGGACGGCGTCGCCGGTACGGTGGCGCTCGGCCCCGCATACGAAGGCGGCCCAGGCTTGGCCCACGGGGGCGTGCTGTCCCTGCTGTTCGACCACGCGATGGGGCAGGCGCTGTTCACGGCCGGGTACTCGGCCATGACGGTGTCGCTCGAGGTCCGCTACCGGGCGCCGACGCCGCTCGAGACGCCGCTCGCAGTGAGTGCCCGCCTCGACCGGGTGGACGGGCGCAAGCTCTTCGTGGCCGGCCAGATCGCCGTCGGGGGTCGGGTCACTGCGGAGGCGCAGGGAGTCTTCGTCCAGCTGACCGAGGCGAACGTGGCGCAGATCTTCCCGCCCAACCGCGTCCCGGACGGCCCGCCTCCCGCACCGCTGAACAGTTAAATGCAAAACCCCCTCCAGCGAGCTGAAGGGGGCGGAGCGGTCGGCGAACCTCAGAGCATGCGGAAGTTCTGGTGGTTCGCGGCGGCGTAGAGCTCCTGGCGCATCGTGGGCGACGCGTTGCGCAGGGCGCGCTCGAAGTCGCGCGTGTCGCGGCTGCGACGGATCTTGCGGCTGATTCGGTTCATGGTGTCCTCCGGAACTGTTCTGTTGGTCAGCGTACTCAGTCCAACAGAACAGATCACGGCTGTATGCCGCCAGGTGTCTAACATCACGCGGTCTACAGCAGCGACATCCCGGGATCTGTCAGGACAGCAGCGACATCGGCCAGGAAGTGCGAACCCTGCTGCCCGTCGACCAGCCGGTGGTCGAAGGACAGCCCGAGCTGGGTCACCCAGCGCGGCTCGATCCGCTCGTCGGCGCCGGACCCGACCACCCACGGCATCCGCCGGACGGCGCCGAAGGCGAGGATGCCGGCCTCACCGGGGTTCAGGATCGGTGTGCCGGTGTCCACGCCGAAGACGCCGACGTTGGTGATGGTGAAGGTGCCCCCGGACATGTCCGCGGGGGACGTCTTGCCCGCCCGGGCGGTTTCGGTGAGGCCGCCCAGTTCGGTCGCCAGCTCATGCAGGGTCAGCCGGTCGGCATCCTTGATGTTGGGGACGATGAGCCCCCGGCCGGTGGCCGCCGCGATGCCCAGGTTGACGTAGTGCTTGACCACGATCTCGCCGGCACTGTCGTCCCATGTCGCGTTGATCTCCGGAGTCTTGCCGACCGCCAGCAGGACCGCCTTGGCCACGAACAGCAGAGGACTGACCTTGACGTCGCGGAACTCACGCCGGGCGGCCACCCGGTCGCGCAGCTCCATCGTCGCGGTGATGTCGCAGGTGATGAACTCGGTGACGTGCGGGGCAGTGAAGGCCGAGGCCACCATCGCCGCGGCCGTATGCTTGCGGACGCCCTTGATCGGGATCCGCGTCTCGCGGCCGCCGTCGCGGGCGTGGCGGCCGGGTGCAGCCGGCGCGACGTCGTTGGCGGCCGACTGCACGTCGTCCCGGGAGATCGTCCCGTGCGGGCCCGTCGGGGTCACCGCGGTGAGGTCGACGCCGAGAGTCTTGGCGAGCTTGCGCACCGGCGGTTTGGCCAGCACCCGGTGCGCCGGCGCGCGACCGCGCACCGGTTCGTCCGGTTCCTCGACCTCGCTCAGCGGCGGCGCGGGGTGCGGCCCGTTGGCCGGCGGCACGTTGAACGACGCCTGGGCGCCCGCGGCGGTCGCCTCCGGACGGCGGCGGCGCCGACGCCCGCCGGTCTCTTCGCGCGGCCCGTAGCCGACGAGCGTCATCTGCTTCTCTTCGGCCGGCAGCGCGCCCTCACCCGGCAGACCGGGCACGGCCGGAACCAGATCCTCGGCCGCGCCGGCGGCGGCCGCGGCCGGCGCCGCCGACGTCGTTTCGATGGAGATGATCGCCGTGCCAACCGGCACGGTCTCGCCTTCGGCGGCGTGCAGGGCGGTGACCACCCCGGCGAACGGCGAGGGAAGTTCGACGGCCGCCTTGACGGTCTCGACCTCGGCGATCGTGTCGTTGACCTCGATGGTGTCGCCGACCGCGACCGTCCACTTCAGGATGTCGCCCTCGGTGAGCCCCTCACCAAGATCCGGCAGCTTGAACTGCTTCACCTCACCCATGTCAGCGTCCACTCGCGTCGTGGCTCTGCGCCTGTTGTGGTTGATTCTGCGGCCGGAAATCAACCGCATCGGGGGGGAAGGCGACGGTCACGTCAGAACTCCAGAATCTGGTCGACGGCGTCGAGCACCCGGTCGAGGTTGGGCAACCACTCATGCTCGAGACGGCTCGGCGGATACGGGGTGTCGTAGCCGGTCACCCGCAGCACCGGAGCCTCGAGGGAGTAGAACGCATCTTCGGTGACCCGCGCGGCGATCTCGGCGCCGACGCCGAAGCTGTGCGGCGCCTCGTGCACGACGATCAGCCGGCCGGTGCGACGCACCGATTCGAGCACCGTCGGGAAGTCCACCGGCGAGACGCTGCGCAGGTCGATGATCTCGAGGTGGATCCCGTCCTCGGCGGCCGCCTTGGCCGCCTCGATCAGCGTCGGCATCGTCGGCCCGTAGCCGGCCACTGTGACGTGCTGGCCGGGGCGCACGACGCGCGCCTGGTACAGCGGGGTGGGCGCATCGGCGACGTCGGCCTTGGCCGCGTGATAGAGCCGCTTCGGTTCGATGAAGATGATCGGGTCGTCGTCGGCGATCGCGTCCTGGATCATCCAGTAGGCGTCGGACGGGTTGGAACAGGCGACGACCTTGAGCCCGGCGGTGTGGGCGAAGTAGGTCTCGACCGATTCGCTGTGGTGCTCGACTGCGCCGATGCCGCCGCCGGACGGGATCCGGATGGTGATGGGCATCTTCACCAGGCCGGCCGACCGGTTGTGGAACTTCGCGACCTGGCTGACGATCTGGTCGAAGCCGGGGAACACGAACCCGTCGAACTGGATTTCACACACCGGGCGGTACCCGCGGATCGCCAGCCCCACCGCGGTGCCGATGATCCCGGACTCGGCCAGCGGAGTGTCGATCACCCGGTCTTCGCCGAAGTCCTTCTGCAGCCCGTCGGTGATGCGGAAGACGCCGCCGAGCTTGCCGACGTCCTCACCCATGATGACGACCTTGGGGTCGGCCTCCATCGCCTTGCGCATGCCGTCGTTGAGGGCCTTGGCCATCGTCATCTGAGTGAGGGTCATGACGCGACCTCCGAGACGAAGGAGACGAAGTCCTCGCGTTGCGCGCGCAGGTCGTCGGTGATGCTGACGTGGACACTGTCGAAGACCGATTCCGGCGTCGGGTCGGGCAGCGTGCGGCAACCGGAGCGGATGTGTTCGCCGAGCTCCTTGGCCTCCTGCTCGAGGTCGGTGAAGAAGTCGGCGTCGATCCCCGTCTGGCGGGTGAGGTAGGCGCGCACCCGTTCGATCGGGTCCTTCAGCTTCCACGTCTCGGCCTCGCTGGCCAGCTGGTAACGCCGCGGGTCGTCGTTGGTCGTGTGCGGGTTCATCCGGTAGGTGAAGGCTTCGATGAGGGTCGGTCCCTGCGCGTTCCGCGCGTCGTTCAACGCCTTACGCGTGACGGCCAGCGTGGCGAGCACGTCATTGCCGTCGACCCGGACGCCGGGGAAGCCGAATCCGCTCGCGCGCATGTAGAGCGGGACGCGGCTCTGCCGCTCGACCGGCTCGCTGATCGCCCACTGGTTGTTCTGGCAGAAGAAGACGACGGGCAGGTTGCCCGCGCCGGCAAAGACGAAGGCCTCGTTGACGTCGCCCTGGCTCGACGCGCCGTCGCCGAAGAACGCCAGAACCGCGGTGTCGCGGTCGGGGTTGCCCGTGCCGACCGCGCCGTCGCGCACGACGCCCATCGCATAGCCGGCCGCGTGCAGGGTCTGGGCGCCGATCACGATCGTGTACAGGTTGAAGTTGTGCTCGCGCGGGTCGAACCCGCCGAGGTTCGTCCCGCGGAACAGGCCGAGCAGGGTCAGCGGATCGACGCCGCGGCAGTGGGCCACGCCGTGCTCACGGTACGTCGGGAACGCCATGTCCTGCGGCTTGAGTGCCCGGCCGGCGCCGATCTGTGCGGCCTCCTGGCCGAGCAGCGATGCCCACAGGCCGAGCTCGCCCTGGCGCTGGAGCGCGATGGCTTCGGTGTCGATCCGACGGACCAGCACCAGGTCGCGATACAGCGAAGCGATCTCGTCGTCGGAGATCTCGAGCGGATAGTCCGGGTGCTCGACGCGCTGGCCTTCAGGGGTCAGGAGCTGAACAAGGTCAGGTTCCGGATGCACGGCATGGACGTGTTCACTCAAGTCGCTCTCCTTGTGTACGGGCGGACGGGGTCTCCGTGCCGCACGTGCTTCGGTCGCTGAGGTCAGTTGGTACAGGGGTGGCGTGCCAGGCTGACTACCCAGGGGTTCCTACCATATCCGTGACCCGGGTCACTCCGCTCGCAGGCGAGACCACAGAAGACAGGAGGCGTCGTGACCGAGCCGCAGGAGCGGCCGCCCGCGCCGGCCTATCCGCCGCCGTACTCCGCCCCGGGCTACGGGCCGCCGCCCGGCTATCCACCGGTCCCACCCGAGGGCTATCCGCCCTACGGCTACCAGGGTTACGGCGCCCCAGGCTACGGGCCGGGCTAGGGTCCGCCGCCCGGCCACCTCGGATGGGCGATCACCGCCGTCGTCTTCTTGCCGTTGGCCATCGCCGCCTTCATCAACTACGCGCGGGTCGACCGGGACTATTACCGTGGCGACCTCGCCGGCGCGCAGCGGGCGTCGCGTCTGGTCCGCCGGCTCGGAATCATCGCGCTGATCGTCGGCCCGTGCCTAGTGATCCTGTACGCCGCCGTCGTCCTCATCATGTGGAGCAACACCCGCTGCGGCCTCTCGGGGTCCTGCTGAGACGTCAGCTCAGCTCAGTTCGGCCGGCAGCGGGCGGTCGTGCACGACCCGCAGCCGCGACACGGCCCGGGTGAGCACGACGTACAACCGCCGTAGGCCGTCCACGCGGCTCGGCTCCGCCTCCACGATCGCCGCCGGCTCAAGCAGGACGACGGAGTCGAACTCGAGCCCCTTGGCGGTCGAGGCGGGGACGACCGCGATGCGCGGATCGGTGTCGTCGTCGAGCGGATGCGCGTCCAGATCGGCACTTTGAAGTTGTTCGAGGACGGCGGCGGCCTGGGCGTCGGGCACGATGACGCCGATGGACCCGTCGGCCTTCGCGCAGTCGCGCACCTGCTCCACAAGTTCGTCCCGCCCGGCGAAGCGCAGCGCCCCCTCGCCCTGGCGGATCGAGGTGGCCGGCGGGACGCCCGCGGCGATGTGCGGCAACAGCCGGTTGGCGATCTCGAGCACCTCGCCGGGCACGCGGTACCCCGCGGTGAGCGGCCGGACGGCGGCCTCGTGACCGAGGTGGTGCAGCGTGGCCGTCCAGTCGCCCGGTGCCCACGGGGTCGTCGCCTGGGCCAGGTCGCCGAGCACCGTGACCGAGCCGAGCGGGCACCGGCGGGCGATGGCGCGGCACTGCATGGCCGACAGGTCCTGCGCCTCGTCGACCACGGCATGGACGAATGTCTCGTTGCCGTGCAGCAGCGCGTCGAGTTCGTCGAGCAGGACGGTGTCGGCGGCCGTCCATTTGACCGCGCGCGCCGACCG
Organism: Jatrophihabitans sp.; assembly: GCF_046262535.1. GTDB lineage: Bacteria > Actinomycetota > Actinomycetes > Mycobacteriales > Jatrophihabitantaceae > Jatrophihabitans. Next base: position 4,648 of record NZ_JBHEMO010000141.1, on the reverse strand, counting down.
CGGGGCGGGCCGCTGCAGCGCGGCCCCCTCGTCGTCGGTCAGGGTGGATGCCGAGCACCGATGCAGGAAGTCGGTGTCGTCGTAGAGCCGCGCGAGCAGCTCGGGCGCGGACAGCTCTGGCCACACCGCGTCGACCCAATCCCGCACGGCCTGTGATCGGGCGACACGGGCGGTCTCGGCGTCCGTTGGCGCGCCGCCCGCATCCTCGCGCTGGCGCCGGACGTCCTCGGCCACCTGCGTCCGCAGACGGTCGCGCGCCACTGACCAGCGCAGACCGTTGTCGAGCGCCCGGCGGGCGTCGTCGACATAGCGCCGCAGGTGGTGGGCACCGATGCGGTACCGCTTGGTGCCCACGACCGCCACGACGTCGTCGACCGGCTTGGCGATGTGGGTCAGCACCGCGCGGCGCAGCACGGCGGCCATCCGCGCGTCGCCCTTCAGCACGGCCAGCGGCGCGTCCTCGATGCCGGAGACGTCACGACCGAGGAGTCCGGCGACCGTGCTCTGGGTGATCCCGCCTTCACCGAGGGACGGCAGCACCTGCGCGATGTAATGCAGGAACGCCGTGTTGGGTCCGACGACGAGCACGCCGGAGCGGCGCAGTCGATCGGGATAGGTGTAGAGCAGGTACGCCGCTCGGTGCAGCCCGACCGCGGTCTTGCCCGTGCCCGGTGCGCCTTGAATGCACAGCGAGGTGTCGAGGTCGGCGCGCACGAGTTCGTCCTGGTCGGGCTGGATGGTCGCGACGATGTCACGCATGGGGCCCACGCGCGGCCGCTCGATCTCCTCGCGCAAGAGCTCGGACGACAGGCCGAGGGCCTCGCCGCGGTCGAGGTGCTCGTCCTCCATCGACGACAGGACGCCGGCCGAGAAGCCGAAGCGGCGGCGCAGGCGGACGCCCATGGGGTCCTCGTCCGTCGCGCGGTAGAAGCCGCGCGCGATCGGCGCCCGCCAGTCGATCACCACCGGATCGCCCACCTCGTCGCGGACGTGCCGGCGTCCGATGTGGAAGACCTCGGCGCCGTCCTGCCTGTCGCCGGATTCGCGGTCCCGGTCGATCCGGCCGAAGAACGGGGGCGCCTCCGGGTCGGCGTCGAGGGCGTCGAGGCGCTGCGCCCGTAGCCGGCCGAGCGCATGGCTGGCCAGTTCGTCGACGCCGTAGTCGGCGATGTGCCCGGCCGCCTCGCGCATCGCGGACAGGCAGGAGCGGGCGAGTTGTAGATGGGACCGTTCGGACAGCAGAACCGGATCGTCGGTCACGGTTTGTCGACGTTACCGGGCGGGCCAAGCCAATAACCCGATGGCATCCGGCAGGGTGACGGTCATGGACGAGATCAGGCAGCTGAGCAGCCGGGAGGTGTATCGCTCGCCGTGGATGTCGGTGCGCGAGGACGAGGTCGAATTCCCGTCCGGCACGCGCGGGACGTACTCGGTGGTCGACAAGCAGGACTTCGTCGTCGTGTTGCCGCATGCCGACGGCGGGTTCTGGCTGGTCCAGCAGTTCCGTTATCCGGTGGGCCGCCGCGAGTGGGAGTTCCCGCAGGGCGGCTGGCCGGCCGGTCACTCCGGCTCAGCGGCCGAGCTGGCCGCCGCCGAGCTGCGCGAGGAGACCGGCTTCGAGGCCGATTCCCTCGTCCACCTCGGGCACCTGCACGCCGCGTACGGCTGCAGCTCCCAGGGCTATGACGTCTTCCTCGCCGCCGGGCTCACGCCCGGCCCGACCGACCTCGAGCCGACCGAGGCCGACATGGTGCACGAGTGGCGGGCCGAGGCCGAGGTGCGGACGATGATCGCGCGCGGCGAGTTCGCCGACGCGCACAGCGTCGCCGCCCTCGCGCTGTACGACCTCCACCAGCGCTCTCGTTAACCCAAGTTGTCCGTGCTCGGCCACGTCTTGACGTGGCCGAGCACGGACAACTCGAGAAGGTCAGGCTTCGAGGCGCAGTTTCAGCGCGTCGAGCTCGTCGCGCATGGACGAGGGCAGCGCGGTGCCGATCTTGTCGAACCACTCCTCGATGAGGGGCAGCTCGTTCTTCCACTCGTCCACGTTGACGGTCAGCGCGCCGCGCAGGTCGTCGTCGGTCATGTCCAGCCCGTCGACGTCGAGCGCCTCAGGGGTGGGCACGCGGCCGATGGGGGTGTCGAGCGCCGCGGCCTTGCCGTCGATCCGCTCGAGCGCCCACTTGATGACGCGGATGTTCTCGCCGAAGCCCGGCCAGACGAAGTTGCCCTCGGCGTCGCGGCGGAACCAGTTGACGTAGAAGATCTTCGGCAGCTTGGCCGAGTCGGCGTTCTTGCCGGTGGCGATCCAGTGCGCGAAGTAGTCGCCGGCGTTGTAGCCGATGAACGGCAGCATCGCCATCGGGTCGCGGCGCACGACGCCGACCTTGCCGGTGGCCGCGGCGGTCGTCTCCGACGACAGCGTCGCGCCCATGAACACGCCGTGCTGCCAGTCACGCGCCTCGGTGACCAGCGGGACGGTGTCGCGGCGGCGGCCGCCGAAGAAGATCGCGTCGAGCGGCACGCCCTTCGGGTCGTCCCATTCCGGGGCGCGCGTGTCGCACTGCGAGATCGGCGTGCAGTACCGCGAGTTCGGGTGGGCGGCCAGCGCGCCGCCGTCCGGTGTCCAGTCCTGCTTCTTCCAGTCGGTGAGGTGCGCCGGCGCCTCGCCGATGCCCTCCCACCAGATGTCGCCGTCGTCGGTCAACGCGACGTTGGTGAAGATCGAGCCGCCCTTCGCGATCGTGCGCATGGCGTTGGGGTTAGTGTGGTAATCGGTGCCGGGCGCGACGCCGAAGAAGCCGTTCTCCGGGTTGACCGCATAGAACCGGCCGTCCTCGCCGATGCGGATCCAGGCGATGTCGTCGCCGATCGTCTCGACCTTCCAGCCGGGCAGCGTCGGCTCGAGCATGGCCAGGTTCGTCTTGCCGCAGGCCGACGGGAACGCGGCGGCGATGTAGCGAGACACGCCGTCCGGGCTCGTCACCTTGGCGATCAGCATGTGCTCGGCGAGCCAGCCCTCGTCGCGGGCCTTGACCGATGCGATGCGCAGCGAGTAGCACTTCTTGCCCAGCAGCGCATTGCCGCCGTAGCCCGAGCCGTACGACCAGATCAGCCGCTCCTCGGGGAAGTGGACGATGTACTTGGTGTCGTTGCACGGCCAGGGCACGTCCTGCTGGCCGTTCTCGAGCGGCGCGCCGACGGAGTGCAGGCCCGGCACGAACGGCTGCTCGATGCCGTCCTTGGTGAAGAGCTCGAGCGCCTTGGTCCCCAGACGGGTCATGATGTGCATCGACGCGATGACGTAGGGCGAGTCGGTGATCTCGGCGCCGAGCATCGGCTCGTCGGCGTTCAGCGGACCCATGCAGTAGGGCAGCACGTACATCGTGCGACCACGCATCGAGCCACGGAAACGCTCGGTCATGATCGCCTTCATGTCGTCCGGGTCCATCCAGTTGTTGGTGGCCCCGGCGTCCTTCGGGTCGCGGCTGCAGATGAACGTGCGGTCCTCGACGCGGGCGACGTCGGTCGGATCCGACGCGCACCAGAAGGAGTTCGGCTTCTTGGCGTCGTTGAGCCGGACGAACGTGCCGTTCTCGACCAGCAGGTCGGTGATCCGCGTCCATTCCTCGGGCGAGCCGTCGACCCACTCGATCCGCTCCGGCTGCGTCAGCTCGGCGGTTTCCCGTACCCATGCGAGCAGCGCCGCGTGCGTCGTGGGTGCGGTATCGAGACCCGGGATCGTGCTTGCCGTCATGAAATCTCCTCGCCGGTCGAACAAAAGGTCGACGCGTTGGGCGGCTGTTGATGCTGCGCCCGCGCGTGCCAGAGATGGGTTGCCCGTACGGTATCTCCCGGGAGCGCTTACATACACAATCCGCGGGCTGCGTGAATGCTCACACTCGACGGCGTTAGAGACGCTGCGGGCCCCGTGATCATTGGCCTGGACGAGGTCGGGTGAAGACCGCCGCTGCCCGGCCACAGGTGATCTTGTGCACGTCGACCTGGCACCCGGCCGCGCCCCGCGGATCGGGCCTCCCGAGGCACGCTGACCGGCCGCCTGCGACGCTGGCTGGGGAGGACTTTCGGTCGAGTGCCGAACAAATTACGGCGGTGGCTTCCACCCCACTCACCGGTTGAGCAGGCGCGCCTTGGGCCACGGCAGGAACCGCGGCACGGTCCGCTGATAGCCCGGGTGGTCGGGGTACTTGGCCGGCTGGATGCTCTCGCTCGTGCGCGAACTGCCTTGGAACAGCGCCCCGAGAACGAGGCAGCCGCCGATCGTCCGCCCGGCGATCACCAGCATCACCACCGCGTCGCCCTGCACGAGCGACCACTGCGCGTTGGTCATGGACGGATCATGCTCGACGGGGTGTGGGGTGCTCGGCTACGACGCCTGGCTGACTGTCGACATGTTGAAGTCGGGCACCCGGACGGCCGGCATCGCCGTCCGCCGGAAGTAGTCGGCCCACTCGCGTGACATCGTCGGCTCGGTACGGCCCACTTGGCTGAGGCGGCCGAGCAGGTCGATCGGGGATTCGTTGAAGCGGAAGTTGTTCACCGCGCCGCTGACCTGGCCGTTCTCGATCAGGTACACGCCGTCGCGGGTCAGCCCGGTGAGCAGCAGCGTCTGCGGATCGACCTCGCG
>NZ_JBHEMO010000140.1:0-55239 GCF_046262535.1 Jatrophihabitans sp. | reverse complement strand
GCCGACGTCGGCTCCGGACACGCTCACGACGGACCTCGTCTCCGATGGCGCCGACACGATCTACGCCGACGGACGGACGGCCTCTCCGGGGGCGGGCACGCCGCAGGAGGGCGGCAACGTCGTCCTGGCCGACAACGGGTGCATCAGTCGCGGGACGACCGGGGCGCCGACGCTGGCCAACGGCTGCCCGACCGGGCCGTCCACCAGCCCGGCGCCGTGGGTGTACAGCAAGGCGGATCCGAACTCGGTGACAACTGAGCACGCCAACGGCAACCTGGTGCGCGCCGTTATCCGCCAGCTCGACGTGTTCGACTGCCCGGCCGGATGCGGCTCGCCCGACGTCCAGGGCGCGGGCGACCACGTCTGGGGCGGCACCGGCGACGACCTGCTCTTCGGTCAGCGCGGCGACGACGAGATCTACGGCGGCCCGCCCGGAACCAACGGCCTCAACGGCACCGCCGGCAGCGCGGCCGGGAACGACTACCTGGAAGGTGGCGCCGGCTCGGACACGATGGCCGGCGGCGCGGGTGATGACGACATGATCGGCGGCAGCGCGCCCACGTACCTGCCGGCCGGCCGCACGACCGCGATGATCAGCGACGGGACGTCCGGCGGCTCGGGGATCGGCCTGCCGCTGCCGGCGAATCCGTTGCTGGTGCTGGGCGGTTCCGGCGTCCTCGGCAACACGATGGACGGCGGTGACGGCGCCGACGTCATGCTGGGCGGCAACGGCACGATCAGCCACGTCCTGACGTCCGCCACTCCCGGCGTGTGGGCGAAGAACGCCAACGACGCGGCGTTCATCCGCACCCAGGTCGACCTCGACCTGCTGACCATCGGCGGCGACGACACGATGCGGGGCGGTCCGGGCGACGACCGCATGTTCGGTGCGCTGGGCAACGACAACGCCGTCGGCGGCGGCGGCGACGACTACCTCGAGGGCGGCCCGGGACGAAACGCGCTCCAGGGCAGCGAGGGCGACGACGACCTGGTCGGCGGCACCAGCCCGATCGCCCTGCCGGCCCCGCCGTCCGGCAAGACCAACGACCAGGTCGCTGCGGACACGCCCAACGGCACCCCCGACCCCGCCCACCCCGGCCAGCGGCTCGGCAACATCGTCTGCGGCTTCCTCTGCGGGCAGAGCACGGGTGCGAGCGACGACGACTCGATCGCGGCCAACAACGCCCGCATCGACCGGTGCGCACCGGCCGGCGGTGTGGCGAAGGGCAGCGACAGCTGCACGTGGGGCCGGACGTCTTACGGCAAGGCGAAGGTCGTCAGCGCACCCGGCACGGCGCAGAGCGGGGGCATCACCAACACCTCGCTCGGCAACGTCCGAACCCGGTACGTCACCCTGCTGGGCCAGAACTCGACCCAGACCACCTCCAACGGCAACGACTACGTCGAGGGTGACAGCGGCAACGACGTGATCATGGCGCAGGACGGCAGCGACGCCGTCCACGGCGACACCCCGACCGGGGCCAGCCCGCGCCTCGACGAGTGCCTGCCGACCAGCGACCCGAATGCCGGGCAGGACGTCATCGTCGGCGGATACGGCAACGACGTGCTGTGCGGCGACGGCGGCGACGACGGCGTCCTCGGCAACCGGGGCACGGTGACCGTCGTGCCGTTCGCCAACGCGCCGACCACGATCGGGACCACCGGCGGCGCGCCGTACGGCACGCTCAAGTATCCGGGTTCGGGCAACACGATCTACCAGGTCAACCTGTCCCAGGAGTCCGTCAACGGCGTAATTACGGCCGTGCCGAACTGGGACAAGCCCACCACCACCGGCCAGGACAAGCAGCACGACATCGTGTTCGGCGGCCAGGGCAACGACACGCTGCACGGCAGCCCGGGCGATGACTTCCTGCAGGGTGACGACGGCATGCACATCACCGGCGACCTGGCGGCTCGCGGCGGCGACGACATCGTCTTCGCCGATCGCGGCAACGACTCGATGCAGGGTGGCCCCGGCAACGACAACCTGTTCGGCGGCGCCGGCAACGACGACCACGACGTGATTCGGAGCGACGCGGCGATCGGGCTGAAGGTCACGGATGCACGCGCCTGCCTGCCGATGATGTTCCCGACCATCAGCGTCTCGCCGAATGCAATGTTGGCGGCGGAAGGCTGCTCGGCGGCCACGCTCACCGGGTTCGGCATCCAGAGCTACGCCTCCCGGTTCCCGCTGATCGGATCGGCCACCTACGACAGTGACCCGGGCGCCGGCGACAACGGCGGCACGACGGCGAACACCACCGTGTTCGGCGACCTGGCCTACGGCGGGTTCAACCGGGACGTGTTCCAGTCGCAGGCGACGGGCATCGGCGACCGCATGATCGACGACTTCGGCGCCTACAACCTGGAGGTCGCCTGCCCGGGCGCGTACGGCGGCTACCAGATCAACCGCGCGCTGAGTCCGACGCTCCGCACGTTCCTGCAGGCGCTCTCCCAGGCCGACGGAGCGCTGAACACGTCGACGCCCAGCAGCTCCGGAGGCACCGAACTGTCGCTGATCTACGCCGGCGACTCGAAGACCAACTCCGGACCTGATTATCCGACCACGCCCGGCCACTTCACCTGTTAGCCGGCGGTTACTGGAAGCCGACGACCTCGTGCGGCGTGTACGGCGCGGTCAACCGTTCGAACTCGTCGTCGGTGAGCCCGAGGTCGACGGCGGCGACGGCGTCGTCCAGGTGGTGCGGCTTGGTGGCGCCGATGATCGGTGCGTCGACGACCGGATTGGCCAGTACCCAGGCCAACGCCACCTGCGCCCGGGACACGCCGCGTTCCTGGGCGACCTCGCCGACCGCGTCGACGATCTGCTTGTCGCCTTCGACGTAGAGGGTGCGGCCGAAGTCGTCGGAGTCCGACCGGGTCGTGGTCTCGTCCCAGCCGCGGGTGAGCCGGCCGCGCGCCAGCGGACTCCACGGGATCACGCCGATGCCCTCGTCCGCGCAGAGCGGCAGCATCTCGCGCTCTTCCTCGCGATTGAGCAGGTTGTAGTGGTTCTGCATCGTGACGAAGCGCGTCCAGCCGTGCGTGTCGGCGACGTGCAGGGCCTTGCTGAACTGCCAGGCCCACATCGACGACGCCCCGATGTAGCGCGCCTTGCCCGACCTCACGACGTCGTGCAGAGCTTCGAGCGTCTCCTCGATCGGGACGTCGGGATCCCAGCGGTGGATCTGGTAGAGATCGACGTAGTCGGTCTGCAGCCGGCGCAGGCTGGCGTCGATGCTCGCCATGATCGCCTTGCGGGACAATCCCTGGGAGTTGGGGCCGTCGCGGTCGACGCGCATGAATACCTTCGTGGCCAGCACGATCTCGTCGCGGTTGGCGAAGTCGCGCAGCGCGCGCCCGGTGATCTCCTCGCTCGAACCGGCCGAGTACGTGTTCGCGGTGTCGAAGAAGTTGATCCCGGCGTCGAGGGCCCCTCGGAAGAACGGCCGGGCGGCTTCCTCGCCGAGCGTCCAGGGGTGCGGTCCCCGATCCGGCTCGCCGTAGCTCATACAGCCGAGGCAGATCGCCGAGACGTCCAGGCCCGTGGTGCCGAGCTTGTGGTACTTCATACGTCCAGCTTTTCATTCGTTCGGCCGACCGAGCCGACCGGACAGCGCCAGCGTCTTGTCCCCGACCCGTCGGCGGTCTTACGCTGCCCGAGTCAGAGTGCGTATTTCGAAACGAGTTGTGTAATGCGCAACACCGAGCGGAACGTGACTCTGCGCCGGTTGCTGTCGCACGCCCGCTACGAGGTGCTGCCGACGCCGGCCGCGGAGCAGGCCGTTCGGGAGCACCTGCCGCCTCGATTCACCGTCACCGTTACCGCGTCGCCGGCGAAGGGCCTCGGCGCCACGCTCGACATGGCCGAGCGGCTGGCCGCGGCCGGCTACGACGCCGTCCCGCACCTGGCCGCGCGGATGGTCAGCGGACGCAGCGAGCTGCAGGAGATCTGTGACCGGCTCATCGCCGGCGGGATCAGGACGGTGTTCGTCCCCGCCGGTGATGCTGATCCACCAGCCGGCCCGTACGCGGCCAGTCTCGACCTGCTCGAGGACCTCAAAGCGCTCGGCAGCCCGTTCCCGCAGGTGGGCATAACCGGCTATCCGGAGTCGCACCCGGCCATCGCCGACGACCTGACGGTGCAGGCGATGTGGGACAAGCGCCGGTTCGCCACGCACATCGTGAGCAACCTGACCTTCGACCCGGCAGTGCTGGTCAAATGGGTGAACCGGGTTCGCCAACGCGGCGTCACCATGCCGCTTCTCGTGGGCGTCCCCGGACCGGTCGATCGCACCAAGCTGCTGATGACCGCTACCAAGATCGGCGTCGGCGAGTCGACGAAGTTCCTGGTGAAGCACCGCCGCACGATGACCCGCCTCGCCGCGCCCGGCGGATTCAGCCCCGAGCGGTTCCTCGAGCGAACCGCGGCCGGGCTCAGTGGCCCGGAAGCGATCGTCGAGGGCCTGCACGTCTACACGTTCAACCAGGTCGGCCAGACCGAGAAATGGCGGACCGAGTTGCTGGAACGTCTCGGTGGCCCGGTGGGTGTGGCGACCTAGCCGACCAGCGCGGCGAGAGAACGCTCGAGTCCGCCCAGACCCGTTTCGACGACGGTGAGCGGCAGCTGGAGGACGTCCGCGGCGGCCGCGGCCAGGGTGCGAAGCTCGTCGGTCGGCTGCTGCGCCAGCCACACGACGCGCGTGTAGTTCGCGAAGTAGGTGTCGCGCAGGTCGGGGAACCGGTCCAGCCCGAGCTCCTGGACGATCGTGCGCCGGAACGACCGGACGAGGAAGTCGGTGAGGACGTACGTGCCCGGCTGTTCGGCGAAGAACTGCTCGATGCGGGACGCGCCGGCGAAGGCGTCGTAGCAGTGCAGCCCCTCCATGCGGTGCAACCCGAGCTCGGTGCAGACGCGGTCGAGCGCGCCGTACGTCCCGCAGTCGGCGTAGCCGACCGCGACTCTGGCATAGGAGTCCCGCAAGGCGACGGCTGTTTCCCGCACGCGCGCCGCGATCACCTCGGGCCGGTTGTGCAGCAACGGCGGCAGTGGGTGCACGTCCACCGGCCAGCCGTTGCTCGCGGCGAGGGCGGCACAGGGCTCGGCGATCGCGCCGCACGCGATCAGCGCGATGCGCTCACTGCGGGAATGCGAGTTGGTCGACGAACTTGTCGTTGAAGTCGGCGCGATCGGAGAGCTCGACATACCTCACCTCCTCCAGCAGCGTCTGCGCACCCGCACGCTCGCGATGGGACAGCAGCGCCATCTTCGCGCCCTCCCCGGCGACGTTGCCGGCCGAGACGATCCGCAGCACGGGCAGGCGGGGCACGAGTCCGATGCGGATCGCCGCCGCGGGGGAGAGGTAGGTGCCGAACGAACCGGCCAGCAGCACCTGCTGCACGTCGCGGGGGTCGACGGTGAACTCCTCCAGCAGCAGCCGCCAGCCGGTTGCGATCGCCGCCTTGGCGAACTGCAGCTCCCGGATGTCGCGCTGCGAGAGGTAGACCCCGTGCTCGGAGCCGTCACGCTGGAGGACGAAGATCCGTTCCTGGCCGATGAAGCCGAGCCGGTCGGCCAGGGTGGGCGCGATCTCCTTGGCCACCTCGTCGGCAACATAGCGTCCCGACGCGTCGACCAGGCCGACCCGCACGAGTTCGGCGACAGCATCGACCAGCCCCGAACCGCAGAGACCGCGGGCCTCGCCGTCACCGATCACGCCGAGCACGACGTCCTCGCCGAGCTTGACGGTTTCGATCGCGCCTTCGCCGGCCCGCATGCCGCAACGGATCGCGCCGCCCTCGAACGCGGGCCCGGCCGGAGCCGCGGTGGCGAGGATGCGGTCGCCGTCGCCGAGGACGATCTCGCAGTTCGTCCCCACGTCGATGAACAGGCGCAGCCGCTTGTCCCGGTCCATGCCCGTGGCCAGCATGCCGGCGACGATGTCGCCGCCGACGTACGCGCCGAGCGCCGGGAAGAAAACGGCCCGGGACCCCGGGTGGAGCTCGAGGCCGATCTCGCGGGCCAGGACGACCGGCGGAGCGGTACACGACATGACGAACGGGGCCACGCCCAGCGGTTCGGGATCGATCCCCAGGACGAGCGCGGTCATCGTGGCGTTGCCCGCGACCGCCACCTCGTAGACCTCGGCGGGGTCCACGCCGGCCTCGGCGCAGACCTCTGCAGCCAGTTCGGCCAGTGTCTCTTGCGCCGCCTCGGCCAGCCGGGCCAGAGCGGTCGGATCCATCATCGTCGCGCTGATCCGGGTGATGACGTCGCCGCCGAAGGGCTGCTGCTTGTTGAGCCGCGACTGGACGGCGGCGGGTGTGCCGGTGCCGAGATCGAGCAACGTGGCCACGACGGTCGTGGTGCCCAGGTCGAAGGCGATGCCGAAGAGGCGCTCGGTCGTGTCGCCGGGTTCGACGTCGATGAGCACGTCGTCGACGACGACCGCGGTAACCTTGTAGTCGGCGGCGCGGAGGACCGCCGGCAGGCGGCGCAACGCGTGCAGATCCGGGTGCAGCTCGAGGTCGTCCATCGCCGCGAGCAGCCGATCGAGGTCGGTGCGCTGGTCGGCCAGCGAGGGGTCGACGAGCTCGACGTACCGTTTCTGGACCGCCGGACGGAGGATGACCTGCCGGCCGACGCCCACCGTCGCCGCCTTGGGCCGCGTGACGAGCGGCGGTACGTGCACGCGCAGGTTCTGGGTCGCCTGGGCGAGGCAGGCCAGCCGCCAACCGTCGCGCAGTTCGTCACCGCTGAACGCGCGCGGGTCGAGCCGGCCGACCGGGACGTCGCCGGACAGGATCTGCACCTTGCACTTGCGGCAGGTGCCGTGGCCACCGCAGGTGGAGTCGATCGCGATGCCGTTCCAGCTGGCGCCGTCGAAGACGGTGACGCCGGGAGGCACCCGCACGGTCCGGCCGGCCGGTTCGAACAGCAGGTCGACGCGCCCCGTGCCGTCGTGCGGCGCGGGTGAGTCGGCGGCCGTCGCGCGGGGAGGCAGCAGCCCCTCGCGTCGGTACTCGTCGAGCGGCGACGGGTCGGTCACTGGCCCCCGGCCTGCCCCGCGGCCTGCTTCGCGCGGTGTGCCGCGATCCACGCCATCCCCCAGTCGTCGTGACCGAGGAGCAGGTCGGCGGCCTTGACGGCCTCGACGATCTCGGGATTGCGGGCGTCCATGATGGCGCTCGTCAGGCCGGCCGCCATCGCCATCGGCAGGAACGCCGCGCCCAGCTTGTGCCGGCCCGGCATGCCGAAGGACACGTTGGATGCGCCGAGGCTCATGTTCAGCCCGAACTCGTCGCGGATGCGGCGGATCGTCTCCAGGGTCGTCTGCACCACCGAGGTGTCCGCGCCGATCGGCATCGCCAGCGGGTCGATCACGATGTCCTGCACGGCGATGCCGTACTCGGTGGTCGCGACCTCGACGATCTTGGCCACCAGCTCGAGCCGCTTGCCGGATTCCATCGGGATCTCGTCGGCGTCGTTGGGCAACGCGATGACGGCGGCGTCGTACTTCTTGACCAGCGGCAGGATCTGCGCCATCCGCTCGTCCTCGGCGGTGATCGAGTTGACCAGCGCGCGGCCGTCGTAGGCCGCGAGCCCGGCTTCGAGCGCCTCGACGACGGAGGAGTCGATGCAGATCGGCAGGTCGGTCCGCTCCTGCACCAGCTTGATCGCGCGGGCCAGGAGGTCGGCCTCGTCGGTCAGCGGCACGCCCATGTTGACGTCGAGGACGTGGGCGCCGCCGGCCACCTGCGCGGCGACGTCGCGCTCGATGGCCGAGAGGTCACCCTCGCGCAGCTGTTCCTGGAAGATCCGCCGGCCGGTCGGGTTGATCCGCTCGCCGATCAGGCAGAACGGCCGGTTGTGGCCGATGACGACCTCTTTGGTCGCTGAGCGCAGGACCGTCTCGTGCAGCGTCGTCATGCCGGCGTCAGCGCCCTGCGGCGGTGGATGAGTTCCTTCGCCTTCTTGACGGTCGCGGACGCGTCAGCGGCGTAGCCGTCGGCGCCCACCGCGTCGGCGTACTCCTGGGTCACCGGCGCGCCGCCGACCATGACGACGACGCTCTCGCGCAGCCCGGCCTTCTCGAGGGCGTTCATGTTCGCCTTGAACATCGGCATGGTCGTCGTGAGGAACGCCGAGAAGCCGACGATGTCCGGCTTGTGGGTGGTGATGGCCTCGATGAACTTCTCCGGCGACACCTGCACGCCCAGATCGATGACCTCGAAGCCGGCACCTTCGAGCATGATGTTGACCAGGTTCTTGCCGATGTCGTGGACGTCGCCCTTGACGGTGCCCATGACGAACTTGCCGATGGTCTCGACGCCGGTCTCGGCCAGCAGCGGCCGTAGGACCTCCATGGCGCCGGCCATGGCGCGTCCGGCGATGAGCATTTCCGGAACGAAGAAGTCACCGCGTTCGAAGCGGGCCCCGACCTCTTCGAGGGACGGGATGAGCGCGTCGAACAGCAGCGACTGCGGCTCCATCCCTTGGTCGAGGGCCTGATGCGTCAGGTCGAGCACGGTAGGTGCGTTGCCGACCAGCGTCTCGTCATAGAGACCCTGGAGGATCTCCTCGGGCGTCATGCTCATGCCACACCTTTCGCGGGGGTCCGTCGTCGCAGGAGTTGCGACAGTTCTGAGCCGTAGGTGGTGAGTTGTCCGGCGATGGAGTCGAGGCTGCCGCGCATGCGCGCGCTCGGCCCGGAGACGCCCAAGGCGGCGATGACGTCGCCGGACGGACCGATCACCGGGACGGCCGCCGCGTCCAAGCCCACCTCTAGTTCTTCCCGGGTGGTGGCGAAGCCGCGCCGCCGCACCTCGTCGAGTTCGCGCCGCAGGGCGGTCGGCGTGGCCACCGAGTGCCGGGTGCACTTCTCGAGGGGCGCTTCGGGCAGCGGCAGAGCACCGTAGGCGTAGAGCACCTTGCCGAGCGCTGACGTGTGCGCGGGAACGGTCACCCGCCGCCAGTCGCGGACGCCGAGGACGTAGGTCGAGTCGAGCTGGGCGACATGCACCACGGTGTCGCCATGGGGAACGGCGAGGTTCACCGTCTCGCCGATCGCGGCGACGACCGCCCGCAGGACCGGCTCGGACAGCCGGGCCAGCTGCGATCCCTGGTCGTGGCGAGCCGCGTAGAGCGCGAACAGCGGTCCGGCGGAGAAGGCGCCGCTCTCCTCGCGCTGGACCAGCTTTCCGGCCTCGAGGGCGGCGAGCAGGCGGGAGGTCGTCGACCGGGGCAGGCCGGGGTCGGCCGAGAGCTCGGTGAACGTCAGGGGCTCGTCGGCCTCGACCACGCGGGTCAGCAACTGCACTGCGCGGTCAATTGCCTGCGTTCCGGTGTTGCTCATCGCTCCTACTCGTTCGTATGGTGGCGGTTCACATAGTGGAACTGCACTCCCACGACGAGGCTAGGAGCACCGGACCATGTTTCGCAACACCATGCCGCGGTATGAGGTGCTTTCGCAGGACGCAATGGCGAAGCTGGATGTCGCCTGGCGCCGGCTGATGACCGAGGTCGGGGTGGAGTTCATGTCCGACCGAGCGCTCGATCTCTTCCGTGCGGCGGGCCAGCGCGTCGAGGAGAACACCGTCTTCCTCGACCCGGAATTCGTCCTCGAACAGGTGGCGAAGGCCCCGCGCGAGTTCGATGTCGCGGCCCGCAACGCGGACAACTCCGTCCATATCGGCGGCGACGCGATGGCCTTCGGCGCGGTCTACGGGCCGCCGTTCGTCCGGCAAGGGGACGTGCGCCGGGATGCCACGATGGAAGACTTCCGCTCGTTCACCAAGCTCGCGCAGTCATTCCCGGTGCTCGACTCGGCCGGCGGGGTGATCTGCGAACCGAACGACACCCCGCTGGACTCGCGCCACCTCGACATGACCTTCGCGCTGCAGACGCTGACCGACAAGATCTACATGGGCAATGTCGTGTCCGGCGTCAACGCCCGCGACACGATCGAGATGGGCGCGATCATGTTCGGCGGCCGCGACGTCATCGAGCAGACGCCGGTCAGCATCTCGCTGATCAACTGCAACTCGCCGCTGCGGTGGGACGACCGGATGCTCGACGCGCAGTTCGAGTACTCAGCCGCCAACCAGCCCGTCGTCCTGACCCCGTTCATCCTGATGGGCGCCATGTCACCGGTGACGATTCCGGCCGCGCTCGTCCAGCAGATCGTCGAGGCGCTGTCGGGCATCACGCTGTCGCAGCTGATCCGCCCGGGCTGCCCGGTCATCTTCGGGTCGTTCCTGTCCAACATCGACATGCAGTCGGGCTCGCCGACCTTCGGAACGCCGGAGTCGGCCACCGGGCTGCTCTGCACGGGGCAGATCGCCCGGCACTTCGGGCTGCCGTTCCGCTCCGGCGGCGCCCTCACCTCGTCCCAGGTCGCCGACGCCCAGGCCGGTTACGAGGCGCTGATGACGATGCTGCCGACCTTCCTGGCCGGGACGAACTGGGTCATGCACTCCGCTGGGTGGCTCGAAGGCGGTCTGGTGGCCGGCTACGAGAAGTTCATCGTGGACATCGAACTCGTGCGGATGATGCGGGAGCAGTTCCGTCCCCTGGAGATCGACGACGACTCGCTCGCGTTCGGCGCGCACGTGGAGGTGGGACACGGTGGCCACTTCCTCGGTGCCTCGCACACCATGGAGCGCTTCCGCACGTGCTTCTACCGGCCGCTGCTGTCGTCGTCGGAGAACTACGAGCGGTGGATGCGCAACGGCGGCGTGGACGCCAACGGCCGGGCCGAGCGGATCTATCGCAAGACCCTGGAGGAGTACGTGCAACCGCCCCTGGACGACGCGATCCGCGAGGAGTTGGCCGAGTATGTCACCCGCCGGCGCCGCGAACTGGGCGACTGAGGTCGGTGCCGTCAGCGGCGCCGCGGCGGTCAGCGGAAGACGACGACCCGGTTGCCGTTGAGCAGCACCCGGGTCTCCGCGTGCCAGCGGACGGCGCGGGCGAGGACGAGGCTCTCGACATCGCGGCCGGCGGCGGCGAGTTGCGCCGGCGTCCAGGAGTGGTCGACACGGACGACGTCCTGCTCGATGATCGGCCCCTCGTCGAGGTCCGAACTCACGTAATGGGCGGTCGCGCCGATCAGCTTCACGCCGCGGGCGAAGGCCTGGTGGTACGGCCGGGCGCCCTTGAAGCCGGGCAGGAACGAGTGGTGGATGTTGATCGCGCGGCCGGCCAGCGCGCGGCAGGTGTCGTCGGACAGGATCTGCATGTAGCGGGCGAGCACGGTCAGATGGATGGTCAGCGAATCGACCAGCGAGAGCAGCTCGGCCTCGGCCTCGGCCTTGGTCGCCGGGGTCACCGGCACGTGGTGGAACGGCACGCCGTACGCCTTGGCCAGTGGCTCGAGGTCGAGGTGGTTGGACACCACGGCCGGGATCTCGATCGGCAGCGCGCCGATGCTCTGCCGGTAGAGCAGGTCGTTCAGACAGTGCCCGTCCTTGCCCACCATGATCAGCGTGCGGTACTTCGCGTCGGCCGCCCACATCTCCCAGGTCATCTGGGCGGCGTTGGCCACCGGCGCGAAGGCCGACCGCAGCCGCTCGAGGGTCATCGCCTCGTCGTAGACCTCGAAATGGACGCGCATGAAGAAGCGGTCCTCGGCGCGGTCGTCGAACTGCTGGCTCTCGAGGATGTTGCCGCTGCTGTGGACCAGGAAGCTCGCGACCGAATAGACGATTCCGGGACGGTCCGGGCAGATGATGGTGAGAACGTATTCCGGATGCGGCATCTGGGCTCCTGACCGAGTTGCGCCATGCACAACGGAGTCTGCATTACGCAACAGCTACAGCGCTAGCATTGCGCGATGAGCAACAGCACCGCGGAGCCCGTGTCCGGCGTGCAGTCGGTGGAACGGGCCCTAGCGATCCTCGACCTGCTCGCCCGGTCCGGCGAGGTCGGGGTCACCACGATCGCCGAACAACTGGGCGTCCACAAGAGCACCGCGTTCCGGCTGGTGACCACCCTCGAGCGCGGCGGGCTGGTCGAGCAGGCCCAGGATCGCGGCAAGTACCGACTCGGCATGGGCGTCCTGCGGCTGGCCGGAGCGACCACCGCTCGCCTCGACGTGGTGCAGGAGGCGCGGCCGATCTGCCGCCGGCTCGCGGCGAGCACCGGGGAGACCATCAACATCGCGGTGCTCTCCGGCCGATCTGCGCTCTACGTGGACCAGGTGGCCGGTTCGTCGTCCCTGCAGCCGCACAACTGGGTGGGCCAGCACATCCCGCTGCATGCGGCGTCCAACGGCAAGGTGCTGCTCAGCGAACTGCCGGCGGCCGAGGTCGACCGCGCCGTCGGGACGATGACGGCATTCACCGACGCGACGCTCACCAGTAAGGCCGCGTTGCGCCGGGAACTGGCCGAAGTCCGCGAGCGCGGCTACGCCCTCGCGGTGGACGAGCTCGAGGTCGGCCTCACCGCGGTCGCCGGCCCCATCCGCAACGCCCACGGCGACGTCATCGCGGCGTTGTCGGTGTCCGGGCCGACGTTCCGGCTCGACGCCGCCCGCGTGGGCGACGTGGTGCCGGAACTGCTCGCCGCGGCCCGGGAGATCTCGCACCGGCTGGGCTGGGGCGACGACTGACAGGGCACCCTTATCGTTTCCCGTTCCAGCGTGCTGGCGCACGCCCCAGCGGGAAACGATCAAGGTTCCGCCCCGCCACGCCATAGCCGGCGCCCGCAGAGAGACCAAGACGAGCCGGCGCCGACGGCGGTCAGCGCGGGGCAGGGGCCGGGGCGTTCGGCGTGTCGTCGGCTGTTGCTCATAGCGCAGCTAGTTGTACTATCCGCAACAAACCAGTTCGAGAGGTAGGTCAGCGAATGACGTCTGTTCCGCGCACGGCTCGGGTCGTGGTGATCGGCGCCGGAATCGTCGGCAACAGCGTGGTCTGGCACCTTGCCCGGCTCGGGTGGCGCGACATCGTCCAGATCGACAAGGGCCCGCTGCCCAACCCGGGCGGCTCAACCGGCCACGCGTCGAACTTCATCTTCCCGGTCGACCACTCCCGCGAGATCACCGATCTGACGCTCGACAGCATGAAGCAGTACAAGGAGATGGGCGTCTTCACCGAGTCCGGCGGCATCGAGGTGGCCCGCACCGAGGAGCGGATGCAGGAGCTGCGCCGGCGGATGGCCTCGGCCAAGGCCTGGGGCATCCCGTCGGAGCTGATCACCCCCGAGCAGGTGGTCGAGAAGGTGCCGTTCGTCGATCCGTCGGTGATCATCGGCGGTTTCTGGACGCCGAGCGTGGGCGTCGTCGACTCGCTGCGGGCCGGCACGATCATGCGCGAGCGCGCGCAGGAACTCGGCGCGCTCACCGTCGTCGCCAACGCCGAGGTGACGGCAATGACCGTCGAGCACGGCCGGATCACCGCTGTGCACACCGACGACGGCGACATCGCGACCGACACCGTCGTGATTGCTTGCGGCGTCTGGAGCCCGCGGCTGGCCGCCATGGCCGGCGTGCACATCCCGCTGACTCCTGCCGTCCACCAGATGATCAGCGTCGGCCCCCTGCCCGAGCTCGCCGAACGGCCGGGCGAGATCTCGTATCCGATCGTCCGCGACATGGACACGTTCTGCTACGAGCGGCAGCACGGCAGCGACATGGAGGTCGGCTCCTACGCCCACCGCCCGATCCTGATGGACCCCGACGACATCCCGTCCATCGACCAGGCGAAGCTCAGCCCGACCGAACTGCCGTTCACCGAGGACGACTTCGACCCGCAGCTCGAACAGGCCCTCGAGCTGATGCCCGAACTGCTCGGCAGCGAGCACGCCGAGATCAGGTACGCGATCAACGGCCTGCTGTCGCTCACGCCGGACGGCGCACCGGTCCTGGGGGAGAGCCCCGAGGTGAAGGGCGTCTGGTCAGCGGCAGCCGTCTGGATCAAGGAAGGCCCCGGTGTGGGGCGCCTGATGGCCGAATGGATGACCGACGGCAACCCCGAGATCGACGCCTCACACAGCGACATCGCCCGCTTCTACCCGCACCAGCGCACCAAGCAGCACATCAGCCGACGGACGAGCGAGGCCTTCAACAAGACCTACGGCATCGTGCACCCGTCCGAGCAGTGGGCGAGCGATCGCGGCATCCGCCGCGCGCCGATGCACGCCGCGCAGGTGGCGGCCGGCGCCTTCTTCTTCGAGACAGCGGGTTGGGAACGGCCGCACTGGTATGCGTCGAACGAGGCGTTACTGGGCGAGTACGGCGACCAGGTGATGCCGCGCGCCGCGGAGTGGGACGCCCGCTGGTGGTCACCGATCATCAACGCCGAGCACCTGGCCATGCGCGAGCGGGCCGGCTACGTCGACCTGTCCGCCTTCTCGATCTTCGACGTGGCCGGCCGCGGGGCGCTGGATGCCGTGCAGCGCATCGCCGTCGCGCAGATGAACGTCGCCCCGGGCAAGGTCGTGTACACCCCGATCGTCGACGAGCGCGGCGGGTTCCGGGCCGACCTGACGATCATGCGGCTGTCCGACGACCGCTTCCGGGTCGTGACCGGCGGCGCGCACGGCAACGTCGACCGCAAGTGGTTCAGCGACCACGTGCCCGACGATGGGTCGGCGACGGTCACCGACCTGACGTCGGCCTACACGACGATCGGACTGTGGGGTCCGCGGGCGCGCGACATCCTCGGCTCGATCACCGAGACCGACGTGTCGCACCAGGCTTTCCCCTTCAGCACCTGCCGCTCGCTCGAGCTCGGCTCGCTGTCGGTTCTGGCGTCGCGGATCTCCTATGTCGGCGAGCTGGGCTGGGAGCTGTACGTACCGATGGAACAGGGCGCCGCGCTGTGGTCGCTGATCGAGGAGGTCGGGCGCCCGCACGGCGCCGTCCCGGTCGGCATCGGCGTGTACGGCACCACCGGCCGGCTCGAGAAGGGCTACCGGGCGTACGGCGCGGAGTTGGATTCCGAGCGGACGATCGTCGAGGCCGGCATGATGCGGCCGAAGGTCAAGGACGCCGACTTCGTCGGTCGCGATGCCTACCTCAAGCAGCGGGAGAACCCGCCGGCCACCGTCCTGTGCACGCTGACCGTCGACGACCACACGTCGGCCGACGGCACCAAGCGCTACATGCTGGGCGGGGAGCCGGTTCTCACCCCGGACGGCGAGGCGTTGGTCGACGATCACGGGCACCGCGCCTACGTCACCTCCGCCGGGTCGGCGCCGTCCCTGGGCCAGCACATCCTCATGGCCTACCTGCCGCCGAGCGTGGCGCAGGTCGGCGCGAAACTGGCCGTCGACTACTTCGAGGAGCGCTACCCGGTCACCGTCGGCTCGGCCGACGCCACCCCGCTGTTCGACCCCGAGAACGCCCGGATCAGGAGCTGACGTGAACGTCCTGGTGTGCGTCAAAAGGGTTCCCGACGTCTCGGGTGAGGTGTTGCTGACCGCGGACGGCAGGTCGGTGGACGCCCGCCACGTGGGCTTCACCATGAGCCCGCACGAGGAATGCGCCGTCGAGCTGGCCACCCAGATCGCCGAGTCCACCGCCGGCACCGCGACGGTGCTCACCGTCGGGCCGGCCGACAGCGTCGAGCAACTGCGCACCGCCCTGGCGATCGGCTGCTCGTCCGCGATCCTCGTCGAGGCCGACCCCGAGACCTACGGGCCGGCCGACATCGCCGCGGAGATCGCCGCCGTCGTCCGCGACCGCGAGGTCGACGTGATCCTGCTCGGCAACGACGCCGCCGACACCGGCGACTTCCAGGTGCCGGTGCGCCTCGCCTACGCCCTCGACCGCCCGGTACTGACCGGCATCTCGGTCTGCTCGGTCTCGGGCGAGACGCTGACCGCGCAGGGCGACGGGCCCGACGGCGTCGAGACGTTCGAGGTGCCGCTGCCGGCAGTCGTCGCCGTTCTGGAGGGCGGTGTCAGCCCGCGCTACCCGTCGATCGTCGGGCGGATGAAGGCCAAGAAGGCGCCGATCGAGACGCTGGCGCCTTCGGCGCAAGCGCGGGGCAACGGTCGGGTCCGCTTGACCGTCCCCCCGCCGCGGCCCGGCACCGTCGAGATCCTCGGTCACGGAGCGGCGGCCGCGCCGGCCGTCGTCGACCTGTTGGTCTCGCTGCAGGTGGTGTCGCCGTGATCCTCGTGCTGGTCGAGACGAACGCCGACGGCGTCACGCTGTTCTCGCGCGAAGCACTGACGTTCGCGCGCGGGCTGGCGCAGGGCCGCGGTGACAGCGTCGAGGCGGTGGTGGTCGGCGAGGTGACCGACGGCGTCCGCGCGCAGCTGAGCGAGCAGGGGATCGCCGTCGCCCATCATCCGCAGGACGAGCGGCTCGCCGCGTACTCGGGCGCCGCCTGGTCGGCGGCCGTCGCCGGCGTGCTCACGTCCGCGTCGGGGGATCTTCTCGTCGCGTCCGGCACGCCGCGGGGCGGCGAAATCGCTGCGCACGTCGCCGCCCGGCTCGGCGTGGTGATGGCCGCGAACGTGCTCCGGGCCGACGGCGGCGACCCGCTCGTCGTCACCCGGCAGGTCGTGGGCGGCGCGGCACTGGAGGAGATGCAGCTGGGCGACACCCCCGCGGTCATCACCGTGGCCGGCCACGCCTGCGACCCCGAGCCGGCGGCGTCGCAGCAGACCACCGAGGTCGTCCCCTTCACGCCCGCCCTCTCCGACCGCGACCTACTGACCAGGGTGGTCCGCGTCGAGGAGAAGACGGCGGACGACACCAGCGCGCTCACCGCGGCCCGCGTGGTGGTGGGGGCCGGCCGTGGCGCCGGTGGCCCGGACGGGTTCAAGGGCGTGCTCGAGCTCGCCGAGTTGCTCGGGGGCGCGCTCGGCGTCTCGCGCGTCGTGACCGGCCTCGGTTGGCGGCCGCACAGCGAGCAGGTCGGCCAGACCGGCAGCCGCATCTCGCCCGACCTCTACATCCCGTGCGGGATCAGCGGCGCGATCCAGCACTGGGCCGGCTGCCAGTCGGCGAAGACGATTCTGGCGATCAACACCGACCCGGAGGCGCCGATGGTCACCCGGGCGCACTACGCGGTCATCGGCGACCTGCACGAGATCGTGCCGGCCATCAACGAAGAGCTGCACAAGCGGTTGGGCCGGTAACTCCTACCGAAGTTGTCCGTGCTTCCCCACGCCCTGGCGTGGGGAAGCACGGACAACTCGTGGAGGACCGGCTACCGGATCAGGTGCCCTGCAGCCACTGCTGCACGATCGTCGGGTTGGCGTCGACGTACTTCTTCGCCGCCGCGTCGTCGGACATCTTGTTCACCGCGATCATCTTCGACACGGTGTTCTGCCCTTCGTTCGTCCACTTGAAGTTCTTGATCAGCTGGAACGCCGGGCTGCCCGAGTTCGCGAACTTCGTCGACACGACCTTGTTCAACTTGTACGCCGGGTAGTCACAGGCGACCTTGGACGGCTTGCTGTCGCACCCCGCGGTGTACGTCGGCAGGTTCACCTTCACCAGTGGCACCTCGTTGAGGAACCACTGCGGCGAGTAGAAGTAGGCCAGCAACGGCTTCTTGTTCTGCTGCGCCGAGCGGAAGCTCTGGATCAGCGCGGTCTCGCTGCCACCCTCGACGACCTTGAAGTTCAGGTGCAGGTTCTTGACCAGCGCGGCGTCGTTGGTGACGTAGGACGGGTCACCGTCGAGCAGTTGGCCCTTCCCGCCGGACTCGGACGTCTTGAAGAGGCTGGCGTACTTGTCGAGGTTCTTCCAGTTGGTGATGTCCGGGTACTTCTGGACCATCCACGGCGGCACGTACCAGCCGATGACGCCGTTCAGGCCGTTCCAGCCGAGGTCCTGGGCGACGTGCTGCTGATCGATGTACTTCTGCACGAGGTCCGGGTGCCCCCAGTTCTCGAGGATCGCGTCGACCTGGCCGCTGGCGAAGCCCTGCCAGGACACCTGCTCGGTGATGTGCTTGATCTGCACGTTGCAGTGCAGCTTGGTCTTGGCGAGGTAGGCCATTACCGCGACGTCGGCCTCGTATCCGACCCACGGGTTGTCGGCCAGGCTGACCGTGCCGCACGATTTCTTGACCGGGGCGGCCGAGGACGTGCCCCTGCCCGCCGCAGACCCGGCTGCCTTGGACGAACCGCCACCACCCACCTTGGCGCCGCCGCATGCGCTGAGCACGACGAGGCTCGCGATGGCCGCGGTCAGCGTCGCGAGCCGCACGACCGCACGGCGCGCCCGCGGCCCTTCGGAAAGTGATCCCATGTGAACTTCCTTCTCCGTTGTGTGGATCTGTTGGCGGTTGGACAAGTGGTGGCGCTAGCGCCCCCGGTGCGTGCGGCCTTCGGCGCGGCGGGCCGCGGCCTGAGTCGTGCGGTCCAGCATGATGCCGAGACAGACGATCGCCGCGCCGGCGGCGAGCCCCTTGCCGAACACGCTGAGCTGCGAGAATCCGTTCACCACGTCGAAGCCGAGGGCCTGGCCGCCCACCAGCCCGGCGACCACCACCATCGACAACACGTAGATCAGCCCTTGGTTGGTGGCCAGGGCCAAGCTGCGCACCGACATCGGCAACTGCACCTTGGTGATGATCTGCCACGTGTTCGAGCCGGACGCCGTGGCGGCCTCGATGGTCGTCGGCGAGACGCCGCGGATCCCGTCGGCGACGATCTTCACCGCGACCGGCGCGGCGTAGACGACGGCGGCCACAATCCCGGTGAACCGGCTGGACCCGAACAGGGCCAGGAACGGCACGAGGTAGACGAACGGCGGCATGACCTGGGCGGCGTCGAGAAACGGCCGGATGATGCCGTCCGCTCGCTTGCTGCGGCCCATCCATACGCCCACCACGATGCCGATGGCCATCGTGATGACGGTCGCGATGAGCGTCGCCGCCAGCGTGTCCATGCTGTCCTGCCAGAGGCCTGACCCGACGATGAGCCCGAGGCACGCCGCTGCGATGAGCGCCGGGACGATCCCACCGATCAGGAAGGCCAGCGCCAGGACCGCCGCGAAGGTCAACCACCACGGCGAGTTGTCCAACAGGCTCTGCAGCGGGTTGATGGCGTGGTAGGTGACCCAGTCCTTGAAGCCGCTGGTGATGACGTGGAAGGTGGATTGGATCCAGGACGTCGCCGAGGTCGTCCACGACTCGATGTGGGGGCCGACGTCGATGCTCACGCGGTGCGATCCCAGCCGCAGATGGTCGGGGAAGATCGCGTACAGCTGATAGGTGTGGGACACGTACACGGCGACGCCGGCCGCGACCGCGCCGCCCGCGGCGAGGCCGCGTCGCGTGCGCTTGCCCATCTTCGTGGGTCGGCGGCCCGTCACCTCGGCGCGCTGACTGGCCGCCGTCGTCACCCGGTCCAGCACGACCGCCAGCACCACGATGGCCAGGCCGCCGTTGAAGGCCGTGCCGACGTCCAGGCTCTCCAGAGCCTGGAGGACGGTCTGGCCGAGGCCGGGCGCGGCGACCAACGCGGCGATTGTCACCATGGCGAGCGCCGCCATGATCGTCTGGTTGACGCCGATGATGACGGTCCGCTTGGCCATCGGCAGCAGCACGTCGACCAGCTTCTGTCGCGGCGCGGCGCCGAGGGAGTCGGCCGCTTCGACCGTCTCTCCGGGCACGGATCGGAGGCCGTGGGCGGTGAGCCGGATGACCGGCGGCATGGCGTAGATGACCATGGCGATGACCCCGGTGGCCGGTCCGATGAGAAACAGCAGGCTCAGCGGCGCCAGGTACACGAACGTGGGCATCGTCTGCATCACGTCCAGGACGGGCGTGATGATTCGCTCGAACCCGCGCGATGTGCCGGCCAGGATGCCCAGCGGGATCCCGATCGCGAGGCAGATGAGGACTGCCGCGATGGTCAGCGCGAGGGTGTCCATGCTGGGCTGCCACAGGCCCTGCAGGCCGAGGAACAGGAAACCGACCGCGGTCAGCACGGCGACGCGCCAGTTCCCGAACAGGGCGGCGAGATAGGTCGCCACGGCCACTATGCCCAACCAGCCGACGGTCGGCGCCGGGCGGCTGCCGGACGGCTGGGACAGCAGGTCCTGGAAGAAGGTGATGAAGTGGGTGACGCCGAGCTGGATCTCGTTGATGAAGTAGACGAAGAACGGGTTGCTGTTGCGGTTCTGGCCGACGGAGGAGTTCAGGTCGTTCAGCCGGGTGTGCAGGCTGGTGAGGTCGGGGGGCGCCAACGCCAGGGTGTTACGCCCCTTGAAGATGAGATAGAGGACGACCCAGACCAGCAGCACGACAAGCACCAGCGCGCCGCGACTCGGCCGGCGCAGGAGATCCGCCACGCGAATCCCGGGCGACGCGGTGCTGGATGCCGCCGTCATGAGCCGGCGACTACTTGCAGGATCTCGGGATCGCCGACGATGCCGAGCAGCTTGCCGTCTTGCACGACCTTCACCGGGTGCGCCGATTCCAGCACGGCGCGCGTCGCGTCGCGGACCACCACGTCCGGGCCGAGCTCAGGGCCGGAGAGATCGTCGCCGCCTTCCGGCGGGCGCATGATCCAGCGCAAGGTGAGCACGTTGGCCCGCGGGACCTCGCGGACGAAGTCGCGCACGTAGTCGTCGGCCGGCGCCCCGACGAGTTCGGCGCCGGTACCGACCTGGACCGTGCGGCCGTCGCGCATGATGAGGATGCGATCGCCGAGCTTGAGGGCTTCGGACAGGTCGTGGGTGATGAACATCATCGTCTTGCCGACCTCGTGGTGCAGCCGGATGACCTCCTGCTGCATGTCGCGGCGGATCAGCGGGTCGAGCGCGGAGAAGGGCTCGTCGAGCAGCAACACCTCAGGGTCGCCCGCCAACGCGCGCCCCAGGCCGACGCGCTGCTGCATGCCGCCCGAGAGCTGGTCGGGGTACACGTTCTCGTAGCCGGACAGTCCGACCAGGTCGATGACCTCGCCGGCCCGCCGATACCGCTCGGCCTTGTTCGTGCCCCGGATCTCCAGGCCGAACGCAACGTTGTCGATGACCCGGCGATGCGGCAGCAGGCCGAAGTGCTGGAACACCATGGAAACCTTCTCGCGCCGCAACGCGCGCAGGCTCTTGGTCGGATAGCCGACGATGTCCTGGCCCAGGATCGACAGCTGACCGGCCGTGGGCTCGATCAACCGGGTAAGGCACCGGACGAGGGTCGACTTGCCGGAGCCGGACAGGCCCATCACGACGAACACCTCGCCGGGGGCGACGTCGAAACTGATGTCGCAGACGGCGGCCAGGCAACCGGTCGTCTTCAACAGCTCGGCCCGCGGGAGCGACGCCAACTCGGGCGTGGTCGGGACCCGGCTCGCCGTCTTGCCGCCGAACACCTTCCAGAGATTGCGGACGGAGATGTCGGGAGCGGAATCGGTCCCGCGCCGGTCGCGCACGGGATGCGGTGCAGTCGACGGCGTGGCCTCGCTCGCCGTCCCCACGTCGCTCTCCTCGGTCGGTACCGTCACGAGCTCCTCCTCACCGACTCTCCGGCCGGGCGAACCAGTACTGAGGCCGGGGGTCGATGTTGTGCCAAATGTGCTTGGTCTCGCGGTACTCCGCAAGACCCATAGGCCCCAATTCCCGACCGTTACCGGATTGCCCCATACCGCCCCACTCGGCCTGCGGCACATACGGGTGGTAGTCGTTGATCCAGACGGTGCCGTGCCGCAGTTGGTGGGCCACTCGCTGCGCCCGTCCGGCGTCCTGTGTCCACACCGCGCCGGCCAGCCCGTAGGCCGTGTCATTGGCGATGCGGACGGCGTCGGGCTCGTCCCGGAACGTCTCGACCGTCAGCACCGGCCCGAACGACTCGTCATGGACGACGGACATCGACTGGTCGCAGCCGTCGAGGATCGTCGGCCGGTAGAAGAAGCCATCGGCGAGCTCCGGATCGGCCGGCCGCTCGCCACCACAGCGCAGTTTCGCGCCCTCGGCCAAACCGGCCGCCACGTACGCCTCGACCTTGGCCCGGTGTTCGGCGGAGATGAGCGGGCCCGTCTCGGCGGCCGCATCGAACGGGCCGCCGAGCCTGATCGCGTCCGCTCGGGTGACGAGCTCGTCGACGAAGGCGTCGTGCAGCGACTCCTCGATGACCAGCCGGGCGCCGGCGGAGCACACCTGGCCGGAGTCGAGGAAGACCGCGGTGAGCGCGAAGTCGACGGCCGCCTCGAAGTCGGCGTCGGCGAAGACGACGTTCGGATTCTTGCCGCCGAGCTCCAGCGCCACCCGTTTGACGGTCGGCGCGGCCGCGGCGGCGATCGCCCGGCCCGTGGCGGCACCGCCGGTGAAGGACACCATGTCGACGTCCGGGTGCTCGGTCAACGGCGCGCCGGCCGTCGCACCGGCGCCGAGCACGAGATTGGCGACACCGTGGGGCAGGCCGGCCTCGCTCAAGGTGCGCATCAGCATGATGGCGGTGGACGGGGTGAGCTCGCTGGGCTTCAGGACGAAGGTGTTGCCGGCGAGCAGCGCCGGCGCGACCTTCCACGACGTCTGCAGCAGGGGATAGTTCCACGGGGTGATGAGGGCGCAGACGCCGACCGGTTCGTGGACGACCCGGCTGATCGCATCGGGACGGCCGGTGTCGACCACGCGGCCGTTGTCGGTCCCGCCGATGCCCGCGTAGTAGCGGAAGCACTTGATCACGTCGTCGATGTCGTACTCGGACTCCACGAACCGCTTGCCCGTGTCGAGCGACTCAGCCCGGGCGTAGTCGGCCTTGTCTCTTGCGAGCAGGTCGGCCACGGCCGTCAGCGTCGCGGCTCGGTCGTGCTCGGACAGGTGCGGCCACTCGCCGTCGTCGAACTCGGCCCGCGCCGCCGCGATGGCGGCGCGGGCGTCGTCGGCGGTGGCCTCGGCGACCGTCGCGACAGGGGTGCCGTCGGCCGGGCAGCGGATCTCGCGGGTCCCCCCGTCGGCGGCGTCGCGCCAACTGCCGCCGATGAACAGGCTGCTCATGGCGTCCGCGCCGGGCGGCGGTAGAAGTCAACCGGCTGCGGCGCGAGCGGCGCATTGCCGAGGATGAGGTCGGCCGCCTTCTCGGCCAGCATCATCACCGGCGCGTAGATGTTGCCGTTCGTCACGTACGGCATCGCCGACGCGTCCGCGACCTTGAGCCCGTCCATTCCGTGGACACCCATCGTCAGCGGATCGACCACCGACATGGCGTCGGTGCCCATGCGGGCGGTGCACGAGGGGTGCAGGGCGGTCTCGCCGTCCTTGCGCACCCAGTCGAGGATCTGCTCGTCGGTCTCCACGGCGGGACCGGGCGAGATCTCGCCGCCGTTGTACGGGTCGAAGGCGGGCTGGCCGAGGATGTGCCGGGCCGCCCGGATCGCCTCGACCCACTCGCGGCGGTCCTGGTCGGTCGACAGGTAGTTGAAGCGCAGCGCCGGCTTCTCCGTCGGGTCAGTACTGCGGATCTTCACGCTGCCGCGGGCGTCGGAGTACATCGGCCCGATGTGCACCTGGTAGCCGTCGCCGGAGGCGGGGGACGAGCCGTCGTAGCGCACCGCGATCGGGAGGAAGTGGAACATCAGGTTCGGATAGGTGACGTCGTCGTTGCTGCACGCGAAGCCGCCGCCCTCGAAATGGTTGGTCGCGCCGGGCCCGCGACGCAGGAGCCATTGCGCTCCGATGAGCGGGCGGTAGCGCCACTTCATGTAGCGCTGCATGCTCACCGGCTGGGTGGCGGCGTGCTGGATGTAGACCTCGAGGTGATCCTGGAGGTGCTCCCCGACACCCGGCAGATCGGCCCGGACCTCGATGCCGAGCGCCCTCAGCTCGTCGGCGTTGCCGATGCCGCTGAGCTGAAGCAGTTGCGGGGTGTTGATCGCCCCGCCGCACAGCACGACGGTGTCGGCGCGGACCGTCCGGGTGGTTCCGCGGTGCCGGTACTCGACGCCGGTCGCCCGGGTTCCGTCCATCAGCACGCGGGTCGTGAAGGCCCGGGTGATCAGGTCGAGATTGGGCCGGTCGAGCACGGGGTGCAGGTAGGCACGGGCGGCCGACCAGCGGCGGCCCCGCTTGATGTTGCGGTCGAAGGGGGCGAAACCCTCCTGGCGGTACCCGTTGACGTCGTCGGTGCGCGAGTAGCCGGCCTGCACGGTGGCGTCGAAGAAGGCCTGGAACAGCGGATTCGTCGCGGGGCCGCGTTCCAGGGTCAGCGGCCCGCCCTGCCCGCGATACGGGTCGTCGGGCGCAGCGGCCGTGCAGTCCTCCATCTTGCGGAAGTACGGCAGGCAGTGGGCGTAACTCCAGGTCTCCATCCCGGCGTCGGTGGCCCAGCGCTCGTAGTCCACGGGGTTGCCCCGCTGGAAGATCATCCCGTTGATGCTGCTGGAGCCGCCCAGCACCTTGCCCCGGGCGTGGTAGATGCGGCGCCCGTTCATGTACGGCTCGGGTTCTGATTCGTACTTCCAGTCGTAGAACCGGCTGCCTATGGGGAAGGGCAGGGCGGCCGGCATGTGGACGAAGACGTCGAAGCGGTAGTCGACCCGGCCGGCCTCCAGAACCAGTACCCGGTTGTCCGGATCGGCCGACAGCCGGTTGCCGAGGGCGCAGCCCGCGGAACCACCGCCGACGATGAGGAAGTCGTAGCTGTCGGCGGGCATGGGCGGACGATATCCCGGGTCCTGCTCCAGGTGAAGGCGATCTTCGAAGGTCAGCCGTGCCGAACGGTTCCCGAGGTCACCAGAATGGTCACCCCGGCCACGATCACGGCGAGGCCGAGGATCGCCTGCAGGCTCAGCCGCTCGTCGAACAGCAGCCAGCCGGCCAGGGTGATGGCGGCGATCCCGACCGCCGACCAGATCGCGTAGACCACGCCGACATTGAGCTGCCGCAGCGAGACCGCCATGGCCGCGAACGAGGCTGAGTAGGACACCGCGATGAGCACGATGGCCCACCACGTCAGAGAGGTGCTGACCGCTCGCAGCGCGATGGTGCCGATCAGCTCGGTGACGATCGCCGCGGCGAGAAACAACCATTCCGTTCGCATGCCCGGACCTTAAGGGCACCTGTGTTCGGCGGCTCGGCCGAACCGCCCGGTTGATCACCAGGGCGGCCCGCCCGCCCCAGCCGGGCGAGATTTCGCCGGTTTCATACCCCTTGGTCTGGTGCCGGGGAAGGGTTGGCCGGACGTTCACCCGAGAGCCGGGAGCGCGTCGCCGACAAGTGCCTCGACCAACCGAACGTCAACACGGGAAAACCGGCTCGGGACGCGCTAGGGTGCGCGTCATCACGAGCAGACCGCAGACAGGGACGGTGTTGTCAGGTGGCAAGTACGGGAGCCAAAATCTTCGGCGCAGTTGCCGCAACCTCGCTGGTCGTCACGCTGGCTGCGTGTTCCAGCTCGAGCAAGTCCAGCAGTAAGAAAACGTCCGGTGCCAGCACCGGTAAAGCCAGCAAGAGCGCCGTCGCCTGGGCCACGGCGCAGTCGGCGGCGGCCGGCGGCGGGATGGACGCGCTGGTCGCGGCGGCCCAGAAGGAGGGCACGCTCAACATCATCGCGGTGCCCCGCACCTGGGCCGGTTACGGCGCGATCATCGACGGCTTCACGGCCAAGTACAAGATCAAGATCAACAGTGAGAACCCCGACGGGTCCTCCGGCGACGAGATCAACGCGATCAAGTCGACCAAGGGCCAGTCCAGTGCGCCGGACGTCGCCGATGTGGGCAACTCCTACGCGCTCTCCGGCGCCCAGGACGGCCTGTACGCGCCGTACAAGGTCGCGACATGGTCGGCCATCCCGGACGCGCAGAAGGACTCCGGCGGCCTCTGGTACAGCGACTACGGCGGCTACATCTCGATCGGCTGCAACGCGAAGAAGGTCGGCGGCACCTGCCCGAAGACGATCAAGGACCTCGACAACAAGGCCTACAAGGGCGATGTCGCGCTGAACGGGGACCCCACCAGCGCCAACGCCGCCTTCGAGGCCGTCTGGGCCGCCGCCCTGGCGAACGGCGGTTCGGCCGACAACGTCCAGCCCGGCATCGACTTCTTCAAGAAGCTGAACTCCGAGGGCATATTCAACAAGACGAAGGTGACGCCGGCGACGGTGCAGTCGGGCGAAACCCCGATCGTGCTCGACTGGGACTACCTGAACGTGGGCAACGCGGCCACGCTGAAGAAGTCGGGCATCGACTGGACGACGGTCGACCCGTCGGACGGCCTGGTCTCGGCGTACTACGCCCAGGCCGTCAGCATCAACGCCGCGCACCCCGCAGCGGCGCGCTTGTGGGAGGAATACCTCTACAGCCAGGATGCGACCGGCGGGCAGAACGGCTGGCTGCGCGGTTTCGCCCGGCCCATCGAGTTGCCGGCGATGCAGACGGCCAAGACCGCTGACGCGACGGCGCTGGCCGCGGTGCCCCCGGTGACGGACCCGACCCCGTTCGCCCCGACGCAGGCCCAGGTCACGGCCGCGAAAGCCGTGGTGACCCAGAAGTGGCCGGCCGCGGTCGCGTAGTGGCGGATACCGAATCACGCGTCCTCGGCCGGGAAACCCCGGCCGAGGACGCGGGGCCGGAAGGAGCCGCGGCCCCGGCCGCTCGGAACCGTCGGTTCAGCTTCGCCTGGCTCGGGCTCGCGCCCTTCTTCGGCTACGTCCTGGTCTTCTTCCTGGTGCCGATCGGCTTCATCCTCTACAACGCGTTCCGCAAGACCACCAACGCATCGACGAAGCGCGACCCGGTGACCCAGCAGTTCGTCCACGTCAAGCACACCGAGTTCACCGGGTCGAACGTGTCGAACTCGCTGAAGGGGATCTATCGGACTTCGCTGGTCAACAGCGTGCAACTGTCGGCCATCGTCGCCGTGCTGGGCGCGGTCGCCGGTGTGCTGCTCGCCTATGCGGTGGTGACGAGCCGGAGCACCGCACTTCGGCAGATCGTCATCGCGGCCGCCGCGGTGACGGCGAACTTCGGCGGCATCCCGCTGGCATTCCTCTTCATCGCGACGGTGGGCAACGCGGGCGTGGTCACGGCTTTCCTGCGCGATCACTTCAACGTCTCGCTGCAGGGCGACCTGCACTTCCAGCTCACCACCATGGCCGGCATCTCGCTGGTCTACCTGTACTTCCTCGTGCCGCTGATGGTACTGGTGATGACGCCGGCGCTCGAGGGCCTGAAGCCGCAGTGGGGCGAGGCGGCCGAGAACCTCGGGGCGAACCGCTGGCAGTACTGGCGCTACGTCGCCGGTCCGGTCCTGCTGCCCAACTTCCTCGGCTCCGTGCTTCTCCTGTTCTGCTCCTCCTTCTCCGCCTACGCGACGGCGTACGCGCTGGCCGGGCAGTCGTTCCCCTTGGCCCCGACCCAGATCTCGTCGGTGCTGTCGGGCAACGTGTTGTCCGGGCAGGAGAACCTCGGGGCCGCGCTGGCGCTCGACATGATCATCATCGTGCTTCCGCTGACGATCGTGTACCAGCTCCTGCAGCGCAGAACCTCGAAGTGGCTCGCATGAACCGCGCGACGGGGGCTCTCCGGTGACGTCCTCTCAGCCGTTCGCCGGCTACGCCACCTCGGCCGCGACCGACCTCGTGCCGGGCACGCCGCCGCCCGTGCCTCCCGGGCAGCGGCGCCGCAGGCCCGAGGCCGGCAGCGTGCCGCGCTGGATCATCCTGACTCTCGCCGCGATCTACTTCATCGGTCCGCTGGTGGCCGCAGTCAGCTTCACCCTGAAGGACCGCCATGGCGGCGTCAGCTTCTCGGCGTACAAGCAGATCTTCGACACGACCAACGGCCAGGTCGATTTCCAGACGGCCCTGGTGTACTCGCTCAAGATCGCGGTCATCACGATCGTCGTCACGCTGCTGTTGATGCTGCCGACGCAGTTGCTGCTGCACCTTCGCTTCCCGCGGGTGCGCGGTCTGGTGGAGGTCATCACGCTGCTCCCGCTGGTCTTCCCGCCCATCGTTCTGGTCGTGGGCGTGAACGACGTCTACGCCTGGGTGGGCAAGGACAAGGGCAGCTCGCTGTACTCGATCGTCACGTACCTGCGCGGCGAGAGCCATCCGTACGTGTTGTCGCTCCTCTACGTGATGCTCGCGATGCCGTTCGTCTTCCGCTCGCTGGACGCCGGCCTCCGCGCCATCGACGTGAGCACCCTGGTCGAGGCCGCGCGCAACCTCGGCGCGGGCTGGATCACGGTGCTGTTCCGGGTGCTGCTGCCGTGCCTGCGCACCGCGGTGATCAACGCCTCGTTCCTGTGCTTCGCGCTGGTCATGGGGGAGTTCACGATCTCCTCGGTGCTGCTCTACACCAAGCCGTTCCCGGTATGGCTCTACCAGTTGCCCACCACCTCCGGTCAGGTGCAGGCCGCCGTATCGGTGTTCAGCCTGCTGCTCGTCGAGCTGCTGTTGCTCCTGATCGGCGCGCTGAACTGGCGCCGCGCTGTCGACAAGAAGGGCTGAGACCTTGTCCGCCGAACACGTTCCCGAACGCGCCGGGACCACCGTCGAGTATCGCGATGTCAAGCGCTCCTTCGGCTCCATGCCGGCCCTCGACGACTTCAACCTGCGGATCGAGCCGGGCGAGCTGCTGGCCCTACTCGGACCGTCGGGTTGCGGCAAGACGACGGCGCTTCGCCTGCTCGCCGGATTCGATCAGCCGACGTCGGGATCGGTGCTCATCGACGGAGCCGATGTCTCCCGCATTCCGGCCAACAAGCGGGACATGGGCATGGTGTTCCAGTCCTACAGCCTCTTCCCGACGATGACCGCCCAGGACAACGTCGCCTTCGGTCTACGCTTGCGCGGCCGCGGAGGCCCGGAGCGCCGCAACCGCGCCGCCGAACTGCTGGACCTCGTCGGCCTGGCCGAACACCTCAAGAAGTACCCGCACCAGCTGTCCGGCGGGCAGCAGCAGCGCGTTGCCCTGGCCCGGGCCCTGGCCGTCGAGCCGCGGGTGCTGCTGCTCGACGAACCGCTGTCCGCGCTGGACGCGAAGGTGCGCGAACAGCTGCGCGACGAGATCCGGCGCATCCAGCTGGAGCTGGGCGTCACCACTGTCTTCGTGACCCACGATCAGGAAGAAGCGCTGTCGATGGCCGACCGGGTCGGCGTCATGCGCAAGGGACATCTCGAGCAGTGCGACGCACCCGGGGTCCTCTACGACCGGCCGAAGACCGCGTTCGTCGCCGAATTCGTCGGCACGATGAACCGCCTGCCCGGGGAAGCGGTGTCGGACTCGACCGTGCGTGTGAACCAGCAGGTCATCCCGGCCGACGGCACGGTACCGGCCGCCGGCGAGCCCGTCACCGTCCTCGTCCGTCCCGAGGCGATCGTCGTCGCGCGCGACGACACCGGCGACGCCGTGGTGACCGTGGCGACCTTCCGCGGTCCTACGACGCGGCTGCGCCTGCTGCGCAGCGACGGCTCGGAAGTGCTGGCCGACGTCTCCTCCCACCGGGCCGGGGACATGGCGCCGGGCAGCCGGGTGTCCATCGCCCTGCTCGAACGCCCCGCCCTGCTCGCGAACCGGGAGTGACCACCGAGCGGACGATCCGCGGTGGGCCGGCGTCGGCGCGCGGCTACCGGTCGCTGCGCCACGGCCCGGGCGAGGAGGTCGTCGTCCGGACCGACCTCGGGCCCGCAGGGGACGTCCTCGGCACACCGCTGATCACGATCGCGCACCTGTCCGATCTGCACGTCTGCGATGCGCAGTCCCCGGCGCGGGCGGAGTTCCTCGACCGGTGGGCCGATCCCGACTCGCCGGTTCGGGACGATCTCGACGAGGTCGGGTGCTACCGGGCGCAGGAGCTGCTGACCGCACAGGTCGCCGAGGCGATGGTCAGCGCGGTGAACGAGGCCGCGGTCGGTCCCGTCACGCGCTTCCCGATCGATCTGGCAATCGTCACCGGCGACAACACCGACAACGCCCAGGCGAACGAGCTGGCTTGGTATGTGGCGCTGCTCGAAGGCGGGGACGTCTGCCCCGACTCGGGAGATCGGGCCCGATGGGAAGGCGTCGGCGGGCTGTCCCCCGACGAGCGGTTCTGGCACCCGGAGACGGCCGGGCTCGACCTTCCGCAACTGCGCTACGGCTTTCCCGCGGTGCCCGGCCTGTCGGACGCCGCCCGCGCTCCGTTCCGGGCGGCCGGGTTGGACATGCCGTGGCTGGCCGTCCACGGCAACCATGATCGACTCGTACAAGGGACGATTCCGGGCGCCGGCGGCCTCGACGCCGTGGCCGTCGGTGCGGTGAAGGCGATCGCCGTCCCCGACCACTGGACGAACGACGTCATCATCCACGTGGCGGTCGGGCTGGAACGGTGCGACCCGACTGCGCTGGCCACGCTGATGCGCGAAGTGCGGACGCAACCGGTGACCGCCGATCCCGGGCGTCGCCTGATCAGCCGCCAGGAGTTCGTCGACGCGCACTTCGGCGCCGCCTCCCGACCGGCCGGACACGGGTTCACGTCGAGCAACCGGGCGAACGGCACCACGTACTACCGCCACGACCACGGGCGGGTCACCATGCTGGTGGTGGACACCGTCAACGAGCACGGCGGCTGGCAGGGCTCGTTGGACACCGACCAGCTGGCGTGGCTGGATTCCGAACTCAGGGCGGCCGACGCCGACCGTCGGTACGCCGTCCTGGCCAGCCACCACCCGTTGCACACGCTGGTCAACGACGCGACCGGTCCCGCTTCGGCGCCGCGGGTACTGGCGGACCAGCTGGACCAGGTGATCGCCGGCCATGCCAGCGTCGTGCTCTGGCTCAACGGGCACACGCACCACACCGCGGTCAGGCCGCACCGCACGTGGTGGGAAGTCACGGCGCCGTCGCTCATCGACTGGCCGCAGCAGGGCCGCCTCGTCGAACTGCTGCACGGTCCCGACGGGCTGACCGTCGCGACGACGATGCTCGATCACGCCGGGCCGGCACCATGGGACGGATCGATCGACTCGCCGCACGCCCTCGCCGGGTTGTCCCGCGAGCTCTCGGCCAACCACTGGCAGGAACGCGACCATTCCCTCGAGCAGCATCCCCGGTCCGGCACGGCCGCGGATCGCAATGTCCTGCTGCGCCTGCCCAACCCCTGGGCCGCTCCGCCCCAGTGATCACTTCCCACTCATGCGTGCTGCGGTGCGCCGGAGTGGGCCGTCATCGCCGGCGTCGACGTCGACCGGCCGCACCGGCGGCTTATACGCTGACGGGACAGTTGCCCCCCCGACTGCTCCGAGGTTCACATGCCTGATGCCGACGTCGCCCGACGGCGAACCGTGCCGCCCGACCTGCGCAAGCGTCTTCGTCGGAGCGGGACGCGTAGCGCCCTTCGCGCGCTGGAGCTCTATTCGCAGGGCATCGCGTGGCGCGGCAGCATGCTGCGTTCGGAGGTCCGCGCGCTGCGCGTGATGCTCGACTGGCAGCTCACCCGGCCCGAGCTCGGCGCCGGCCCGGCCACGCAGGTGGAGCAGGTGCGGTTCCGGCGGGCCGACGGCCAGGTTCGCGGCGAGTGGGTCGAGGCGCCCGGCGTCGCCACCCGCGCGACGTCGGTGATCCTGTACGTGCACGGCGGCGCCTTCATCGCCGGCTCGACCCGCTCGCACCGCGGCCTGGTCGCCGAGCTGTCGGTCCGGACGCGACGGTCCTGCTTCTCCGTCAGCTACCGCCTCGCCCCGGAGCACCGCTTCCCGGCGGCGGCCGACGACGTGCTGCGGGCCTACGCGTGGTTGCTCGCGCAGGGTCTCGACCCGAAGCAGATCGTCGTCATCGGCGACTCGGCCGGCGGCCACCTCGCGCTGGGACTCGGCCCCCGAGCGATCCGCGCGGGGCTGCCGGTCCCGGCCGGCATCGTCGCGTTCTCACCGGTCGTCGACATATCCATGGCCGTGGCGATCGCCCACGAGCGCGAGCACGGCCGGGACGGCTTGTTCGCCGGCGCGAGCACCGGCCGCGCGGCGATGGCGGCCTACTACCGGGGGACGCCGGGCGATCATCCCGAGCTGGCGTTGACCACCGATGACCTCAGCGGCATGCCGCCGGTCCTCATCCAGGCCAGTTCGTCGGAGATGCTGGCCGGCGATGCGCGGCACTACGCCGAGGCGCTGGAGGCCGCAGGCGGCGACATCCGGATCAGGTTC
The DNA here is from genome assembly GCF_046262535.1 of Jatrophihabitans sp. Classification (GTDB taxonomy): domain Bacteria; phylum Actinomycetota; class Actinomycetes; order Mycobacteriales; family Jatrophihabitantaceae; genus Jatrophihabitans. Next base: position 23,202 of record NZ_JBHEMO010000140.1, on the reverse strand, counting down.
TGGCCGCGGCAGTACCACGTCTTCCAGGTGGCGCACCGGCTGTCGCGCTCGGCGTCCCAGGCCCTCGACGATGCGGCCGCATTCGTGGACGAGGTGACGAAGCCGCTCGCCTGAAGCAAACTCGGTTGTCCACGGCCGGATCGCCGCTATCGTCGGCGCACCATGTGCTTCTCGACGACGGCCGACGTGGTGGCGGGCGGCGTGCTGGTACCCGTCGCCGTGCTGTCGCTGCGCCAGGTGACGTCGGCACGTGAGCTGCCGCTCGCCGCTCTGCCCGCGATCTTCGCGCTGCATCAGTTCATCGAGGCTTTCGTCTGGGCCGGGGCTGACGGCGACGTGTCGTCGGGCGTGGCCCATGCGGCGGCGGTCGGCTACGTCCTCATCGCGCTGCCGCTGTTGCCCATCCTGTTCCCGCGCGCGGTGTGGCTGCTCGAACCGCACGACAGCCGGCGCCGCATGGTCCCGTTCGTCGTGCTCGGGGCGATCGTGTCGGCCCACCTCGGGTACGTCGTCGCCGCGCACGGAGTCTCGGTGACGCCGCACGAGCATGCGTTGTCCTACAACATCGGGATGGACGACAGCGTGTTGTGGACCGCGCTCTATGTCCTCGCGATCGTGGGTACGGCGGCGTTGTCGCGTTTTCCGATGGTGGTCGCGTTCGGCTTGCTCAACCTCGTCGGCCTGACGGTGGTCGCCCTCGCCTACGCCGAGGCCTTCGCGTCGTTGTGGTGCGTCTACGCCGCGTTGAGCTCGGCGCTCATCCTGGTCCACCTGATCCAGCGGCGCCGGGTCGCGGGCGAAGGGCGGGACACAGTCGTGCTCGTACGGCGGTAGTGGTCTGACCATTGACCTCTGCCACGCCAGGACGTACGGTCGGGACGTGCCCTTGCAACCCATCGCGCGCCGATCCGTCACCGACGAGGTCTTCGACCAGCTCTCGGCCGAGGTCCTGAACGGCGAGCTCGCCGCGGGCGAGAACCTGCCGAGCGAACGGCGCCTCGCCGAGGTGCTCGGCGTCTCGCGTCCCTCGGTGCGCCAGGCGCTGCAGCGGCTGGCGAACGCCGGCCTGGTCGATGTGCGCCACGGCGACGCCACCACCGTCCGCGACTTCCGCCGCACCGCCGGGCTCAGCCTGCTGCCCCAGCTGTTGCTGGCCGGCGGCGGGCTGGACTTCGGCGTCGCCCGCAGCATCCTCGAGACCCGCCTGCTCGTCGGTCCGTTCGCCGCCGGGCTGGCCGCCGAGCGCGGCCACGCGTCGCTCAAGCCGGCGCTGGACCGCGTACTCGACGAGCTGGCGGCCGCCGCCGACCCCGTCGCCCGACAGCGGGTGGCCCTGGACTTCTGGGACGTCGTCATCGACGGCGCCGACTCGATCACGATCCGGCTGATGTACAACAACCTCCGATCCGCGTACGAGCCGGTGATCGAAGCCCTCGCCCAGGCGATGGACGCCGAGGCGCTGCGGCACGAGACCTACCGCGAGCTCGCCGACGCCATCACCGGCCGGCACGCCGCACGGGCCCGCGAGATCGCCGAGGCGCTGCTGCGCCCGTCCACCGAATCGCTGCTCGCCGCCTTCGAGAACGCCGAGGAGAAGAAGTGACCGCCACGAACCTGACCGACGCGGCCGGCGCCCGCCGGCGCTCGCTGTCACTCGGCGACGCGGCGCGCGAGTTCGTCCGGCACCCGTCACCGTGGATGCTCGGCGGCCTGTTCATCGCGTCGGTGATCGCTCGCAGCGTCGCGGGCGACTGGCAGGACACCGACGCGCTCGTCCCGGCGATCATGCTCGCGGTGTTCCCGGTGTACGAGTGGCTCGTGCACGTCTTCATCCTGCACTGGCGCCCGCGGCGCATCGGGCCGCTGACCATCGATTCGCTCCTCGCCCGCAAGCACCGCGCGCACCACCGCGATCCCCGGGACGTCCCGCTGATCTTCATTCCGTGGCAGGCCCTGATCTGGGTGTTCGTCAGCACCGTGGCCATCGGCATCTTCGCGTTCCCGCGCCTCGGACTCGGCCTCACGTTCATCGTGCTGTCCAGCGGCATCGGCCTCGTCTACGAGTGGATCCACTACCTTGTACACACCGACTACCGGCCGAAGACCCGGCTCTACCGAGCGGTGTGGACGAATCACCGCATGCATCACTACAAGAACGAGCACTACTGGTTCACCGTGACCACCTCGGGAACGGCCGACCGGTTGCTCGGCACGTATCCCGATCCGGGAACCGTGCCGACCTCGCCCACGGCTCGCGCGCTGCACGGGGTCAGCGATTGAATCTGTCCCCATGGGGTTCCTGAAGCCGACCACGCCGGTGATCGACCACGCGGAATGGTCGACCGGGACGCGGGCGGAGCGGATCGTGCCGATGGCCCGGCACTGGGCCGAAGTCGGGTTCGGCACGCCGGTCGTCCTGCACCTCTTCTACGTGGTGAAGATCCTGCTCTACACGTTCGGCGCCTGGCTGATCGCGTTGAGCACCCGTGGCATCGACGGCTTCAGCGACGTCCGGCACTGGTACGCCGAGCCGATCGTCTTCGAGAAGGTCGTGCTGTTCACCATGCTGTTCGAGGTCGTCGGGCTCGGGTGCGGCTTCGGACCGCTCAACAACCGGTATCTGCCGCCGATGGGGTCGATCCTCTACTGGCTGCGGCCGCGGACCATCCGGCTGCCGCCCTGGCCCGGGCGTGCCGCTGACAAAGGGCGACACCCGAACGCCGGTGGACGCCCTCTTGTACGCCGCGCTGCTCGCCGCTCTCGTCATCGCGCTGGGCTCGGACGGGACAGGCCCGATGCCCGAGATCGGGTCGTCCGTCGGCGCCCTGCCCATGTGGGAGATCTGGACGATTCTGGGCCTGCTGGCGGTACTCGGTCTCCGGGACAAGGTGATCTTCCTGGCCGCGCGCGGCGAGGTCTACGGCAGCCTCACCGTCGCCTTCCTGTTCGCGGCGAAGTCGGGAATCGACATGGTCCTCGCGGCCAAGCTGGTGTGCGTAGTCATCTGGCTCGGCGCCGCATCGTCCAAACTGACCAAGCACTTCCCGTTCGTGATCTCGACGATGATGAGCAACAACCCGGTGCTCCGGCCTAAGTGGATCAAGCGCGCGTTCTTCGAGCGGTTCCCCGACGATCTGCGACCCGGCCGTCCGTCCCGCGTGCTCGCGCATGTGTCCACCGCGGTCGAGGGTTTGGTGCCGCTCGTCCTGCTGTTCAGCGACGGTGGCGCGCTGACCACCGCGGCGGCCATCGTCATGCTCTGCTTCCACTTCGGGATCCTGTCGGCGATCCCGATGGGCGTACCGCTGGAGTGGAACGTCTTCATGATGTTCAGCGTGGTCGCCCTGTTCGTCGGCCACGAGCATGTGGGGCCGGGCGACATGACCAGTCCGCTGCCGCTGCTGCTCTTCGCCGTCGTGGCCGGCACGGTGATCATGGGCACCCTGTTCCCGCGCAAGATCTCGTTCCTGCCGGGCATGCGGTACTACGCCGGAAACTGGGACGTCACCCTGTGGTGCGTGAAGCCGTCGGCGTCGGCGAAGATCGAGCGCGAGGTCGTGTCGATCGCGAGTATGCCGCAGTCGCAGATGGCCAAGATCTACGGCAGCCCCCAGATGGCGGAGATGTACCTCTACATGGGGTACGCGTTCCGGTCGTTCAACAGCCACGGCCGGGCGATGTTCACCCTCGCGCACCGGGCCATGGCCGGGCTGGACGAGGCCGAGTACATCCTGATCGACGGCGAGCGCATCTGCAGCACGGCCGTCGGGTGGAACTTCGGTGACGGCCACATGCACAACGAACAGCTGATCGAAGCCCTCCAGCGCCGTTGCCACTTCGAGCCGGGCGAGGTGCGCATCGTCCTCATCGACGCCCAGCCGATCCACCGGCAGCGCCAGGAGTACCGGCTCGTCGACGCCGCGACCGGCGAGTTCGAGCGCGGCTACGTGCGCGTCGCGGACATGGTGACCCGGCAGCCCTGGGACGACACCGTCCCCGTGCACGTCACCGTGGGATGACCCGGCGGCTCAGTTCCGCTTGCCGACGAACTCCCGCAGGGCGACGCCGTGCTCGACGGCGATGGTCTCGGCGGCCTTCTCGCCGATCATGATGCTGGCCGCGTTGGTGTTACCGCTGACGACGTTGGGCATGACGCTGGCATCGGCGACGCGCAGACCGTCCACACCGAGGACCCGCAGCTCAGGATCCACAACCGACCCGATCCGGCAGGTGCTCGTCAGGTGATAGACCGTGGATGCGTAGTGGCGGGCGAGATCCTCGATGAGTTCGTCGCTCGGTTCGTCACCGGGAACGTGGTTGTGCTTCGCGGCCAGAGCCGGTGCGACGAGAACCGCACCCGCCCCGTGGTCGGCCTGCAGCCTGGCCACGATGTCGAGCGCCCGGCGCGTCACCGCGATCATCACGGCCATGTCGTGCGGGTCGCCGAAGTAGTTCATCCGGATGTCGGGTGGGGCCGACGGCTCGGAACTGGCCAGCCGGATCTCGCCCTCGCTGTGCGGCTGCACGGGATTGGCCAAGACGATCATGCTCTCGGCCTGGGGCCCGAGCGTGGTCGCCGGGTCGGCGAAGAACTCGTTGGGGTCGACCCGCAGGCAGCCGCGCCAGATCTCGGCGTTGTAGCCGCACGCGAACAGCGCGATCTGCGCGTCGTGCGTGTGCGGATCGCCCAGGCCGGTCGACAGCCACGCGCTCGCGTCGTACAGCGAGGACGAGACCAGGCCGCGGCCGGTCGTGAACCACTCCGTCAGTTGCCGCTCGGCCTCGGCCTTCAGCCCGGCCAGTTCCGGCGGCAAGGCGGCGTCGTCGGCCGGGTCGGCCGGCAACGGGCCGGCCGGCGCGCGTAGCGCATCCGGGCCCATCGCCACCCCGACGCTCGCCATCGAAACGCCGAGCCCGGGTGCCGGAAACATCAGGCCGAGCTGCAAGTGGTCCTTGAGGTGCTGACCAACCTCCGGTGCGTCGAAGCGGCAGGGGATGCCGACGGCGTCGAGCTGGTCGCGCGGGCCGATGCCGGACAGCATGAGCAGGTGCGGTGAGCCGACAGCGCCGGCGCTGAGGACGACCTCGGTCCGCGCCGTGACGACGTGGGTCGTGCCGTCGTCGGCGCGGTACTCGACCCCGGTGGCCCGCAGCGCGCCCGGCTCGCCTTCGACGACGATGCGCGTCACGTGGGCGTTGGTGACGATCGTCAGGTTGGGGCGCTGTTCCACGCCACCCTCGAGGAAGGCGTGATAGGTGCTGGAGCGCTTGCCGTCGCGGATCGTGGCCTGCAGCAGCGACACCAGGCCGGCCGGCCCACCCCGGTCCCGTCCGTTGTAGTCGCCGAGGGGGATGCCGGACGCGACGGCGGCGTCGACGAACGCGTGCGCGCCGGGGATCACGGGGGATCGGACGGCCACGCCGAGCGGGCCCTCGGTGCCGTGCGCCTCGGCGTCGATCGGGATGTCCTCACTGGCGACGAGGCCCTCACTCTTGCGGAAGTAGGGCAGGACGTCGTCGTAGCTCCAACCGGTTGCGCCGCCCTCGGCCCACGCGTCGAAGTCGCCGGGGTGGCCGCGCACGTAGGCCAGGTAGTTCAGGCCGGACGACCCGCCGAGCATCTTGCCGCGCGGCACCATCATGCGGCCGTCGTCCAGACCGCGGCCCGCGCCACCGGCGTGCGCGGTGAACATCCAGTCCGTCTCCTTGTCCAGCTGCAACACCGGGCACGCGACCGGCATCAGTTCGGCGGCCGGCGGATGCCCACCGGCCTCGAGCAGGACGACTCGCGTGTTGGGATCCTCGGAGAGCCGAGCGGCGATGACCGCACCGGCCGATCCCGCTCCGACAATGACGAAATCCGCAGCCTCGGTCACCGGCTGAACCTAGCCTGGCTTCGTGGCCGCGCCAACCGGGCGTCCCTTGGCGTCAGGCTGGGTCGGCGTACGCGACGATGTTGTCCTCGTAGTTGCCGGTGTGCGCGTTGAACGGCCCACCACAGGTGATCAGCACCAGCTCCTCGGGTCCGTCCGGCGAGAAGGCGGCCGCCGGGATGCCGCTCGTCTTCGGGTACGTCCGGACCGCGGTCACCCGGTAGCGGACGGTCCTCGCGTCCGACACGACGACCGGGTCGCCGGGCCGCACGTCGGGCAGCTCGGCCAGCGCGCCGGCCCGTCCGTAGAAGTTGATGTGACCGACGATGACGACGTGCCCTCGGCCGGAGCCGGGGGTGGCGCCGTCGCGCCACCACCCGACCACCTGCGGATCGCTCGGAATCTGCATCACGGAGTGCGGAGCGCTGACCGGGACGATCCGCGCGTCCACGCCGAGGCGATCGAGCACGAGTTTCGCGTCGGCGTCCGGCGTCGCGGCGTGGGCAACGGTGCGTGCTGCGGGAGCGCGACGACCGGCCTGCGGCGGCGAGGAAGCGAGCGTTCCGCGGTTGACGACCGGGACGGCCGGCGATGCGGTCCTCCTGTCGACCGCGAGCCAACCGACGGTCGTCAGTACGCCAACGCCGACCAGCGCGGTCACGATCCCGATCCTCGTCCGGTGCCGCGCCCGGTCGGCCGACAGGAGGCCGCGGCCGCTCAAGGACGACGCAGGGCCACGGTGCCGCCGGCCACGATCAACGCGCCGCCGACCCCGAGAAGCGCGTCGATCTCCCACGAAGAGACCGTCGACCCGGTGGCCGTTCGGGCGGACCCGGCCGGCACCTCGATCGGGGCGGACCCGATCGGGCCGCCGCCACCGGGAGCTGAAGAAGCCGGGGTGGCAGTCGGCGCGTTGGTGGGGCCGGGCGAAAGTTGCGGTGAGGCCGTCGACGTGGGCAACGGGGACGACGGGGCGACGGGAGACGGCGCGTCCGCCGACGCCGATGCGGCGAGAGCGATGCTCGCGCCGGACGCGACGGCGATGAGAAGGACGGCAGTGGCGGCCGGCGTGCGAAGGGCAGTCATGACTCTCCTGTCGAGACGGGATCGGTTTCACCGCCTCCACTCCGCTCGCGGCCGCGGTGTTGCATCGCGGTGGGGCGCGTCGGCTCAGGTCCGGCTCAGCGCGGCGGTGTGGCGCTCGCCGGAGTGCCGGTGGTCGAACCCGGCGCGTTCGACGTCTGTGGCAGTCCTCCGATCGGTCCCACCACGGCGGATGGCGCCACGGTCGGCGACGTCACCAGCCGCCGGGGCGCCGTCGGAGTCGGGCTCGTCGAGGTGAGACTCGGCGACGGGCTTGGACCGATCGGCGCGCTGGACAGCGCGGGGGCCGTCGTCGCGCCACCGGGCTGGATGCGGTGCGAATGGCCACCCCGATTCAGCACGAAGGTCAACGACACGGCGAGGACGGCGACGATCGCGGCGGCGGCCAACGGCAGCATGAGCCGCGTGTGGCGTCGTTCGGCCGCGGACCGGACCGTGGCGCCGGTGAGCGCGGGGTGCACCGCGTCGGCCCGCTCGTGCAGAAGGTCCCGCAGTCGGTCTTCGAGATCAGGCATCGGGCGGCCTCCTTTCGACGTTGCTGACATCGGTCCCGGATGCCTGCCGCAGAGCGGCCAGGCCCCGGCTGATATGACCGCGCACCGTCCCCGGGCGGCAACCGAGCGTGTCGGCGATCTCGGCGTCGTCCAGGTCTTCGTAGTAGCGCAGGACGACGGCGGCCCGCTGCTGTCCGGGGAGTTGCATCAACCGCTGCCACAACTCGTCGTCATGGGTGCCCGTCCACGGATCGATGCTGACCGCGTTCAGGGTCTCGGCGTCCACGAGCCGGATGTGCCGGGTGCTCCACCGGCGCCGCCAGGAGAGGAATTCGTTGGTCACCGCGCGGCGCACGTACGCGTGGACGTCACCGTCGCCGGCGAGGATGCGGTCCCAGCGCAGGTAGACCTTGATGAGGACGTCCTGCACGAGATCCTCGGCCAGCACGACCGAACCACAGAGAAGCATCGCGTAGCGGACGAGCGCCACTTGCGAGTCGCGGACGAAGGCGTCGCACGACGGGGTGCGGCCGCTCACCGGGGGCGGCTCGAGCCGGAGAGCTGGCGCAGGCACACTTCATGCACGCGTCCGGCACCCCATTTGTTGCATCCCGGCCCAAGATATTCGGCGACGGGAATCCGCGCGCCGTCAGCGGCCGGGTGGCCCTGGGTCAGTGCGTGTTCAGAACCGAGTCGATCGCGAACTCGACCTCAGGCTCGGGCAGGTCGTGCAGAGGGCCGTCGAGCAGCAAAGTGGAAATGCCGTGCACCTTCGACCAGGAAACATATTCGGCCCCGACCCGGTTCTCCGGCGTCATGACGCCGACCTCGACGAGGTCGTCGAGGCCGGCAACCAGGATGTCGTAGGGATTCGCGAGCGGATCCTCGGTTCCGCCGTCGGGTTTCACGGGGTCCGCGGCCGGCGTCACGGGCGGGTGCGCGCGTGACGAGCTGAACGCCGTGCGGAACCACCCGGGTTCGGTGCGCGCGAAGTCGATGTAGGCCCGTCCGATTGCATCCAGCCGGGCCGTCGCCCGGGCCACGCGGCCGCGGGCGGTGACGGCGTCCATTCGCGCGATCATCAGCTTGCTGAGTTCCCGCATGCAGCGCTGAGCCACGGCGGCAAGCAGGTCTTCTTGGCCGGCGAAGTGCCGGTAGACGGCATTGTGCGAGACGCCGGCCTCGCGCGACGCCGCCCGCAGCACCACCGCGCCGGGTCCGCCCGTGCGGGCCAACTGGAGTCCCGCTTCGACGAGTGCCTCGCGCAAGTTGCCGTGGTGGTAGGCCCGCTCTCCACTGCCCGCCGACCCAATCATGTTGACAGTGTCCACTTGGCGTGCCAGTCTCGTCAAATAAATGTGGCCACTGGCCACATTGCCCACGACTTGGAGCTGTGATGCCTGAACTCACTGCACGGCGGCGGATGCTCGTCCTGGCGACCGTCTGCCTGGCCGCATTCGCGATCAACATCGACACGACCATCGTCAACGTGGCCCTGCCGGACCTCGGGCGGCAGCTGGGCGCGACCACGCGTGACCTGCAGTGGATCGTCGACGGTTACAACCTGGCCTTCGCGGCCCTCGTGCTGACGGCCGGCTCCCTCGGCGACCGGTTCGGGCGCCGACCCGCGCTGCTACTCGGGCTGGCGGGCTTCGCGGTGTCCAGCGCGGCCGGCGCGATGGTCGACTCGGCGTCCGCCCTGGTGGCGGTCCGGTTCGTGATGGGCACGAGTGCGGCCGTCATCTTCCCGACCACGCTCTCGATCATCGCCAACGCCTTTCCCGACCGGCGCGAACGCGCGAAGGCCATCGGCGTCTGGGGTGCCGTGACGGGCCTCGGGGTGGCCGTCGGACCGGTGAGCGGCGGATTGCTGCTCGCCCACTTCGGCTGGCCGTGCGTCTTCGTCGCGCTCATCCCGATCGCTGTGGTGGCGATGGTCGCGACGTGGCTGTGGGTACCGGAGTCCAGTGACGCGTCGCAGGCGCGCTTGGATCTGCCCGGACTCGTTCTGTCTTCGGCCGGCATCGGCGTCCTCGTCTACACGATCATCGAGGCATCCGGACGGGGGTGGAGCGATTCCCTGACGCTGCTCGGTTTCGCCGGTGCCGCCGTCCTGATCGCCGCCTTCGTGGCGGTGGAGCGGCGCCGCGAGCGCCCGATGATCGACATCACGCTGTTCCGCACGCCGGCCTTCTCGGCCGCGAGCGCGTCGGTCACCGTGGCGTTCTTCGCGCTGTTCGGATTCATCTTCCTGGTCACGCAGTACTTCCAGTTCCTGCGCGGCTACGGCGCCCTGTCGACCGGCACGCGGATATTGCCCGTCGCGATGACCATCGCCATCGGCTCCGTCGGGGGCGTTGTGCTCGCCGGCCGGGTCGGCACACGCGCCGTGGTCAGCACCGGTCTGCTGCTGCTGGGGTCGTCGTTCGGTTGGATCGCGCTGTCGCCGACGTTCATGTCCTACGAGCAGATCGTCGGGCAGATGGTGCTCATGGGTCTCGGTCTCGGTTTGACGACCGCACCGGCGACCGAGTCGATCCTCAGCGTTCTGCCGCCGGCGAAGGCCGGTGTGGGCTCGGCAGTCAACGACGCCACGCGCGAACTCGGCGGCACGCTCGGTGTCGCGGTGCTCGGCAGCATCTTCACCAGCCTCTACGCCAGCCACCTGGCCACGTCATCGTTCTCCGGCCTGCCCGCGCCCGTCGTCTCGGCGTCGCAGAACTCGGTGGCGGCCGGACTGGCCACCGTCCTCCACACGTCCCGCCAGCGACAACACCTGCTGGACGGGCTGCAGGCGTCGTTCATGAGCGGCTTCCACATCGCCTGTGTCGTGGCGGCCGCGGTGTGCGTGGCCGGTGCGGCCGGTGCCTTGCTGTTGCCTGGCCGGGCGTCCCGCGCTACCGCCGGGCCGGCCGTGCCCGAGCCCGCGGCCGTCGCCGCGTGATGCCCGATCGACAAGGAGTTCCGATGACGTACGCCGAAGTCAATCTCGTCGCCTCGATAGCACGTCTCTCCGGCCGTGAACTGGCGGCCCTGACCGACGAGCAACGAGACCAGTTCGATCAGTTCCACGCCGGTGGGGCGGAGGCGGTCGGCCGGTTGCTGCCGCACCTCGGACTGGGACCGGCGATGACCGTCCTTGATGTGGGGTGCGGGCTGGGCGGACCGGCTCGGCAAGTCGCGAGAAGCGCGCGGTGCACTGTAGTCGGCGTCGACATCACGCCCGCGTACGTGCAGGCCGCGCAGGAGCTGACCGAAAACACTGGCCTCGACGACCGCGTCCATTTCGAGTGCACCGACGTCGCAGCTCTCGAGCCGACCGGCTTCGACGCGGCGTACACGATGCACGTCCAGATGAACGTGGCGGACAAGCGGACGTTCTTCGCCGAGATTGCCGCGCGGCTGCGTCCCGGAGGCCGGCTGGCCGTCTTCGAGGTCTGCCGTGCCGGCGCGGCCGAACCGCAGCCGCCGCTGCCGTGGTCGATCGACGGTACGGACAGCTACCTGGTAACGCCGGACCAGCTACGGAGCACGATCGAGTCGTCCGGCTTCGATCTCGTCGAGTGGGTCGACGAGACCGAATGGGTTCGCCAGTGGTTCGCCGGCGCCGCCCGCCGCGCGGCCGCTGAGGGCGGGGAGGCGTCGCTGCGTGGGCTGCTCGATGACGGACCGACCCGCATGTTCAACTACGCGGCGGCCATCGCAAACGGGATCGTGTCGATCCACCGGGGTTCGTTCACGGTCACCGCGGCGATGCGAGGGTTCGACTAGAGCCCGAACGCAGCCTTCAGATCGGGGGCGGTGGCGGCGCTGCGCAGCAGCGGCGCGCCGACGTTGGCGTCCAGCCACCTGGTGAGGCTGTAGTGGTTGGCCGCGCTGCTCACCACCTTGCCGGACAACCGCGGATCGATGACGACGAAGGCGACGTTGTTGCCGGCGGATGAATCGTCCTCGTCGAAGGTGATGACGATGGTCAGGTTGCCGGACTTGTAGTCCACGCCGCCCATCAGCTGCGGTACCCATGCGGCCAGCCAGTCGTCCGCGGTGCTCAGCGGGCAGTCGTGGGCGTCGTTGCACAGGTCGGGAATCATCATGCCGGTGTTCGGCAGGGCGCCGGCGGCGATGTCGTCGTGCAGGTTGCCGGCGCTGGTCGTGCCGAGCGGTACGTCGCCGGTGTTGCAGTTCGCGCGCTGCGTCGCGCCGTTGAAGTACGCCCACGGATTGTGCTTGACGGCGTACCGCCCGGTGTTGCTGAGCATGCAATTGCTGGTCATGCCCTCGGCGTAGGTCTTCGCGGACGCGGCACCGCTGACCGATTGATCGAACACCGAGTCCCCGCTGATCGGGTGCGAGCTGGGTGCGTTGTCGTCGGCAATGCCGAACGTGCTGCCACCGGCGATGGCCAGGTAGTTGGGCAGCGACGGGTGGGTCACCGCGGTGTAGGCCGTGGCCTTGCCGTAGGTGTCGGCCCACCCGGCCAGGTGCGGCATGAGGGTCACCGCCTCGGTCTGACTGTGGTTCTCCTCGACGATCACCATGACCTTGTGCCCGTTCGGCGGGGGCGGGGTGGACGCGCTGCTGCTCGTAGCCGTCGAGCTCGTCGGCGCCGGCGTTGTGGTGCACGTGCTGTGCCCGTGCCCGCAGGAAACCGGCTTGGCCTTCGCCGCCAACCGCGCGGTGGGCGTGCCCGCCCACCGCGCGGTGGGCGTGCCCGCCGGGCTGCTCGCGATGCCGTAGCCGAAGCTGCCGACCATCGCCGATGCCGCGATCCAGATCGCCAGAGGTCGTGCCCGCATGACCGCTCCTCGCCTCGACGTGGCGCCAGCCCGGCGCAGGTGCCGCAAGCCTTCCGAGGCTAGCAGCGAACCTTGCGTGGCCGGCGCTCGATTGGGCGGAAATGACCTCTTGGTGATCGGAATCCGCTGTGAGAGCGTGTGTCGTGTTGGACCGATTTGGCAACGCCGCCAACAGACCCTTTGGAGGTCGGTTCCATGTCCCATCGCGCACTGCGTCTAGCACTCGTCCCGCTCACCGCACTGGCTCTGGCCGTCGCTGTAGGGCCGGCCGGTCCCAGCCGAGGCGCTCCGCCGAGTGCCGGCGGCTCAGCCACGGCGTGCGACAAGCGGGTGAACGACAGCGCTGACACCCTGCTGCCGTGCATCCGCAAGGACGAGCTCTGGCGCTACATGCAGGATTTCCAGGCGATCGCCGACGCCAACCCCGGCCCGGACGGGCACGCGTCCCGTAACTCCGGCGAGCCTGGTTATCTGGCCTCGGCCCAGTACGTCGCCAACATCATGCGCAACGCCGGCTACAACGTCAGCATCCAGACCTACACCTTCGACTACTTCGCGTATCAAGGCGTCCCGCAGATGAGCGAGGTGTCTCCGACTGCCCACGACTACCAGCTCGTGACGGAATGGAATCCCGGTCGGAGCATGGGCAGCAGCATCGCGAGTCTGCAGGGAGTCGGCAGCACGCTCATCCCCTCGCCCGGCGGATCGACGAGCGGCTGCGCCGCCTCGGACTTCAGCGGCTTCACCGCGGGCAACATCGCGCTGATCCAGCGCGGCACCTGCACCTTCTCGCAGAAGGTCGCGAACGCGCAGGCGGCGGGTGCGACAGGGGTCATCATCTTCAACGAGGGCAACACGCCGGCCCGGTCCGGGGGCCTCTCGGGAAGTCTCAACCCCATCCCGACGATCCCCGTGGCGTTCATTCCGTACGCCGCCGGCGCGGATCTGTACAACCAGTACCAGCAGGCCGTCCACAACGGAACTGCGCTCCCGACGATGTCCCTGAGCATCCACGGGATCCATGACCCGAACCGCGAGGACTACAACGTCATCGCCGACTCGAAGAGCGGCGACCCGAACCACACCGTCGTGGTCGACGCGCACCTCGATGCCATCTACGGCGCCGGCATGCTGGACAACGCGTCGGGTTCGACGACGATTCTCGACATCGGGCGGCTGATGAAGAAGGTTCACCCGACGAACCGGCTGCGCTTCATCTGGTTCGGCGGCGAGGAGCTCGGCGAGCTCGGCTCGAAATATTACGTCAACAACCTCTCGGCCGCCGAGCTGAGCCAAATCGGCTACGACCTCGACTCCGACGTGACGGCGACGCCGAACTACACGATCGGCGTGCTCGACCCCGCGGCGGTCGACTTCTTCGGCCGGACAGTGTCCACCCAGTTCCCGGCCAACGTGTACGCGCCGTCCACGGTGGCCCGCGACGAGGCGGTGAACTACTTCAACTCCATCGGGAAGAACCACATGTTCTTCTCGCCGATAGGGACCGATGCCCAGCAGTTCAATCTCGCCGGTGTGCCGGCCAGTGGCCTGCTGACCGGACAGGACTGCTGCAAGACGCAGGAAGAGGTCGACCTGTTCGGCGGGTCCACCGGGAACTACGAGGGAAACATCGGAACGACCGACGGCGGGTGCGTCGACAACCCGTTCCGGTGGTGCGACAACCTGGCCAACAACGATCCCGATGTGTTGACGTTCATGAGCAAGGCGTTCGCCACGATGGTGCTGCGCATGGCCTTCGACACGACCACCATGTACGGCTCGCAGGCAGCGGCGACCAGGGCGGCTACGGCACGAGCCTCGGTGAAGTCGGTGCGGGAGGCCGAGCCGGAACGGGGGTCGACCAAGTAGTCAGTCGCCAAGAGTTGTCCGCGCTACGCCGGCTCGCGTGCCGGTATAGCGCGGACAACTCGCGACGGCGACCGCTAGCGGCGGCGCAGCAGCAGGACGATCGCGACGATGATCAGGATGAGGACGACTGTTCCGAGTCCGATATACATGGCCAAAGGCTTCCCACAAACGCAGCAGTCCTCACACGGATGTCACGCGTTGACCGACTTGTGCCGCAGCGAGATGTCGGCGCAGGCGGCACACACCTCTTCCGGGATGACGCCGAACCGCATGAGACCGGCGAAAATCTTGCAGCCGATGCAATAGCCGGCAATCGACTCCAGACCGGCGGCGATGACCATCAGCCCGAGCAGCACCTGGGCGCCCAGCGGGTGGCCGGCGGCGAGGAAGACTCCCGCTGCGGTCGTTACCGTCGCGCCGATCGCCTGGGCGAACCGCTTCGGCGGCCCGGCCACCAGGCGCGGTTCGCCGAGCCGCGGCGCGACCGCCCGAGTGGCCAGCTGGCCGAGCGGGCTGAGCTTCGGCCCGGTCAGGACCCGGGCGTAGAAGCCCAGCGCCATCGGAGCGACGATCCACAGCCAAGCGGTCCCGGCGGTCACGCTCAGCAGCAGCGTTGCGATGCTGAGCACGAGCACACCACCCGCGACCGTGCGAGCGGCCTTCTCGTTCACGGAGTTCGGAAATCCGATGATGCCGGCCATCTGTTCCTGCCTGTCGAGTTCGCTTACGGCTCTAACGCCGGAAGGTGGCCGGTAAATGCCGGAATTCGGAAATCCGTCGAACGGTCAGCTGATGCGGTCGGGCAGGCCGAAGATCCGGTACAGGTCGCCCAGCCGCTCGTGCATGGGCTGATCGGGGAAACGGACGTAGGCGTCGTCCTCCTTCGCGTCCGTCCCGCGCACGATGAAGGCGGTCACGTCGGTGACCAACCCATCGCGCACACTCAGCACGTTCAACGCGAACGGCAGGTACGCCGCGGCGGCGGCGTCCCAGGCATAAAAGGCCAGCGCCGGCTGCGCGTTGGCGGTCGTCACCACCGCCTTCCACCCCCATTCGCCGTTGATCGAGTACCGCGCCGCCCACTCGACGACCGCTGACCGCGGCGAGTACCAGATGCTCAACGGCGGCATCGAGAACGTCGCGTCTTCGGCCAGCATCGATGCGAAGGCGGGCACGTCGTTGCGCTCCCACGCCTGCACGTAGCGGTCGACCAGTGCGGCGACTTCGCCCGAGCCGAGCGCTCGCAGTGACGCCTGCTGGGTCGCTGCGGGCACCCGCTCGGCAAGGGTGGTCCGCGCCCGTTGCAGCGCGCTGCTCACGGAGGCGAGCGACGTCGACAGCATGTCGGCCGTCTCCTGCCCACTGAATCCGAGCACATCACGCAGCATGAGCACTGCGCGTTGGTTGGCGCCGAGGTGCTGCACCGCCGCGACGAAGGCCAGCTCGATGCTCTCGAGCTGTTCGTAGCGCGCCTCGGGTGACGCCTTGCCGGCCGCCATCCCGGCCGACGGGTACGGCTCGAGCCAGTCGGTTTCGAGGAGCGGACGCCCGGGCGGAACCTGGCCTTCGGACGCTGCGCCGAAGTCGTGCGGCAGGCTCCGCTTGCGGCGCCGCTCCATCTCGGTCAGGCAGACATTCGTGGCGATCGCGTAGAGCCACGACCGGGCGGAGGCGCCGTCGCGCAGTCCGGCGGCGCCGCGCCAGGCGCGGATGAGTGTCTCTTGCAGCGCGTCCTCGGCGTCGTGCACCGAGCCGAGCATCCGATAGCAATGCGCGTGCAGCTCGGCTCGGTGCAGCTCGATGAGGGCCGCGAAGTCGCGGCCGGCTGCATCGGGCTCGGTCGTCAGGGCTGCTCGACCACCATCAGCGTGTGACCGGTCGTGTCGCGGAACCAGAACAACGGCGGCACCGGGTCACCCATCCGCGACACCTCCGCGTCGACATCGATGCCGAGGGCCTTCAGTTCGGCGTGGGTCGCGTCGATGTCGGACGTGTTGAGCGTGATGCCCGTCTGCATCGACTCGATGGCGTCGGCGTTCGGCGGGGGAGCGAGGGCGATGCCGGTCGAACCCTCCGGCAGGTAGACCTCGATCCAGCGGAGTTCGCCGGCGAACGGCTCGTCCACCCGCTTCTCGAAGCCGAGGGACTCGTAGAACTCGACAGCCTTGTCCTGCTCGCGGGTGGGCACGCAGACGAGGGTGATGCCGCGGAGCCCGGTCGTTGTCGTGGCGCTCATGGTGTACCTCCTGTTGGGGAATTGCCTACACCGGTATGACTCGGAACGTTGCCGGAATGTATCGGTCCGGGCGAAAACTTTCGGCCGGCCCGGTCCGGGCACCTAGGGCAGCGCGGGCAACGTCAGGGTCGGCAACGGCACCGGCAGTGTCGTCGACGGCAGGGGCAGCTTCACCGTCGGCAGCGGCACGATCGTCGTCTTGGTCGGCAGCGGCACCAAGGGGACCGGACCGGACGACTTCGATGGCTGGGCGCCCGAGGTCGCCGCGGGTGCGGCCACGGTCGTTCTGCCGGGCGCCGCAGTGCTCGTGCCCGAAGGTCCGGCCGTCGAGCGGGTGCGCTTCGCGGGTGTTGACGTCCGCTCCGGCGCGGGCCCAGCCTGCGCCGCCGCCGCCGAAGCACCGCCCCCGCTGCTCTGCACGGGGATCGTCGCGTTGGGGTCGGGCGCCGGGACGGACGGGTAGTGGCCTCCGTGCGCGTCGACGTAGCCGACCACGTACTCCACCGCGCGTTGGGCCAGCGAAAGGTAGGGCTGGTACGCGCCGTTGGTATAAGTCGACCACGGGGTCCAATCGCTGCAGCCACGCGAGATCGCATACATCGCGGCTGCGTTCTTGTTCACGTCCTGGTTGGCGATCGAGTCGCGCAGGGCGCCGATGCCGCGCTCCGACCGTAGGCCGCGGATCTGCCAGAGACCGGCTGACCAGTCCCAGACGGGGGTCATCAGCCCGATGTCGCCCTGGGCGCCGGGGCTGCCGCCGGACTCGGCCATCGAGATCGCGGTTGCGATCACGGCAGCGCCGGGCGCGCAGCCGTGTTCCAGGGCCAGCGTGGCTATGGCCGCCGGGCTGAGCGTCCCGGGCGTGCCCTGGAACCGGGCGATCGCCGGCGCCTGCTGGGCCGCGACGTTCGGGTTCACCGCCTTGGGCACGTGCGGTGTCCCGGCCGGAACCCCGACCGTGCCGACGTCCCCGGAAAGAAGCGGTCCCGGCACGAAGTGGCGGTGCACGAGCTCGCCGGTCGGCCGTAGGTAGGCCGGGGTGCGGGGGCGAGCAGTCGATTTCGACACCGGCACGGTGGCTGAGGCGACAAGCGTGCTCACCGCCAATGCGGCGGCCAGACCGGCGGCCGCAACCCGGGGAACGAGACGGGGCCAGGAGGCCCAGCTGCGGGCCGTGTCGGTCGGACCAGGGTGGGGCGTGGGACGGCGCGGCCTCGGACGGCGAGGCGACTCTGTGGCTGACACTCGAAGGACCTCCACGGCGCGCGTCAACGCGCACCCAAGGCGTGAATTACCGGCACCAGGAGTCTTGCCCGCCTGACAGGAAATATCACACGTCCTTTACGCGGACGGTGTGACCAACCCGTGGTCGAACGCGTAGACGATGGCCGCGGCGCGATCGCGCAGCCCGAGCTTGGCGAAGATCCGCCCGATGTGGCTCTTCACCGTGAGCTCGGAGATGAAGAGTGCCTCGGCGATCTCGGGATTCGACAGGCCCCGGCCGATGGCGCCGAGCACATCACGCTCGCGGGCGGTCAGCGCGCCGATCGCCGCGGCCGCCCTGGGCGCAGTCGCGGCGCTGCGATATGTCGCGAGAACCCGCGCGGTCACGGCCGGGTCGAGCCAACTCTCCCCGGACGCAACCTTGCGGACCGCTCGGATCAGGTCCTCGGCGCCGGAGTCCTTCAGCAGGAAGCCGGCCGCTCCGGCCCGAAGGGCGCCGGAGAGCAGCTCGTCGTCGTCGAAGGTGGTGAGCACGAGCACCGGCGGTGCATCGTTCGCCGCCCGCAGCCGGCGGGTCGCTTCGATGCCGTCGACGGACTTCATCCGCAGGTCCATGA
Organism: Jatrophihabitans sp.; assembly: GCF_046262535.1. GTDB lineage: Bacteria > Actinomycetota > Actinomycetes > Mycobacteriales > Jatrophihabitantaceae > Jatrophihabitans. Next base: position 4,989 of record NZ_JBHEMO010000140.1, on the reverse strand, counting down.
CGACGACGTCAGCGTCGTGTTCGGCCAGCGCTGCGGGCAGCTCTTCGCCGTCGGCACATTCGGCGACAATGGCGAAGCCGTCGCGCCGGCGCAGGATGCGGCGCAGCCCGGACCGCACCAGCTCCTGGTCGTCGACCAGGACGACCCGGACCGCGTCGTCCGAGGTCATCGCGCGGCGACGCCCGTCGGAATCGGGACGATCAGGTCAACCAGCCAGTCATCGGCGTCCATACCGGCTCGCAGCTGCGCGCCCAGCTGGCCGGCCCGCGCGGCCATGCCCGGCAGCCCGCTGCCGTCGTTGCCCTCCCGCGGGCGGCCGTCGGGCAACGTGTTGCGTACCGACAGGTGCAGGCCTTCCGGACAGGCGGCGAGGTTCACGGTTGCCGACGACGTCGGCGCGTGCTTCGCGATGTTGGCCAGCGACTCCTGCAGGATGCGGAACACGCCGAGGCCGGTCACGTCCCCCACGTCGTCCCACTGGCCGACCGTCTCGTAACGGACGTGGAGGCCGGCGGAGCGGCACTGCTCGATGAGCGCAGGAACGTCACCGATGCCCGGCAGGGCCTGCGGGTCGGACGCTCCCGAGCTCAAGACCGAGACGGTGCGGCGCAGGTCGCCCATCGCCGTCCGGCCGACCTGTTCGGCCTCGCGCAGCGACTCGAGCGCGTCCTCGACGTCGCCGTGCTGCTGCAGCGCATGCCGCGCCGCCGTCACATGCAGCAGGTTGATGCTCAACGAGTGCCCGATGACGTCGTGCACCTCGCGGGCGAGGCGCTGCCGCTCGGCGAGCATCGCCTGCTCGCGCGCGATCGCCGTGTTGGCCCGCTCGGCGGCCAGCGCCCGCATCTGCCACCGCAGCGCGATGCCGACGTCGGCGCCCAGGACGACGCCGATCACGTACAGGGGTGCGCTGTGCAGATGGCCGCTCTCGGCGGCTACGACCAGGATCACGATCTGCAGCGACGCGACCAGCATCGCGATCCACGTCTTCATCGTGGCGGCGACCTCGCCGGCGATGATCAGGTAGAGCAGTGGGGCGAAGTCGGGCTCGACCGGATGCGTCAGGTACAGCGCCACCGCAACCGACGTCACGACGGCCTCGATCCACGGCTGCACCAGCCATCCGCGTACCGACCAGATCGCCGTCGGCAGCAGCGTCATCACCAGCGCCGCGATGATCACCGGCGAGCCGGCATGGGCGCCGCGCTGGGCGAGCGCGGCGATCGTGATCGCGATACAGGCCAGCGTCGAGTACGCCGGAATCCACCAGGGGTAGCTCAACCCGAGGCGGGCGCAGCTCACCTCGATGCGTTCCTGAATGCGGCGGAGCAACGCAATCACAGGTCTCACTGTAGGGAGATTCGGGCCGGCCGCCATCCGGCTCAGGGGGGCAGAGATGTCCTCCCCAGGTAGGAGACGAAAGTGCCTTCCCCGGCCGGACGCGGCCGCCGGTCTGAGCTCCTAGCGTTCAGGTCGACGATTCCCGACGACGGAATCCGGACGAAGAGGAGGCGGCGATGAGCTGGCAGGACGCACACCGCTACAACGAGGCACTCCGCGCCGTCGAGGCCCAGTTGAACTGGACCGCCGACGGTCAGGTCATCTGGCGCCCCGAGTACGCCGACATCTTCGGCTCGCCCGAGCGGGTGCTGCTCGCGTTGGGGACGCGGTGGCGGACGCTCGTCCAGGCGCAGGTGGAGGACGTCGTCACGGCCGACGGGGGTCCGGCCGGCGCGGTGCGCGCCTTGGCCGCGGCGCACCCGGGCCTGGTCCGGGCGCTCAGCCGGGCGGCCGCGACGCAGCCGGCCGCCGACCTGGTGGCGGGTGCGGCATGACGCCGGCCCGTTCGGCCGTCGTCTGGGGGATCCGCTACGGCTTGCCCGGACTCGCCATCCGCACGGCCGCCCGCCGCGGCGACCTGATCGCCCGCGCCGCCGCCGACCCGTCCGCCATGGACGATCCGGCCCGCCTCTACGCCGACTTGCGCGCGCTCGGCCCGCTGGGCGGCAATCGCCTGGTCGGGGCGACGGCCCGGCACGGCGTCGTCAACTCCATCCTTCGCGATGACGCGTTCCGCGCCGACCCCGGCGGCGCGCCGACGCAGTGGCTGAACAAGGTCATGCTGGCCGCGATCGACCCGCGCGCGCTCGGACCCGTCGACGCACCGTCGCTACTCGCGATCGAGCCACCGCAGCACAACCGCATCCGCCGCCTGGTCACTCACGCCTTCACGCCGCGCGCCATCGCCGGCTACACGGACACGATCCGTGAGATCGCGAACGGCCTTCTCGACCGGGTCGCGGCGCGCGGCGGCCAGTTCGACCTCGTCGACGACTACGCCGCCAAACTGCCGGTCACCGTCATCGCACGGATCATGGGGATCCCGGCCGAACAGCACGATCAGTTGCTCGGCATCGGCAACGACGCGGCGATGACGCTCGACCCGGCCCTGACCTGGCGCGACTTCCGGGCGGCCGACGCCGCCATCCGCCGGGCCGGCGTCATGCTCGACGAGCACATCGCCAACGTCCGCCGCCGGCCCGGCGACGACCTGCTCGGTGAGCTGGTGATGATCAGCGAGGACGGCGACCGGCTGACCGACACCGAACTGCGGGTGAACACGCTGCTGCTGCTGGGCGCCGGCTTCGAGACGACGGTGAACCTCATCGGCAACGCGGTCGCGCTGCTGCTCGAGCACCCCGATCAGCTGGCCGGGCTGCTGGCTGATGCGGACGGGTGGCCGAACGCGGTTGAGGAGGTGCTGCGCTTCGACTCGCCGGTGCAAATGACGGTCCGCGTCGCCCAGAGGACGACGGAGGTGGCCGGCCAGACCGTCAAGGCCGGACGCGGGGTGATCTTGCACCTCGCCGCGGCCAACCGGGATCCCGACGTCTTCGCCGATCCCGACTGCTTCGACGTGACGCGGCCGGAGGCGCGGCTGCACCTGGCCTTCTCGGCCGGCATCCACTACTGCCTCGGCGCCCAGCTGGCTCGCCTGGAAGCCGCGATCGCCCTGGAGACGTTGTTCGCGCGCTTTCCGGAGCTCGCGACGACGGCGCCGCCGACACGCCGCCGGACCCGTGTGCTGCACGGGTTCGAGCGGTTCCCGGTCGCCGCCGCGGCACGGGTCAGGACAGCGGAGCGTCAGTAGCCACCAACGCGAACCAGGCCCCGCCCGGCGTCAACGGGATCGGCTTGCCGTCGGACGTGGTCAGCTTGGTGCCATCGCCGGCCGCCGGGCGGCTCCAGGTGCCCTCGATGCGGCGTCCGTTGCGGAACACGACGGCTCGGCCGTGGCCGATGGTCGACGTGTACCGGGTGGAGTTGCCGGCCGCATCGCGGCCGCCCCCGTTTCGGACGTGGCAGAACTGAACGATCACGTTGGGCGTGTCGATGACGCTGCCGTCCACTGTCTTCTGAACCCGACCGTCGATGATCCGCACGTAACGCTCGGACTTCGCATCCCACCGGAAGCCGACCGACGTTGCGCCGACGCGGGTGGCGACCTGAGGCCCGGGCTTGGTCTGCGCAGTCTGCGCCGCGGTGAGCCGGGCCGACCAGTTCAAACCGATGTCGGCGGCTTTCGGGCCGTGTACCTTGTCCGCGATCGTCGTGAGATCGGCGCGCAGGTTGTAGGGCACCGGGCGACTGTTGTCGCGGCTGAACCCGGGACCGTTGCGGTCGTTGATCACCGGTCTCAGCGAGGAACGCAGGAGTGGGCCGAGGCCGCGTGCGGACCCGCCCGATGCGACGAAAATGATGTTGCCGAATTCAGACGCCAGTTCCGGATCGTTCGCCCGCACGCTGCGCACGGGTTCGACGGTCTTCGGCAATGAGCTGTTGAAGACGGCGAGCAGGCGAGTCAGGCCGCCTTCCACCTGCTCGATGTAGACGAGATCGGCTTTGTCGGTGCCGGCCTGCGGGCGGCCGTTCGCGGTGTCCTCGATCTTCACCGCGACGACGGGGCTGCCCGACGCTCGCATACCCGTGAGCGGGCTGACGGCCGGGGCCGCCGAACTCGAGGATGCGGCGGCGGTGGACTTGGTCCCGCCAGAGCTGCCGGAGCAAGCGCTCAGCGCGAGGATCCCCGCCACCACACCAGCGCTCACCGTCCATCGGGATCGAGACACAACCGTTCCTTTCGTCGCGCGGCATATACCCGTCAGGCCGCGGCGCTACCCGCACCTGTGACGCCGGCCCTAGGGTCGGGGTGTGCCGCAGGAAACGCGTTCGCTCAGGCGGACGGCGGCCTTCCAACTGGCCGACCGCCCCGGCCGTCCCGCCGGCGTCCGGCTGGCCCAGGAGATCGGGCTGGCCGAGCCGCTCGACTTTGTCCGCACCGCCGGTGTCTGGCGCCTCGACGTCGAGCTGCCCGACGTCGCGCGGATGGAGTACCTGTTCGAGATCCGCGACGGGCACGGGGCGCGGACGACGATTCCCGACCCGGCCAATCCGCGGCGCGCACTCGCCGTGTGGACGCCGGTCGCGCTCGCGCCGGAGCAATCCGCCCCACTGCTGCAGGCCTCTCGACTCTCGGCGGCGAGCTGACGACCGCCGGCTACGCCGGTGTCGGCAGCGACTCAGGTGCCGCGGATCGGACGCGTTCGAGCACCTGAGCAGCGCCGAGGTCCTCGCCGATGCGGCGGGCCTCGTCGATCAGCGGCCCCGCTTCGTCGCCTCGATCATCGGCGGTCAGCGCCGTGGCGTGGTCGAGGAGGCCGTGCGCCAGGTGGTACGGCGTGCTGCGGTCGCGCAAACCCGCGATCGCCGCTCCGAAGAGCGCGTCGGTCTCACTGCCGACGGCGAGGCGGGCGATACACAGATCCCGCTCCGCGCTCAACAGACGACCGAGTTGACCAGGGCGGTAGGGCTCGAGCGGGGCCAGGAGTTCCCGTTCCGCGGCCAGGTCACCCAGCTCGTGGGCAGCTCGGGCGGCCAGTCCCCACACCCAGCGCATGATGTCGGTACTCGGGCCCAGCGTCGCCAGCT
>NZ_JBHEMO010000139.1:0-48516 GCF_046262535.1 Jatrophihabitans sp. | reverse complement strand
CCGGCGAAGGGAGCGAATGGGTCAACGGTGAGGCTGCCCGACAGGCCGGTCGTGACGTGGCCGCGCTCGGGGCATTTCGTGACCTCTAGTTTGATGCGCTCTCGGGCACCCTGCTGGTAGTGCGGGCGCGGGTCCAGTCGTCAGCTTGAGGATCGTGGTGTGCCAGTCCGAGTGTGGCGAAGTTGATCACGAGGGCTCCGGGGCCGCGGACGTCGTGCTGCGTTTGGTCTGAGTCGCGCGGGCGGGTCTTCGCCTGACTGCTGCCTTGCAGCCGGCGTGACGGTGGCATCGTCGATAACGACAGGAGAACGATCAGCGGGCCGACCTGCGGAGGGATGCTGCGAGGGCGAGGGCTTCAATGCCAGGGTTGCCGGTGTCCGTGGCGACTCGGGCGATTCCGGATGGGCACGAGGAGCCGGTGATGGCTGGTGGAAGTGGGCTGCTGCTAAAGCGTGCAGTCCGTCATCCGTGCCGCCGACGTCGGCCAGTGCGACGGTTCTCGGCACGGAGTCGAATGTCCCGGTGCGCTCGAGTTTGTGCCAGCGCAGTCGCACGCCGTATAGCGCGCTGGCGACGGATTGGATGACCACGAGATACATGAGCTGCCGGTACACGAATTGCTGGATGGGAAGCACCCAGAGCGTGCGGAGTCGTTCGCCGTCGAGCAGGAACGCGTAGCCGGCGGCGATGAATTGCAGCGCGAGGAAACCGAGCCAGCTCGCGCCGATGAGTCCGATGTCGCCGGTGATGATGCTGAACAGTGCGGCCAGGTCGATGACCGGTGCGAGCAGCGGCAGGAGGACTTGGAAGAGAAGCAGGTAGGGCAGCCCACGGCGGCCGAAATGACCTGCCGCGCCGCGTTGGAGGACTGCCCCGCGGTGCTTCCACATCGCTTGCAGCGTTCCGTAGCACCACCGGTAGCGTTGCCGCCATAGCTGGCTCAGCGAGGCTGGTGCTTCTGTCCAGGCTCGCGCGTTCGGGGCGTAGACCACGCGCCAGCCGGCGCGACAGATCGCCATCGTCAGGTCAGTGTCCTCGGCAAGGGTTTGGTCGCTGACGCCACCCACGTCGGTCAGGGTCACGCGACGGAACGCCCCGATTGCTCCAGGCACGGTAGGCATGCACCGCAGCAGATCGAACATCCGACGGTCAAGATTGAAGCCGATGACGTACTCAACGTGCTGCCAGCGCCCGAGCAGCCCCTGCCGGTTGCCCACCTTCGTGTTCCCCGACACTGCCCCCACAGCCGGGTCCCGTAGGGGCGCCACCAGTTCACGCAGCGCGTCCCGCTCGAACACGGTGTCGCCGTCGACGAGGACGAGAACGTCGTACACGGCAGCAGCGATCCCCGCGTTGAGGGCCGCCGGCTTCCCCGCGTTGGGTTGCCTAAGCAGGCGAAGTCCAGGCAGGCCGAGCCCTGCGACGACGTCGGCCGTGCCGTCTGTGGATCCGTCATCGACGACGATCACCTCGAACTGCGGATAATCGCAAGCGACCAGCGAGCGGACACACGCCTCGACACCGGCCTCCTCGTTGAACGCGGGGACCACTATCGACAGGCCCGGCAGTGAGGCCGGTCCGGGGCGGTGAGGGGCGGCGGTCAGCCGGTCATGGCGGCGGGCAAGAACGAGGAGTAACAGGACTCGGAGAACGGCCAGCACACCGACGGTCAGAAACAGGACCTGTAGCCCGTTACGCAACCAGCCCGAAAGGACGACGGCGCCGATTACCACGCTGCCGCGTGCTCGTTGCCATCCGGATGCGCGCGTCCACGGCGAGCGGACGCCGATCGCGTGCGAGACGGTTGCGAAGCGATAGCCGCGCGCCTTCAACTCCGGGATGAGGATTTTCAAGGCGCTCACGGTCTGGCTGCGGTTACCCCCGCCGTCGTGCAGCATCACCACGCCGGCGGCCGGACCCCCGGGCGCGGCCGCGGCCACGATGCTGTCCACCCCCGGCCGGCGCCAATCTTCGGTGTCCCGGTCGGCGAGCACGATCCGATAACTGCCCGCCCGGGTGATCGCTCCCCATTCGCCCGGCGTCAGACTCCCCGGTTCTGAGGAGAACGGCGGCCTCAGCAGGTCGGTCGTGTAGCCGGTCGCCGAAGCGATGGCCAGTTGCGTCGTGTCCAGTTCCAATTGCCGACGCCAGGCTGGGATGGTTGCGAGGTCGGAGTGGGTGAAGGTGTGCACCCCGATCTCGTCGCCGTCGGCCACCATGCGGCGCAATGCCGCGCTGTTGCCGGTGACGTGTGTCCCGATGACAAAGAAGGTCGCCGGGACATGGAACTTCTCGAGAATGTCCAACACCTGCGGCGTGTAGGGGCTGGGGCCGTCATCGAACGTCAACACGACAGTGCGCGGAGCGACTCGCAGACCCGCGACCGACGGGTGTGTCGCATCAAGGATCGGGCCGCCAGCGAGAACAGCCGCAGGCACCGGTGCATCCCTCTCCCCGCGCGGCGGATTGTAGGGATGCTCGCCCAGCGCACCACTCGTGACCGCGGACACCGTGAGCAGTGCCGCGACCAGAATCAGCAGCAGCGCGAGAAGGCCCCAGTGCGCCCGGACCTCATGGGGGCGTTTCACGGAGGTGTTGGTCGCGTGGAGGAGCGAGTACTTAGGCCGTTGCTATTGGGCGGCGTTGTGTGGGCCGCCGGGGCGGACTTGCGACCGTAGCCCAATCCCGGCTGGGTCGACGCCTGCGTCGGGACGGCGGACGTACGTCTCGGGACAGACTGCGTCGCCCCGCTAGTCGTCGAACTCCCCGACGGAGGAGCCTGAACGCCGGCCGAGGCACGCGAACCCCCGCCGCCCGCCGCATCGGAGGCGGTCGGCGTCCCACCGGACGCCGGCGTAATGCCCCGCCGCGCGGCTACATTCGTAGGTTCGGGCACGGGTCGCAAAGGCTTGCTGATGCCGGTGGTGCGCGGGTGCGCGCGCTCACCGCTCGGTAGCGCGACACGCGGGGTCACGCCAGGCAGCGGAACCCCGCCGATGACGCTCAGCCCGAGAGCTGCGATACCGAGGACCATGAGCGCGACGATCGCGCGCACGGTCAGTCGGGCTAACCGAGTACGCCGACCCGACTCGTCGACGAATATCGGCGATGTCGCGCGGGGCCTGCCCGCTCCCCCGCTAATCGCCGCCGCGGGACGGGGCTGCCTCGGGCCGGACGCGTTGCCGCGCGTCGGCCGCGGTCGGCACGCGCCCTGTGACGCGCGCTCGTTCGCCGCGGACGGCCGGTGAGCCGGCAGGTCGTTTACTGGCCGCAGCGGGATCGGTGTGGGTCGGGTCAACTTACGTTCCTCAGCAACGAAAGGTGGGCCCCTGCCCGGACTCCTTCGACATGCCGTGACGGGTCGACTCGGGGGTGGTCGACCCGTCACGGCACCGTGCCATGAGCGCGCACGATGACTCCGACATTACGTAGATCTCACGCTACGTCAAGTCGCCGTTTAGGCAGGCACAGGAACTCCGATTCTTCGCCCAGCAGTAGGTCGCCGTCTCTGACCAAATCCTTCGATGACCCACCTCCGCTTCAGGTGTGACATTTCCGTTGGGTTGGACGCTGCTGTGTGTACGGAGCCGGATCCTCGGATGGGAAGTCTCATGCGTTTGGTCAAGTCAGCTACCCTCGCCGTGCTGGCGGTGGCGGCGACGGGCGGTGTAGCGCTGGCTGCCGCGTCGGGCAGTAGGCCTTCCGAACCGGGTCGCACCCTGCCGAGCACCGCTGCGTCGAAGGCACAGCAGCACGCGGGCCCTGTCCTCGCCGGCCACTCGTCCCACTCGAGCCGGGGACGCGGTCACGCTTACGGGCGCGGCCACGGCACCCGGAGGCCGGCCGGCGTGATGATTGGTGAACCCGGTGACGCTGGCAGGCCGGCAACCGCCGGAAAGCCTGCCGGCGTGGGCAGCGTGGCTCACCCCGGCGGTGCGCCGTTCAGCGTCCCGCCGGTACACGGCCGCCCGTCAGTGACACCGCCGGTGCGGGTGCCGACGCCGAGCCACCCGACCGGAGCCCCCACCGCGATCCCTTCCCACGGCCACCCTTAGGGCCCCTCCTTCCGGGTCCGTCCCGGGGCCACCCACGCCAAATATTCCCCCGCGTCCGGACGCCGGTGGCCCGGGGACGTTCGACGCGTACGCCAGCCTCGCGTACGCCAGCAGCCAGACGTAGACCGGACTCGACGGCGCCGCCGACTGCCGACCTCGCCTCGAGGCCACCGTTGAACCGAACGTCAGCAGTCCGCGGCGGCTGTTCGTGCCACCAGGGGTGTGGCAGGAAGCGACCAGTCCGCTTGTGGTCTGCTGGCCGCGTGTCGCGGAGGCGATCTTGTGCTTACCGTCCGTTCGTCAATGCGTCCGCTGAAGGACTCAAGCGCATCTTGCTGGAGGTTGTCGTGGTTTCACGTGGTCGAACGGCCGGTGTGGTCGTGGTGGCGGTCAGCGTCGGTGTGCTTCCCCAGAACGGCTCCCCGTTGACTGCCACGGGAACAAATACAACATCCTGCGCGATCAGTGACTCGAACACTCGGCGCGCGCGGCTAGAAATTAGCCAACCTGACATCGCAATGTAGAACGCGTCGAATACTCGGCTGTCTGCCACCTTCACAAACAAATCGGGGCGGCCCGCGCCGCTGGCGCCTCGCCGCGGAGATAACTGCCGAGTGCAACCCCGTCGACGCCACGGTTCCGCGGTGTCCGAAATTGATGCGTCGATTCAATCCCTCGAGGCGAACCCGAATCGTCAGTCTCGCCGGCGTGGCGGTGGCTCCGCTGCCGCCATCGAGTTCGAACTACTCCTCGAGAACACCGGTGAGGGCCCTACGCGGCTGCAAGTGCCTCAGCACGTCGTGAACGAGTTGGGGAGACCAAGCGGCAGAGGCGTGTGTTCCTGTCGCGCGCAAGGTTCAGTTCGTTGGGCCCGCGGAAAGCAGATGGCGTCGGATCGCGGCAGCAACGGCCTCGGGTGCTTCTTCGGCCTGGTGGTGACCACTGTCAATGATGTGATGGTTGACCGGGCCAAGTACCCAACGCGCCCAGATCGCTGCTGGGTCGCCCTGAATATTCAGATCGTCCAGGGCCGACTCAAGCAGCAGCATTGGGCATGTGACCCGGCGGTCCGCGTCGCGGTCGGCGGCGTCATGATCGCGATCGATGCCGAGTCCCGCTCGGTAATCCTCGGCCATCGCGTGGACGACGTCGGGATCGCGAAACGCAACCCACATGTCAGCATGATTTCCCTCGCCGATCAGCTGTGGTGGCGGCGTGCTGTACCAGGCGTCGGGGTCGGCGTTGATCACGCGTTCGGCTGGTTTGTCTGTTTGACCGAGGAACCACCAGTGCCACCACGCAGCAGCGAACCGAGCGTCTACTCGTTCGAGGTGCTCGATCACGGGAAGGCCGTCCATGACGACGAGATGCGTGATGCGGCCGGGATAGTCCATCGCCGCGCGGAAGGCTACAAGGGAACCGCGATCATGGCCTACGACAGCGAAGCGCTCATGACCAAGGTGCGACATGAGCATCGCAACGTCGGTCGCCATTGCGCGTTTGCTGGATTGAGCGTGCCCGACAGCGTCCGGAGGGAGCGTCGACCGGCCGTACCCGCGAAGGTCAGGTGTCACGACCAGATGGTCTGCGGCCAGCAGCGGAGCGACGGCGTGCCACGTGGTGTGCGTGCGCGGATGTCCATGCAGTAGCACGACGGGCGTGCCGAGGCCGCCGTACCGGACCCGAAGCGTGACCTCGCCAACCGTCACATAGTCCAGAGTGAATCCGTCGAACATGTCCTGCACGCTACGCAGCGTGCGCTTGGCGGCATGACAGCTCGTCCCGATGATCGAAACTCACGCGCCCCGCCAGGTACATACGGACTGATCTGCGCGAACCAGGTACGGCGACGGCAGGTTCGCTATCGACGGGTGCAGCGAGAACGGCGCCGCGAGTAAGACAGCCACGCCTAACAGCACCGTGCCCACGGTCGCGACGGTGCCGGCACGGCCGGTGTCGGCTGCAGTCTCCGACGCATACGACGCACATCTGCCGAGGCGGGAGTGTTGGGGTCTACGAGCAACACCGTTCCAGGTCGATACACCTCACCGGCCCCGGACCGCACGTCCGCGCACGTCGGCAGGTCATCAACCCCCCGCGCCTCTCGCAGCTTCGCGCGCCGAGCGGTCGATTGGTCTGCGTTTCACGGTGATCTTGTGCAGACACGCCGGCCGCTGCCGGCGTGTCTGCACAAGATCGCGAAATCTAGCGGCGCAAATATCGGCGATCTGGCGTCAGCAGACACCACCCGATTCCATGGTGCGCGGGTTGTGCAGGCGTCGGCACAGGAGCGCACGTCAGCGGCGGAGCCGTCCGTGCGATCTTGATCCGAAGCGGATTCACTCAAGAAAGGCCACGTGGGTTAGCCAGCGGCGGATCTCCGAAGCGATGACGACGGGTTGATCGAGCTGGACGAGGTGGCCGGCATCAGGCACGAGACTCAATGAGCTTCCGGGGATGGCTTCATGCAAACGATGCGCTCGATCGATCGGTATCCACCGGTCGTTCTCGCCCCACACTATGTGGGTTGGTGCGGAAACTTCACCGAGCAGTCCTTCGAAGTCCGCGGTGAACCGCTCGTCGGCCTGAGCGATCTGACGGTAGAAAGCAGGTTGACCGGCGTCGTCACACCAGGGAGCCATGAGCATCGCCATATCGGTCGGACGCAGACCGACGTGGCTGGCGCCGGCGATGTAGGCCTCCAACGCGCCACGGTGTATCGCGGCGGGCAACTGAGCAAACACCTCCGCGTTGTCTTTGACCAAGGTGAAGTAGTCCGACCCCCACGGACGAAGCGCGACCACGTCCACCAGGCACAGGGAACCGAACGTGACTTTGTGCAGCAGGTGGGCCCGCAGCGTGACTGCGCCGCCGTAGTCGTGGGCCACGACGTGCGGACGCTGCAGCCCCCAGTGGTCGAGCAGTGCCGTGAACGCCTGGCCTTGCACGTTCAGGTCCACGTCATGCTCGGCGCTCTTCGATGAGGCGCCGTATCCGGGCATGTCCCACAGGTAGACGGTGAAGTCATCTGCCAGCGCGCGCGCGAACGGCGCCCATAACGCGGACGACCATGGCGTGCCGTGGCAGAACACGACTGCCGGGCCTGAACCTCGGCTGTGCCATGCGATTTCGCGGTCTCGCCAAACGAAGGTCTGGTCCATGATCATGCGCTCGCCCGATCGGTAGCTGGGCCAATTGATGGGGGGATTGCGGCAAGGCCTCTGACACAAGCGTCCGCGGACGCCTGCCAGACAACAGTCTTACGTCTTCGTGGGTAGGCCTGCTTGAAATTACGAGAGGATCGATCATGGCGGACCCAGTCCCGGCAGGAAGCGACGTCAGCGCTGGCACCTACAAGTGCACGAAATGTGGCTACTCCATCGACGTCGGGTCGACCAAGCATCTGCCGCCGTGCCCGCAGTGCGAGAACGGGTATTGGGACACGATCACTGGTGGCGACAGCGTCAACGACCCGTACCCCGACCGGTAGTAGACGTCGCCCTGATGCACGACGGCCGTTGAGGACGAAGTCCCGCCCCCTCGCGCGGCACCCTAGGTCCGAAGCTGGCGCCTCGGACCTAGGGTGCGCGGACGAATTCAGCCACCGTCGCTCGAACAGTGCGGTCGGTGGCAACGGTGATGTGGCCACGGCGCGGGAACAGGGCAAGCCGGCTGTTCGGAATCAGCGCGGCTGTCTCCTCGAACAGGTCTCGGGAGTAGAAACGGTCGCGACCGCCCCCGACGATCAGCGTGGGCGCCTGGATCGGGTTTGCGCACTTGGCGAGGTCGAAGGCGTCTTCTGCCTCCAACGTCGCCGCCAGGTCTGCCTGCGTCTGAGCGTCGGGAATCGCGCGGCGAGCAACGACTCGACCCGCCCCACGCGCAACGGTTCGCAATCCGCGAGGTGCCAGGTCTTCCGCCATTTCGGCGAAGGCATCACGCTCACGTCCCTCGCGCAGCGCGGCAGCGATGCGAGCCTGGCTCTCAAGAGCCTCCGGGCCGAGACGGCAGGCCGTGCTGATCAGCACGAGCCGCCGAACCGTGGCGGGGTGATCGGCGGCGAGCTGCTGGGCGATGCTGCCCCCCGTCGAGTTCCCCATGACGTCGACCCTCTCGCCGAAGTGCTCGCGGATCGCGTGCGCGTACTCGGCCGCGATATCGCCGATCGATACACCGGTCGGCAGACCGGGACGTCGGTTGATGATGATCAACCGGTGGCCGGGGCGAAGCTCGCGCATGGGCCCGATGGCGCCTCGGACCAGGGAGTCGCTCTGCACGCCGGTGGTGTGCCAGAGACCGGTGCAGATAACGACCGGACGCCCGGAACCCACGGCGGCATAGGGAACGACCCCGGCCAGCCCGCGCTCAATCGCCACGACTTCTCCGTTTCCACCGGCGCCGACACCGACGCCGACCCTACGGGGCACGCGCATTCAGGCGGCCCTCGACGTAGGGAGCAGCTCAGCCGATGTTGCTGCGGGTGCGCGACCTCGCGGTCGAACGAGTGAGGTCCACGGGTTGACGCCATGGTGCGGGAGTCAGCCCTCGGTGGGCGGAGCGGCCCATTGGAATCCGTCGGGGTCGGTGAACGGAGCGGCGCCACCATGGATCAGGATCCGATGGGATCCGCTGCCGTGCTCGGGCACGCCGGCATCCTTCGCGAGCGCCCGGCGCCCGTAGAGCGCGAGTTTGATGTGTCCGGCCGCAGCCTCGAACTCGACGTACTTGCTGCCGAAGCTCTTCGCCACGCTCAGGCCGCGTTCGGTGTAGAACCGCTTCGTCGCCTTCACGTCCGCGACGCCCAGCAACAGCACGATGTCCTCGATCTGCCTGGTGGCCGGACCGGTGTCTTTCTTCGCCGAGGTCGCGACCTTCCAAATCGCGCCGTCCGGAGCCGCTACGACGCCCCCGTAACCCCACATCCCTTTCTTGGCCGGCTTCAGCGTGGTCGCACCGGCGTCCAGGGCGGCCGTGAGCAGCGCGTCGACCGTGCTCGGTTGCGACACGACGAGCGACAGCGTGAATCCGCGGAACCCGGCTGTCGGCGCCTTCGTTGCGCGGACGGCCAGTCGAGTGCCCAGGTCGAAAGCGTTGGCGTAGAACCTCTCGGCGACGGTCGGGTCGGGCACCTCGAGGGTGACCGATTCGATCGACGTCACGGCGGGTTGTGCTTGCGAATGCTTGGTGTTTTCCATGACGGACACGCTAGGTAGGACCTGCGGGCGGACGCTTCTCGATTCCTGATCAGTTCGCCGCGAGGACCCCGGACGACCGTGTGCAGGCCAATGGCGGCGACTACACCGAATGCAACGTGGGCAACAGGGGCGCGGCGACCGGCCCTACCCTTGTTGTCGATCGATCAGGAATCGAGAAGCAATCCTCGTCCGTGCCTCCCTAGCCTCGGAACCGAAGCGATGACCCGGTCCGCCCTGAAGGAGACGCAATGCCCGCGAAGACAGCCAATGAGAGGTCCAACGGTTTCAGCGCGGAGGAGCGTGCCGCGATGCAACAGCGCGCCAACGAGCTGCGCGCGGAAGGTAAGAAGGGGGTCAAGAAGGCCGACGGGCTGCAGGCGGTGATGGACGCCATCGCGAAGATGGCGCCGGGCGACCGTGAACTCGCCGAGCGCGTTCACGTCGCCGTCACCGCCGCCGCGCCGGGGTTGGCGCCGAAGACCTGGTACGGCATGCCGGCCTACGCCGACGAGGACGGGAAGGTCGTCGTCTTCCTCCAGGACTCCGGCAAGTTCAAGTACCGCTACTCGACCCTCGGCTTTCAGGACACGGCGAACCTCGACGACGGTGACATGTGGCCATCGTCCTACGCGCTCAAGAAATGGAGTCCGGCGGTCGAGAAGAAGGTCACGCAGTTGGTGAAGATGGCGGTCTCCTGAGGAAATCCGCGACAGCCGCTACGAAGGCATCACATTCGGCGTCGCCGATTTCGAGGCTGAGCGCGACCATGCCCCGCCGGGCGAGGTAGAACCCGCGGGCCAACATGTCCAGGTGAAACAGCTCCCGCAACTCGGGCGCTTCGCGGATGTCCTTGGCCGAGCGGATCGCCTCCCGCTGGAAATGGACGGTCATGAGACTGCCCAGGCCGGTCCACTGCATCGGTATGTCCGTGCCTGTACACAACTCGTTCAGACGGCGGCGGAGCACCTCGCCCCGGTCGAACAGAGCGGACGCGACGTCGGCGCCGAAGATCTCGCTGAGCCCGGCGAAGCCGGCGGCCATGCTCAGGACGTTGTTGTTGAAGGTTCCGCTGTGCGGTACCGCGACCGGACTTCGCGGGTCGTACATCGCCATGAGGTCGGATCGGCCGCCGAACGCGCCGAACGTCATGCCGCCGCCGAGGTACTTGCCCAGAGTGGTGAGGTCCGGCGTGATGCCGAGCCGGGCCTGCATCCCGCCGGCCGACATCCGTGAGGTCATCACTTCGTCGAAGATCAGCAGGGTTCCGGCTTCGCGGGTCCGGACGCGCAACATCTCGAGAAACGACGGGGCGGCCGGAACGCATCCCCCGCTGCCCAGCATGGGTTCGACCAGCACCGCGGCGAGTTCCGCCGCGTGCTCAGCGATGAGTTCGGCGGTACCGCGCGTGTCGTTGTACGTCCCGATGATCCATTCGTGGGGGGCATTGATCGCGGCGGCGCCGCCGCGGCCGAAGGACAGGATCGACCCGTGGTACGCGCCGTCGAAGACCAGCACCTTCGTCCGGCCTGTCTGCGCGCGGGCCGTGGCGAGGGCGAGGAGGTTGGCCTCGGTCCCGGAGTTGGTGAATCGGACGAGGTCGAGCGACGGGAATCGCTCGGTGAGCAGGGCCGCGAGCCGAGCCTCCGGCACCCCGTGGGCACCCAGGTTCCAGCCATTGTCCAGGGCCTCGTCGATAGCTGCCCGGATGACGGGATTGTTGTGCCCGTACAGGCCCGCGGTGTACTCGCCCAGCAGGTCGACGTACTCGTGGCCGTCGACGTCGGTCATCCGGCAGCCGGCGCCGCCGAGCATGGTGAGCGGGAAAGGTGAATGGAACAGCGTCGTCCGGGTGTTGCCTCCCGGCATCACCCGCGCGGCGATTTGATGGGCGGCGTAGCTCCGGGGGTTGCCGGCCGTGAAGGCGGCCCGTGCGCGCTCGAGCGCACCGAGCACACCGCTCGCGGGGGCGGCGCCCGTCGACGAGTCAAAACCGGCTGGTTTCATCACCGGCGAGGCTACGCCCGGCGCGACCGGGCGTCCGCCGCGCTCGCCGCCTCGTGCCGCTGCCGGTACGCGCGGACCTTCGCCCGGTTGCCGCATTCGGCCATGCCGCACCACCGTCTGGTCCGCCCGTGGGAGGAGTCGACGAACAACCGCGTGCATTCCTCGGCCTCGCACTCGCGCACGAGGTCCAGCTGGTCGCCGGCGATGAGGTCGAACGCGTCCAGGACGACGGACGTGAGCAGCAAGCATCATCCGGACGTCGCGGTGCTCGATATCGACCTACCCGGCATGGACGGACTGGCGGCGGCCGCGCAGCTGTACGACGTGCTGCCCAGCTGCCGCTGCCTGATCCTGACCGGGCTCACCCAGCCCAGTCACGTCCTGCGGGCGTTGCAGATGCATGTGCGCGGCTTCCTGCGGAAGGACGCGCCCGCCGCCGACCTGACCCAGGCGATCCGTCGTGTCGGCGCCGGCGAGCGGGTGCTGGACCCCGAACTCGTCGCGGCCGCGCTGAAGACCGGGATCAGCCCGTTGACTCCGCGCGAGACCGACGTGCTGCGCTGTGCCGCGACGGCTCGTCCACGGAACTCATCGCGTCCACGCTGTTCCTGCGACCGCCACGGTGCGCAACTACCTGTCCAATGCGCTGGCCACGCTGAACGCGCGCAACCGGGTCGATGCCATCGGATCGCGCGCGAGGCCGGCTGGCCGTGACGCTCGGCCGGCCGAAATACTGGCCGGCATGAGCGCCCCCAACCAACCCCCAACCGCCCTCACCATCGCCGGCTCTGACTCGGGCGGCGGGGCGGGGCTGCAGGCGGACCTCAAGACGTTCCTGGCCTGTCAGGTGCACGGGATGTCGGCGATCACCGCGGTCACCGTGCAGAACTCGCTGGGCGTCAGCGCGTTCTACGAGCTGCCCCCGCACGCGGTCGCCGAGCAGATCGAGACCGTGGCCGGCGACATCGGGATCGGCGCGGCCAAGACCGGCATGCTCGCCTCCGCGCCGATCATGGCCGCGATCGCTGAGACGGTCGCGCGACTGACTGTCACGCCGCTCGTCGTCGACCCGGTCGCCGCGTCGCAGCACGGGAATGCGCTGCTCCAGCCGGACGCGATGGACGCGCTTCGCTCGCTGATCATCCCGCTGGCCACAATCGTCACCCCGAACCTGCACGAGGTCCGGCTGCTCACCGGGATCGATGTGCAGCGTCGCGCCGACATGGAAGACGCGGCCCGCGCGCTGCACGCCCTCGGTCCCCAATGGGTCCTCGTCAAGGGCGGTCACCTGCCGAGCGGCGACGCTGTCGACGTGCTCTACGACGGCTCCACCTTCACCGAGTTCCGGGCCGCTCGAACCGACACCGTGCACACGCACGGCTCCGGCGACACGCTCGCGGCATCGATCACCGCGGCGCTCGCCCGCGGCCTCGACGTGCCCACCGCGGTCACCTTCGGCAAACGGTTCGTGACAGGCGCCGTGCGAGGGTCGTTCCCCCTGGGCGCCGGCCGCGGGCCGGTCGGCCATTTCTGGCGGATCCGCGACCTGGCCGACATCCCGGCCGACTGAGCGCTACTCCTACGACTTCGCGGCCGCGGCCTTGCCGCCCTTACGGCCGGCTTCCTTCTTCTGCGCCGTGGTCCCACCCTGCTTCGAGCTCCCGCCCGAGCCGCTCTTCTTGCCACCGTTCTTCGACGCGTTCGGCGAGTTGGCGATCTTCGCGGCGCGCTCCTTCGACATGCCCTTGTCCTTGAGCGCCTCGTACTGCTTGTCGTTCTTCACAGCCACCGCATGCTCCCTCCGTCACTGACAAGCGTTCCCGCATCGTGGGCACAACAAGCGGGTGCGCACCGTGGGAGTGGAAGAGGAATTCCTGCTGTTCGACGCCGACCGCGACCGGCTGGTCGACGTCGGTCCTGATGTTGCGGCTGCCGCGGAACGCACGGGCGACGGCGAAGGCCAGTTCGAGAAGGAACTCAAGCAGGCCCAGACGGAGCACGCCTCGTCACCGGCCACGTCGCTGGCCGAGCTGGCTCACGAACTGACCGGCCAGCGACGCCGGCTCGTCGAGGTGGCGCGACGCCGCGGCGCCCGTCTCATCGCCTCCGGTACCAGCCCGGTCGGCGACGACAGCCGAACCACCGACGACCCGCGCTACCACCACATGGAGCGGCGCTTCGCGGCGCTGCAGCGCAGCGAGTTGACCTGCGCGATGCACATCCATGTGTCGGTCGAGTCCGACGACGAGGCCGTCGCGGTGCTGAACCGCATCGCGCCCTGGCTGTCGGTGCTGGCCGCGCTGACCGCCAACTCACCGTTCCACGCCGGCCGCGACACCGGCTATGCGAGCTATCGCCGCATCGTCTGGAACCAGTGGCCGACCGCGGGCCCGACCAACAGCTTCGCCGGCCCGGCCGCCTATCGTGCCCTGGTCCAGGACCTCATCGACACGGGCGCGGCCCGCGATGAAGGCATGATTTATTTCGACGCCCGGTTGTCGGCCGACTACCCCACCGTCGAGCTGCGCGTGTGCGACGTCTGCATCGACGTCGCGACCGCTGCGGCACTCGCCGGACTGAGCCGGGCGCTCGTCGACACGGCGGCAGCTGAAGATCGAACCGTCGAGCTGCCGAGCGAGCTGCTGCGCGCCGCCTCGTGGCGGGCGGCCCGCTTCGGCATGACCCGCGACCTCGTCGACCTCACCCGCGCCGCCGGAGCGACGCCGCTCGCGCCGGCCTGGGAGCTGGTGGACGCGCTGGTGACCTACGTACAACCCGCGTTGGACGCCGCCGGCGACACCGACGATGTCCGCCGGGCGCTGAAGCAGATCAAGACGGACGGAACCGGAGCCGAGCGACAGCGCGCGGCGGCAGAAGGCGACGGTCCGGCCGGCGCCATCGAGGCGGCCACGATCACCGCCGAGTGAGCGGCGGCCTCACGGGGCGCCGATGATCTCGCGGACCGTCTCCGCGTCGACCTGATCGCCGTTGGGGCAGCGGAACTCCGCCACCTCGGCGTGCGGCGCGCCGCCGCGCTGGGTCCAGCGAATCGTCGCCGTCGCGGGCTGACCACAGAGCGGGCACCGCAGTCGCGTCTCGACAGTGGAAGGCACACCGCTGGATACCACCGTTGTGGGCCGGTGGGCAACGCCTGTCCCTACTCGCGGACGACGTCCTGCGCGGCCTTGTCGGTGCGCAGTCCCTGGAAGCGGGGATGGCGCAGCATCCCGTCGCGCGTCCACTCGGTGAAACCGATCTGGGCAACCAGCTCGGGCCGGGCCCAGTGCACGTCGCGCTCCTTGACCCGCTCGCCGAACGGTGAACTTTCCACCGCTCGGGCCGACAGCTCGGCACCGAGGCGGCGCAGCATGGCGTCGCCGAAACCGGTACCGACCTTTCCCGCGTAGTGCAGCTTGCCGTCGCCGTAGTAGCCGAGCAGCAGGGCGCCGAACGCCGACCGGCTGCCCTGCGGATCGGTCCAGCCGGCGATCACGAATTCCTGGTCGCGAACGCACTTGAACTTCAGCCAGTCCTTCGAGCGTCCGCCGCTGTACGGTGCGGCGGCGCGCTTCGCGATCACGCCTTCGTCGCCGCGCTCGCAGGCGGCGCGGAACGCCTCTTCGCCGGCCTCGCGCCGGTGTGTGGTGTAGCGAAGCGGGTCGTCGAACGTGAGCGCCGCCCGCAACAGCTTCTTGCGGCTGAGCAGGGGCAGGCGCCGCGTGTCCCGACCGTCCAGGTGCAGCAGATCGAAGACGTAGAAGAATACGGCGATGCCGGCCGCCCGGGCGGCATCCGGATCGGTCAACCCGAGCCGTCCCTGCAGCCGTTCGAAGCTGGTCCGGCGCCCCACGAAGGCCACCACCTCACCGTCGACGACGAGGTCTGTGTCGGCCTGCTCGGCGAGGGCATCGACGATCTCGGGATAGGTCCGGCTCATGTCCTGATCACGGCGCGACAACAGCCGGACCGCCCCGCGACCGTCGCGGCGGGCCAGGCAGCGGACACCATCCAGCTTGCGTTCGAAGATCCAGTCGGAGCGGGAGAATCGGTCCTCGGTCAGTGTCGCCAGCATCGCCGGCACCGTCTGCGGCAGCGGGGCGGGGCGCAGCAGCGCCTGGTCGCGCTCGGGCAGGCTGGCGATTCCGCCCGCAGACCGGGACGAGCTCACCGCGCTCCGGCGGGCCGCCACTCCGCACGGTAGGCCGGGTGGCCGTCGTAGGGCATGGCCAGCACGCGCAGCATCTGCGTCGCAGCATCGCGGACCGTCTTCTCCAGCGGCTGGTCGCGCAGGACCAACAGCTGCTGGAGCGCGCCGATCATCCGCCGCTTTGACGCCGCCTCGGCCTGCTGGCGCACGATCGCCCGCACGCCCTCGGTGGTGTCCGGGCTGTCGCCCTGCTGGCGGATGAGCCGCTTCAACTCGGCGACGTCGTCGTCCACGCGGGCGAGCAGGAAGCGAATGAGGTCATGACTGGTGGGGCGGAGGGCGGTCGAGACAGTCATCACGGCTAACTTTCGAGCGGGAGGTAGGCCGACGGCTCGACCATGTGGAAGTTACCCAGAACCTGGTCATCCGAACCCGCGGATGTCGACCACGAGCGGCCGGTGATCGGAAACAGGGACGTCGGGTGTTGCACATGACGCGGCCGTCATCCGGTCGTCGTCGGTGAGGATGTGGTCGAGCTGCCGGCACGGGTCATGCGCCGGGAAGGTCGGCGCCGCGGCGAGGGAGCGCAGCCCCGTCCAGCGGGCGGCCGTCGGCGGGGTCAGGTTCAGATCCCCCATGAGGATCCGTGGTCCTGGCAGCCCGGACAGATCCCGTCGCAGTCGACGCAGCTGCACCCGGTTCCATCCGGGTACGAACGACAAATGCGTGTTGGCGACGGTCAGCGGCCCGGCCGGGGTTTCGAGTTGCGCCACCACGACCGCGCGCGGCTCCTCACGAACTACCATCACCCGGCGCGGGCCGGGCAGGAACATAGGGAACCGCACCGGGATCCGGGGCAGCCGCAGCACCTGCCAGTTGAGCGCCGGATACCGCGACAGCAACGAGACGCCGTAGCCGGCGGTGCCGGGCTGCTCCTCGCCGGTCGCGGCGATCCACGTGGCACCGGGCGTTCCCGCGAGCGCGGCCACGAACCGGTGACTGACGGCGCCCATCGCCTCGGCGGCGACCGCCGTCAGGTCGGCCATCTCCGAGCGGGGCTGGTCGCAGTCGACCTCCTGCATAGCCAGGACGTCGGCGTCGATCGTGCGCACCGCGTCCCGCAGCCGGTCCAGATCGACGATGCCGTCGGCCACGGTCCGGCCGTGCAGGATGTTGAAAGTGGCAAGCCGCATGGGCAAAGGGGTACCCACCCGACACCAGTCGAAGCAGAAGGAGCCGGCGTGACCGACCGCCACGACCAATTGCGCGAGACCCTCAAACGCGCTGCGTCCGCCTTGAAGGAGCACGGGCCGGACTTCGCGCTGGGCGGGGGCTATGCGCTCTGGGCGCACGGGGCGCCCGAGCCGGTCCACGACGTCGACCTGGTGGTTGCCGAGGACGACGCCGACCCGGCCGCCGCGACGTTGCACGAGGCGGGCTTCCAGATCGAGCGGACTCCCGAGGACTGGTTGTTCAAAGCGCACGCGGACGGGGTGTTCGTGGACGTGCTGCACCGGCTGAACGGGACACCGGTCACCGGCGACACGCTGTCGGCGGTCGACGAGCTGGAAGTCCTCGGCATCCGGATTCCGGTGTTGCGCGCCACCGAGGTCGTCACCACGAAGCTGCAGGCCCTCAGCGAGCACTATTGCGACTTCGGCGCGCTGCTGCCTCCCATCCGGGCTGTGCGCGAGCAGCTCGACTGGGAGCGCATCCGGCGCGACAACGCCGAGCACGACTTCGCCGCCGCGTTTCTCTTCCTGACCGATCGGCTCGGGATCAGCGACTAGGCCGCGTGGGAGCACTCCCCGCTGTACGCCGGTCGTAACCGGACGAACGTCATGAAACGATCGGCAGGTGAACATGTCGGCATCAGCCTGGGCGCAGCTCCTGGACCGGCCGCCGACCGTGCCGCCCCCCGGCCCCGCAGACCACCTCCTGGTCGTCGCGGCGCATCCGGGTGACGAGACGCTCGGAGCAGGCGGACTGATCGCCAGCGCGGCGGCGGCGGGGGCGGACGTCACCGTCGTGGTTGCCACCGACGGGGACACGTCCAACCCCGCGTATGGCGCCCAGTCGGCCGACGCCCTGACGTCCCTGCGCCGCCGCGAGGTCTATGCAGCGGTCTCCGCGCTCGCCCCACGGGCCCAGGTGCAGCTCCTCGGCCTGCCCGACGGGCACCTGGACCAGCACGCCGACGAGCTCGTCGACGCGCTCGAGCGCGTCGCCCGGAACTGCACTCACGTGGTGTCGACCTGGAGTGGTGACCGCCATCCGGACTACGAGGCCTGCGCCCGGTCGGCCGCTGAGGTCTGCCAGCGAACCGGGGCCCGGCACTGGCAGTTCCCGATCCGGGTCTGGGCCTGGGCCGAGCGGGACGGGGGCGACCTGCCGGCCGGGCAGCTGCGCGGAGTGCGGCTCGACCACGCCGCCGTCCAGGCCAAGGCCGCCGCCATCGAGTGTCACGTCAGCCAGCACCAGCCCCTGGCCGCTGGTGGCGCCCAGGAGCCCATCCTCGACGCGGCGATGCTCGAGCACTTCCGTCGCGAGACGGAGATCTTCGTCGTCGAGTCGGCCGGCGAGGTCGTTTCCCGCGACTACTTCGAAGAGTTGTACGCGCGGGAGGACGACCCCTGGAAGCTGAACGAGCGCTTCTACGAGCGGCGCAAGCGAGCTGCGATCCTGGCGGCCCTGACCAAGCCGCGTTTCCACCGGGCGTTCGAGCCGGGCTGCGCCACCGGCCTGCTCACCGCCGACCTGGCGACCCGGTGTGACGAGGTGGTGGCCTGGGACATAGCCGGAGCGGCAGTCGAACGGGCCGCCCAGCGGCTCGGCGACCTCGCCCACGTGGAGGTGGGCGTCGGCGCGATTCCGGATCAATGGCCGGGCGGCCGGTTCGACCTGATCGTTCTGAGCGAGGTCGGGTACTACTGTGCCGACCTCGACGCCCTCGCGCAGCGAATCGAGGACTCCCTCGACGACGACGGCGTGCTGGTCGCCTGCCACTGGCGGCGTTCGTCGCTCATGCAGCCGCACACCGCGGGGGCCGTGCACGCCGCGATCGGCGCCGGCCGGCACCTCGTCGTCAGCCACGTCGAGGACGACTTCCTGTTGCAGCTGTGGACGCGCACCGGAATCTCGGTGGCCGCCGCGGAAGGCATCGTCAGCTGACGCCGCGGTCGGTGATGCAGTAGGTCAGCCCGACCGGGTCACGCAGGGTCGTCCAGTGCTCGGCGCGCAGCTGCAGGGTGGCGCCGAACTCCTGATGACGGGCGGCCTCGGCGTCGCGATCGTCGCAGGACATGTCGACGTGTGCCCGGATGCCGTTGGTGTCGTCGGCCCCGAGCCGCTGCAGCAGGATCCGCAGGGGTAGCCGGGTCGGCACGGTGAGTCGGTCGAACTCCGGCAGTTCGCTGCCACGTTCGCGCGGCCACCCGGTGAGCTCGGCCCAGAAGTCGCACTCCGCCTCGAAGCGGTCGGCCGGAATGTCGATGCACAGCTGGTCCACAAGACTGCGCCGACCGTCGCGCCACGTCGACGGGACCGGACGACAACGGCCGGGACGGTCCTCGTCGACGAGACAGAACGGCTGCCCGCCTGGACTCGTGAACGCGAAGAACCACGGCTGCTCGCCGACCACCCCCGCCCCCGCCTCGACGGCCGACGCTGTCGCCTCGGCCGCGGACGGGACGTAGAGATCCAGGTGCCAGCCGGCGGAGCCGCCCTGCATCCGCTGCACCCAGAAATAGCGGTCCCCGTCCGGCGGCACGAGCGGGATGAACTCCCGTCGAGAGCCGGTCGGCTCTCCTCGCTCTGCGCCCGTGGCTCTCTCCCAGTAATCCAGCGCCGCGGGGACCACCGGAGCGGGAACGTCAGCAAACACATTCATCCAGAGGATCGACGCAAGGGTGCTCATGGCCGCGTTCGGGGTTCAGGGGTCCGCCAGCTGGGTGCGCATGGTGCGGCGATCCTGTCGCCGGACCTGCAGGCGCCCGTTCTCGATCCGCGTCTCAAGGACGGCCTGTGGACGGGTCGCCGGACCGGCCTGCACCGACCCGTCGGCCAGGGAGAAGGCGCTTCCGTGCCATGGGCAGACGACGCATCCGCCGTCGAGTTCGCCTTCGTGCAACGGGCCGCCACGGTGCGTGCAGCGGTCGGCCAACGCGGTGACTGTCCCGTTGTGCCTCGAGAGCAGCACGGGCACACCGCCGGCATCGGCGGCGACGAACTCGCCGTCGGCCGGCAGTACCGTCTCGGCTGTCACGTCGGTCCAGTCCTCCGGCAACTGCTCGAAGACCGTGGTGTCCACGCCGATGCCGAGCGAGTAGGACAGGTGACCGCCCAGCCACCCCGAGGCGGAGACCAACCCGGCCCCGGCGAGCGAGAGCATGACTCCCCGCGCCCGCCGACCCCGGCGTCGGGCCAGCCAGCTCATTGCGTATGCCCCGAGCGCCGTGTAGTTCAGCAGGGCGTGGACGAGACCCACTCGCCGCTCGGGCCCGTGCGTCGACATCCAGTCCGCCGCTCCAGCCGCAGCCGTCGGCAGGGCACTGACGCACCCGATCGCGATCAGCCGCCGGGCCGCTGTGTCGTCGCCGATGACGTCGAAGACCAGCGACGACGTCCAGGCACCGATCGGCACGGTGACCATGGCCGGATGAAGGGGGTGGCCGATCGGCGTGCCGCTCAGCGCATCTTCCACCGACCCCTGAGGTATCGCTTTGCGCAGCACGCCATTGACGAGATCGGCCGGCCGGTCGAGGACGGAGAGCTGCTCGATCCGTCCGATGAGTTGTTCGAGTGGCTGCCAGGTCCGCATGCCGCTTGGATTACCCGCCCACCGGTTGCGGGTACCGCATGGCCGTGACCGACACGATTACCAAGGCGGGCGTCCGCGGCTGGGCGCAGCGTCAGGCCGCCGAATATCGCAACGGCGAGGACCGCCCGCTCGGGGGCTACCTGAAGTTGATGTCCGTGTACGCCGCCGGAACGGGCGGCGCGTTGCTGGCGGCCAAGAAGCTGGGGCTGCCCCCGGCGCAGCTCACGCCGTGGGACGCGGTACAACTCAGCGTCGCCACGCACCGCCTCAGCCGCACGTTGGCGAAGGACGCGGTCACCAGCCCCCTGCGGGCGCCGTTCACCGTCTATGAGGGGGTCAGCGCGCCCAGCGAGCTGCACGAGGAGGTGCGCTCGCACAACGGGATCCACCACTCCGTCGGCGAACTGGTCACCTGCCCGATGTGTTTGGCGCAGTGGGTGGCGACGGGGTTCACGATGGGGCTCGTCTTCGCGCCGACGGCTACCCGCACGGCGATGTCGATCTTCACCGCCGTCGCCGGAGCAGACTTCCTGCAGTACGCGTTCGCAAAGTTGCAGCAGGCAGCGGGATAGCGGGGTCACCGCTGCGACGGCTTCCTCCGCTACGCGGCCCCCGCAGGTGGGTACGCCGACGCCGACGGCGAAGTGCGTCGTCCATCGGCGAAACGGAACGGGCCCGAACACCATGACCGACACCTCGCGCCATCCCTCCCCGCACGGAGCGAACGGGCGCAACGCCAACGGGCACAGCGCCGACGAACGCACGAACGACGAACCGAACGCGGCCGAGTCCGGCGAGACGCCGCGCTCGCCCACGGAACTGCCGAAGAAGTCGTGGGTGGCGGTGCTGCGCCGGGCCGTGAAACAGATCCAGCCCGACGAACTCACCGATCGCGCCGCGGCTCTCACCTACTACGGCGTGCAGGCGATCTTCCCCGGGATCCTCGTGCTGGTCTCGATCCTCGGCCTGCTCGGCCACTCGACGGCCCAGTCCCTGATCGACAACCTGGGCCAAGTGGCGCCGGGCAGCGTGAAGTCCTTCCTGCAGACGGTCATCCAGAACGCGCAGAAGCAGAAGGGTGCCGCCGGCATCCTCGGCATCGTCGGCATCCTTCTCGCATTGTGGTCGGCTTCGGGCTACGTCGCGGCGTTCATGCGGGCGTCGAATCGCGTCTACTCGATGCCGGAAGGGCGGTCGATCTGGAAGACCGCGCCGACCCGCCTCGGGGTCACCGTCTTCACCGTCCTCTGCCTCGTCGTCGGCCTGGTCATCGTCGTGGCCACCGGCACGCTGGCCGACCAGATCGGCAAGGCGCTGGGGATCGGTTCGACCGCGGTCACCGTGTGGGAGATCGCCAAGTGGCCGGTGCTGTTGCTGATCTTCGCACTCATGCTCGCCGTGCTCTACGCAGCTGCTCCGAACGTGCGGCATGGCGGGTTCCGGTGGATCAGCCCGGGCGCGGCGCTCGCCGTCGTCGTCTGGCTGGCCGCGTCCGGCCTGTTTGCGGTGTACGTCGCCAACTTCGGCTCGTACAACAAGACCTACGGGTCGCTGTCCGCCGTCATCGTGTTCCTCGTCTGGCTCTGGATCTCCAACCTGGCGATCCTTCTCGGCGTCGAGTTCGACGCCGAACTCGAGCACGAGCGCGCTCTGCGCGAGGGGGTTCCCGAGGACAGCGCGCTGTTCGCGCGGCCCAAAGACACCCGCAAGTTCGACGACGCCGAAACCCGGGAAGCCGAAAAGGTGCAGCGCCTACGGGGCAAGCCCGAGGCCGCGTCCGGCGCCGGCTCCGATCAGCAGGAGTCGGATCAGCGGTAGATGCGGCCGTAGGCCGAATCGAGCGCGCGGCGCCAGGCCCGGCCGGCCAGGCCGGCCCGGCGCAGCGCGGCCCGGGCGGCGTTGGCCCCTGGCGCGCCGTGGACGCCGCCCCCCGGATGCGCGGCGGAGCTGGCCAGGTACACGCCGTCGACCGGGGTCTCAGGCCGTCCCAGGCCGGGCACCGGGCGGAAGAACAACTGCTGGTGGATGTTCGCCGTCCCGCCGCCGACGGCGCCGCCGACCAGGTTGCGGTCGGCGGCCTGCAGGTCGGCCGGTGATTGCACGTTGCGGGCCGCCACGCTGCTGATGAACCCGGGCGCGCGGGCCTCGATCACCGCCTCGACCCGCTCGACGTGGTCGGCGATCAGGGCCGGTGTGTACTCGACACCGTCCGGCACGTGGGTGTACGCCCAGGCCGACTCCGTGCCGGCCGGTGACCGGGAGGGGTCGGACGTGGTCATCTGCCCGAGCAGCAGGAACGGGTTGCGGGGCACCGTCCGGGTCGCGAGATCGCTGGCATAGCGGGTCAGGCCGTTCATGTCCGCACCGAGGTGAACGGTGCCGGCGCGTCGCGCGTCCTCGGCCGCCCACGGGATCGGCGCCGACAACGCCCAGTCGATCTTCATCGTCGGGCTGTCCCACTGGAAGTGCCGCAGATCCGCCAACAGGCGGGCGGGCAGGTGCTCCGCCCCGATCAGGGAGTCGAACAGGAACGGAGCGGCCACGTCGGCCAGCACGGTCCGGGTCGCGATGTACTCGCCGTCGGCCGTGTGCACGCCGCGCACGTGTCCGCCTACGACGTCCAAGCGGCGCACCGGCGTGTTGAGCCGCACCTCTCCACCCGCCGCCTTCAGCCGGTTGATGAGCGCGTCGACGATGCCGCTCGAGCCGCCGACGGGAACGGGGAACCCCACCGTCTGTCCCAACATGGCCAGCAGCCAGCCGTAGGCGGCGCCGGCCGACGCCTCGGGTGGCAGGTCGGTGTGCAGCGCGTTGCCGGCGAGCAGCAGCGGCCCCCCTTCGCCGTTGAACAGCTCCTCCCCCGCCCGCCGCACCGGCTGCAGCGCGAACCGCGCGAAGCGCAGCAGGTCGGCCACACCCATTCCGCGGGCGAGGGTGAGCCCGGCCCGCACCGGCGGGAACGGAGTGAACAGCGCGTTGAGGAAGGGCTCGCGGATCCGCTCGAACTGCTCGACCAACCCGATCCACGCCGCACCGTCCCCTGCGGCGAAGTTGTCGAGCGAGGCGGCCGTGGCCAGGACGTCGCGCGACATCAGTGCGCACCGATCGTCGGGCAGGACGTGCGCCAGCACCGCCGGAGCGTGCGACCAGCGCAAACCGCACCGGTCGAGGTCGAGCGCGGACAGCACGGGCGAGGCGGCGCCCAGGGGATAGAAGGCGCTGAACCAGTCGGTCACATAGTCCGGATGCAGTGTCCGATCGGAGAAGATCGCGCCGCCGGGCCGCGGCTGCTCCTCCAGCACGACGACATCCCAGCCGGCGTCGGCGAGCAGGATCGCAGCGACCAGTCCGTTGTGGCCCGCGCCGACGACTACAGCATCCATCCTGAACGTCTACCCCTCACATCAGCTGGTCAAGCCACGGGGCCCTCCCCAGCCCGCCGGAGCCGATCAACGCAGGACTATGGTGTGAGCGACGGGAAACATCGGCGGTCAACGGGCGGGAGCGCCAGTGAGCGACGGTTCCAGCGACACCCGGCGGGACATCGGTCGCCAGTTGCAGGAGTTCGCGCGGCGGTTCTCAGGCCTGTGGGCCGGGCGGGCGGTCGAGCCGGATGAGATCGTCGAATTCGCGGCCGAGGCCGTTCCGCACACCATCGCCGCCGGACTGACGCTCGTCCGCGGGGACGCGCGCCCGATCACGCTGGCCGCGACGACGGAACTGGCGCGGCGGGTCGACGAACTCGAGTACGACTCCGGCGAAGGCCCGTGTCTGGATGCGATCGACGACGACGACATCACCGCGGTTGCCGACCTCGAACGTGATCCCCGGTGGCCGAAGTTCAGCGCGAAGGCGATCGAGGAGACTCCGATCCGGAGCATGTTCGGCGTACGGGTCTTTCTCGGCGGCGACGACCGCGGGGCCCTCAACTTCTACGCCCCCGAGCCCGGCGCCTTCACCGACCTCGACCTGGGCATCGGGGCAATGTTGTCGGCGATGGCCTCGCTGGCGCTGCAGAACGCCGTCGCGCAGCGCAAGACCGACAATCTCAAGGTCGCGCTCGAATCCAGCCGCCAGATCGGCACGGCCATCGGGATCCTGATGTCGAGCCGGCTCATCACGGCTGATCGCGCCTTCGACGAGTTGCGCACGGTGAGCCAGCACACCCACCGCAAGATCCGAGACGTCGCCGCCGAAGTGATGGAGACCGGCGCCCTGCCGGAAGCCAAGCCCCCTCGGCGCCGCGAAGGGTGACGAGACCGACACCGCCGGACGCGCGACTCTCCGGAACAGCGCCCCCATGCTGGGTAGTTGACTCGAGTAGGGCAGTTCGTCCGTCCGCCCCGTCTGGAGGCTCCGATGACCGAGGGCATCTCCCGCCGGCACCACGTGGTGGTGATCGGCTCGGGCTTCGGTGGCTTGTTCGCCGCCAAGCGGCTCAAACGCGCCGGCGTCGACGTCACGCTGATCAGCCGTACCACGCACCACTTATTCCAGCCGCTGCTCTACCAAGTCGCGACCGGCATCCTTTCCGAGGGCGAGATCGCCCCGGCCACGCGGGAGATCCTTCGACGCCGCCGATACATCAAGGTGCTGCTGGGCGAGGTCACCGACATCGATCTGGCCGCGCGCACGGTTTTCTCCAAGGTCGGCCCGGACGTGACGACGACCCGCTACGACTCGTTGATCGTCGCCGCCGGTGCAACGACCTCCTACTTCGGCCATGACGAGTTCCAGGCCTACGCGCCCGGGCTCAAGTCGATCGACGACGCCCTCGAGCTGCGCGGCCGCATCCTGACCGCCTTCGAGTTCGCCGAGCTCGAACAGGACGCGAAGGCCCGCGAGGAGTGGCTGACGTTCGCCGTCGTGGGCGCCGGTGCGACCGGTGTGGAGATGGCGGGTCAGATCTCCGAACTGGCGCGGCGCACGCTGGTGAAGGACTACCGCAACATCGACACCCGCCGGACCCGCATCGTGCTCGTCGACGCCCTCGACGACGTCCTCGGCGCGTTCGGCACGAAGCTGTCCGCCGGCGCCGCCAAGCAGCTCGAGAAGCTCGGCGTCGAGGTGTGGCTGGACGAGAAGGTCGTGGCCGTCGACGATCGCGGGCTCACCGTGGAGGACAAGAGCGGCACACAGGTGCGCATCCAGGCGCGGACGATCGTGTGGGCAGCCGGCGTCAAGCCCTCGTCGCTCGGCCGCACGCTCGCCGAGCAGTCCGGCGCGGAGACCGACCGGGCCGGCCGGATCAAGGTGCAGCCCGACTGCTCGCTGCCCGGCCACCCCGAGGTCTTCGTCATCGGCGACATGATGACCCTCAACGACTATCCCGGTGTCGCCCAGGTGGCGATGCAGCAGGGCAAGTACGCGGCTGACCAGATCCGCCGCCGGCTCAACCGCAAGCCGGACCAGAAGCCGTTCCACTACTTCGACAAGGGCAGCATGGCCACGATCTCCCGGTTCCGGGCGGTCGCGAGCATCGGACCGTTCCGCTTCGCCGGCTTCATCGCGTGGTTGCTCTGGCTGGCCGTGCACGTGATGTACCTCGTCGGTTTCAAGAACCGGGTCACCACCGTGCTGCATTGGGCCGTCTCCTTCATCGGCCGTGGACGCGCACAGCGCACGACGACCCACCAACAGCTGGTGGGTCGCAACGCGGTGCAGGTGGCGGCCCGATCGGAACAGGCGGAAGCCACCCACATCGGTGCCACCGACAGCTGACGCAGCGCGGCATGGGGCCCGCGCGGCGGCCGTGCTCGGCAGGAAGGCGCCCGCCCGGGCGTCAGGCTCAGCGCACGGGGTCCCCGCGGTCGCCATAGTGCGGGGAGGTAGCGAGACCCGTCGTGCGTGCGCGCGGCGGTGCTAAACAGCAGCAGCGGTCGCGCGCGGGCCACATCGCGGTCGTAGGTCGGGCTCGGACCCTGGCCGCCCCGTCTCCGGGCCGATACTCGACGCCTTCGACAGCGCATCCGAGGTGCTGGCGCTCGACCTGCGATCCGCCCCGTGGCCGACCCGCTGGCCGCCGTTCGTCACCGCCGCGGAACGCCTGTCAGTGCGGGCGGCGTTGTCCTTCCCCTTGCTGGCGGCGCCCGCAGCCTGGGTGTCATGACCGTCTACGGCTCCGACGTCGTGCGCATCGACGAGCAGCGGCTGTCGCGCGCGAAGACGACGGCCGACCAGGTCACCATGACGTTGCTGGCCGGCCAGGAGACCGTCGACGAAACCGACGCCACGACCGCGGCGGCTGCGCTCCCCCAGGACGGAGAGACCCCCGAGGTCGTCGTCTATTACCGCGCCGAAATTCATCAGGCGTCGGGCATGATCATGGCCCAGTTGAACTGCACCATCGACGAAGCCATGGCCCGGCTGCGGGCCTATCCCTTCGCCCTTGACGTCCTGCTCCAGGATGTGGCTCGTCAGGTGGTCGAGCGGAAACTACGGTTCGATACCGACGGAAAATGACATAACGTGCGCGACGGATGGAAGAATTATGGCGATGGATAAGAGCAGCGAGTCGAGAGAACGGCGGCTCAGTTCGACGTTCGTAGCTCTTGCCGACACGCTGGTCAGCGACTACGACCTCATGGACCTCTTGCACGCGCTGACCAGCGCGTGCGTCGACCTGTTGGGCACGGCAGCCGCCGGCATCATGCTCAGCGACCAGGGCGGCAACCTGCGGGTAATGGCGTCGTCCACCGAGCAGGCCCGGTTGCTGGAACTGTTCGAGCTCCAGAACGACGAGGGTCCCTGCCTCGACTGCTTCCGCATGTCGCAGCCGGTCGAACTGACGGGACTGGGTGAGGCGCAGGATCGGTGGCCCCGCTTCGTCGACGCCGCGGCCGACGCCGGCTTCGACGCAGTGCAGGCGCACCCCATGCGGCTCCGCGACCAGACGATCGGCGCGCTCAACCTGTTCTACCGGGCCGATCAGCAGTCCGATCCGTCCGGTGCCCACGTCGCCCAGGCCTTGGCCGACGTGGCCACGATCGGCATTCTGCAGCAGCGCTCCATCCACCGCAGCGAAGAGCTGGCCGAGCAGCTGCAGTCGGCGCTGGACACCCGCACGATCATCGAGCAGGCGAAGGGCGTGCTGGCCGAACGGGGCGGCCTCGGTATGGACGCGGCCTTCGAAGCCCTGCGGCGCTACTGCCGCAGCAACCGGCTGCACCTGGCCGACACGGCCCGCGGCATCGTCGAGGGGCGGCTCAACGCCGGCCAGCTGCTCGGCTGAGTGCCGACGTGGACATGACCGACTCCCAGGCCGACGATTCCTGGAACGCTGAGGAGCGCCACGAGACCCCGACCGAGCGGCTGGACCGCAACTGGTCGGATCTGTTACAGGAACTGCGGGTCGTGCAGACCGGCGTGCAGCTGCTGACCGGTTTCCTGCTGACCCTGCCCTTCCAACAGAAGTTCACCCGGCTGACCGACGGCGAGCGCGGTGTCTACCTGTTCGCGGTCGCGACCTCCGTCGTCGCCACCGGCTTCCTGCAGGCACCGGTCAGCCTCCATCGGGCGCTGTTCCGTAAGCACCGGCGCAAGGAAACCGTGTTCGTGGCCCACAAACTGGCCATCGTGGGCATCGTGTTCCTCGCCTTCGCGGTGGTGGCCGTGGCGCTGCTGATCTTCGACGTCGTCGTCGGTACGGCCGGCGGCATCATCGCCGCCGCGATGACCGCGTTGATGTTGCTGATCCTCTGGCTGATCGTCCCCCGGATCGCCGGCCGCCGGGCCGACCCGTCCTGACGCGGTCGGCGACAGCCGCCGCTCCCCGGGCGTCGGAATTTGTTTGAAACGCCTGGGGGCTGGATATGACCCAAGCGACGAGTAATCTGAATCACGATCGGCTGCTGCGCAACAACCGCGGCGGAGGCAGAACGGACTGGCGATGACGACGATCGCGCGCACTTCCCGTTCAGCGCAGACACCTTATGAGATCGACGTCAGGTGTTCCGCGGCGCTTCCGAGAGAAGCGGCGACCGAGGCCCGTTGCCAGCTCTTCGCCGGTCACGACGGGCCGCACGCGGTGATGTTCGCCCGCTGCGGCAAGCGCACCGTCCGCACGTGGACCCTGCGCGACGCGGCGGGCAAGACCGACGCCGGCGCCGAAGCGCTGCGTCGACCGTGGATGTTCGGCTATCCCTCACCCGCCTGGTACGAAACCGAGTCCCCGGCGGAGCACGCCCACTGACCCGTGGCAGTCCGACCGTCCCATCCGGGAGCCGAGCAGTTCCTTCCCGACACCAGGTCCCTGGACGCGCTGCGCAGCGCGGCCGCCCGCTGCCGGGGCTGCGACTTGTACGAGAACGCGGCCCAGACCGTATTCGGGCGCGGCCCCGGCGAGGCGCGCCTGATGCTGGTCGGCGAGCAACCCGGCGATGTCGAGGACACCGAGGGCAAGGCGTTCGTCGGCCCGGCCGGCCGCCTGCTCGATCGGGCGGTCGGCGACGCGGGGCTCCGCGAGACCGCCACCTACGTCACGAACGCCGTCAAACACTTCCGCTGGAAGGGCGCTCGCGGAGGCAAACGACGCATCCACGAGAAGCCGTCGGCCGGGCAGTCGGCCGCCTGTCGGCCGTGGCTCGCCGCGGAACTGGCCGCGGTGCGCCCGACGGTCCTGGTGGCTCTGGGCGCCACGGCGGCCGGCTCACTGTTCGGGCCGGCATTCCGGGTCACGCAACAGCGCGGCACGATGCTGCCCTGGCCGCCGGAGAAGGGCGACTTCGCCGGCGACCCCACCCCGATCCAGGCGGCGCTGGCGACCGTCCACCCGTCGGCGGTGCTGCGAGCGCGCGACGAGGACCGCGCCGAGGCCTACGACGGGCTGGTCCGCGACCTCCGGGCCGCCGCGGAAGGGCTGCGCTGAGCTTCCGCCCGTCCGAATTCTCGAAAGGTCAGCGGCGACCGACCGCGTCGGCCAGTTCGTCCTTGGTCATGCTCGACCGGCCGCGCACGTTCTTCTTCCGCGCCTCGGCGTAGAGCTGCGCCTTGGTGCGCCCGCCGGGACCGGAGTGCGACCGGAGCCCGCCTCGGCGCGAGGAGGAGACGTCATTCGTGGACGTCTTGCTCTTCTGCGCCGCCTCGCCGGACCGCGCTCGTTCCTTGTTCACGGTCCGCGCGGCGATCTCCTTCGCCTCGCTGTCCTTGCGACCACGCTTCTCGAGGCTTTCCTTGATGTCCTCGTACTGGCGCTCACGCTTCTTGCTCCAGGCCTTCTGCGGCATCTCGGTCTCCTCTCTTCGTGCTCACTTCTACCCATCCGGAGCGGTTTACCGACCGAACCGCGGTGGGGAGGCCTTGAGGCAGCCCGAAGACACCGACGCACGCGGAGAACCGATGACCGACCCGGACGAGATCAAAGCCGAGATCGAGGCGACGCGAGCGGAGCTGGCCGAGACGGCCGACGCGCTGGCGGCCAAACTCGACGTGAAGGCGCAGGCGAAGGAGAAGGCCCAGGTGGCCGGCGACCGACTCGCCGCGAAGGTGGACCAGGTGCGCGCGGCCGCGCCCGAGCCGGTGCAGAACGCGATCGGCAAGGCCGAGCAAGCGGCCCAGCCGGTGCTGGCCAAGGCAGCCGAGGACAAGCAGCGCACCGCCGTCACCGTCGGCGGCGTCCTCGTCGTGGTCCTCTTCGTCCGGCGGCTCCGCAGGCGGAAGCGGTCGCGCGCGACGCCCGACGCCGGTTAGCCGGTCCCCATCACGCTGTTGTCGAGGTTGCTTAAAAGGTGGGCCGGGTCGTCCCACACCTCGACCGCGCCGGCGGCGCGCAGGTCCTCGGCCGGCGTTCCGCCGCACGTCACCCCGATGAAGGTGATGCCGGCTCGCTCCGCGGCCCGCCCGTCCCATACGGCGTCGCCGACGAACACGACCTGATCGGCGGACAAACCGCTCTCGTCCAGGGCCGCCTGCAGGATGTCCGGCTCCGGTTTGCCCTCGTCGGCGTCGCTCGAGCTGGTCGCGGCCGTGATGGCGTCGTCGGCGTCCAGGGCCGACCGCAGCGCGGACAGTTCCTCTTCGGCGGCCGACGATGCCAGGACCACGTCGAGTCCGCGCTCGGCGCAGGCCCGGACCAGGTCCTGCGCGCCGGGCAACCGGGTAAGCCGTCCCCACCACTGCTTGGACAGCGTCTTGTGGGCGGCGACGATCGCCTCGTCATCGTCCTTGTCCCGATCCTCACCCAGGCAGTGCCCGAGCAGCTGGTCGCTGGACATCCCGATGGCGTGATGGAGATCGGCCATCGGTAGGTGATGACCGTGCTGGCGCAGCGCCTCGGCCCAGCACACAGCATGGATGAAGGTGGTGTCGACGAGCGTGCCGTCGACATCGAACAGGACGCCGCGCGCAGAGTCGGTCACCAGACTCCGATACCCCGACCCGTTGGCGGGTCAAACCGACGCGCTACGTCAGACCGCCGCCGACTGCTCGGCTTCGTTGGCTGCCGTGTCCACGAGCAGCACCTGGTCGAGGCCGGCGATCGTCAACAGCCGCAGCAGGCGGCGGTGGACACCGGTGAGGATCAGGGACCCGTGCTCGCTGCGGCACCGCTCACTGGCGGTGATCAGCTCGCCGATGGCGGTGGAATCCATGAATTCGACGCGCCGCACGTCGACCCGGAGGACGCGGCGGCCCTCGTCGAGGTGGCGGGTCAGCTCCTCACGCAGTTCGTGGGCATTGGCGACGTCCAGCTCGCCGCGCAGCGATACCGCCGCGCGCCATTCGTCGCTGGACGTGGTCTGGACAGAGGTGATCTTCACAACTCGATCAGCGAAGACGACGGTGGATTCAGCGGTCATAGCCGTGACCCTTGGATTGCCCGCCTGCGGATTCGAGGCGACCGCCGAGCCCATCGGGCCGGCACTGCAACCGACCATACCCCCAAAAAGACCCTCCGACGCCATGGGTTCGATATCAGGTCGATATAGCCCACGGCCTGTAGGGAACGATGAGCGGATGCTGGGACTGCCGGACATGATCCACGCCTGCCTGTTCGACCTCGACGGAGTGCTGACCGACACCGCAGCGGTGCACAAGGTCGCGTGGGCCGGCACCTTCGACCCGGTGCTGCAAGCGCACGGGCAACCGGAGTTCAGCCAGGCCGACTACGACGAATACGTGGACGGCAAGCCCCGTCTAGACGGCGTGCGGGACTTCCTCGCCTCGCGCGGCATCGACCTGCCCGAGGGCACCGACGACGACGAGCCCGGCAACGACACGATCCACGCGGTCGCCGAGCGCAAGAATCGCGACGTGCTGCAGCGGATCAAGACCGACGGGGTGAGGGTGTTCCCCGGTTCCCTGGCGTATCTCAAAGCGGCGACGGAGGCGGGATTGCGTCGGGTGGTGGTCTCGTCCAGTGCCAACACCGCCGACGTCCTGGCCGTGACCGGGCTGGACGCCTACGTCGAGGACCGCGTGGACGGGGTGACGATCAAAAGCACCGGGATGGCCGGGAAGCCGGCCCCGGACTCCTTCCTCGCCGGAGCGCAACGCGTCGGCGTCGACCCGGGCCGGGCAGCGGTGTTCGAGGACGCCACCGCCGGGGTCGAGGCCGGGCGCCGCGGCAACTTCGGCTTCGTCGTCGGCGTCAACCGGCTCGACGACGCGCACGGCGAGGCGCTGCACGCGCACGGCGCCGACGTCGTCGTCCGCGACCTTTCTGAGTTGCTATGAGGACGGACGAGCGGTTTCCGGTCGAGCCGTGGTCGGTCCGCGAGGTGGGGCTCGACCACGCGTCACTGGCCCAGTCCGAGTCCTTGTTCGCCCTGTCGAACGGGCACATCGGCATCCGCGGCAACCTCGACGAGGGCGACCCGAACGGCCTCCCGGGCACCTACCTCAACTCGTTCTACGAGACCCGGCCGCTGCCCTACGCCGAGGCCGGTTACGGCTACCCCGAGTCAGGCCAGACGGTCGTCAACGTCACCAACGGCAAGCTGATCCGGCTCCTCGTCGACGACGAGCCGCTGGACCTGCGCTACGGCACCGTCGAGTCGCACGAACGGGTGCTCGATCTGCGGCGTGGCCTGCTCGAGCGCGAGCTGGTCTGGCGCTCGCCCGCCGGTGCGCGGGTGCGCGTGCGCAGCACCCGGCTGGTCTCGCTGACCCGGCGCTCGATCGTGGCGATCGACTACTGCGTCGAGCCGGTCGACGCCCGGGTACGGGTCGTCGCCCAGTCTGAACTCGTCGCCAACGAACACACCCCACCGCAGTCCGGGGACCCCCGCGTCACAGCCGTGATCGAGAACCCGCTCGAAGCCGTCGAACACGGTTGCGAGGGCCTGCGGGCCCTGCTGGTCCACCGCACCCGCGCCAGCAAGCTGCTGATGGCGGCGATGATGGACCACGTCGTGGACGCCACGGCGGCCGACCTGGTCACCGAGGTCACGGCCCATCCCGACTGGGCCCGGCTCACGCTCTCGACGGCGCTCTCGCCCGGGGAGGCCTTGAACCTGACGAAGTTCGTCGCGTACGGATGGTCGAGCCAACGCTCGGTGTCGGCGCTGCGCGACCAGGTGGCGGCCGGGCTGCTCAACGCCCGCGAGGCCGGTTGGGAGGCCGTGGTCGCCGAGCAGGAAAACGCGTTCACCGATTTCTGGGCCGGCGCCGACGTCGAGCTCGACGGGCCGCCGGAGATCCAGCAGGCCGTCCGATTCGGCATCTTCCACGCCTACCAGGCGGGTGCGCGGGCCGAGCAGCGGGCGATCGCCGCGAAGGGGCTTACCGGCACCGGCTACGACGGGCACGCGTTCTGGGACACCGAGTCGTTCGTCCTGCCCCTCTTGAGCGCGACGGCGCCGGACGCCGCGGCCGACGCATTGCGGTGGCGGGCCACCACCCTCGACCTCGCCCTCGAACGGGCCGGCACCTTGCGCCTCGACGGCGCCGCCTTCCCGTGGCGGACCATCCGCGGACACGAGTGCTCGGCGTACTGGCCGGCCGGGACCGCGGCCGTCCACGTCAACGCCGACATCGCGGTCGCGGCAGCCCGGCACCTGTGGTGGACCGGCGACGAGGACTTCGGACGCCACTGCGCGCTACCGATCTTCGTCGAGACGGCCCGGCTGTGGATGTCCCTGGGCTACGACGGCGATGACGGTTGCTTCCACATCGACGGGGTGACCGGTCCGGACGAGTACACCGCCCTGGCCGACGACAACACCTACACCAACCTGATGGCGGCACAGAACCTTCGCGCCGCCGCCGACGCGGTGCGCCGCTGGCCCGGCGAGTACGAGGTCTCCCGCGACGAGCCGAAGGCATGGTTGCGGGCCGCCGAAACGATGGCCGTGCCCTACAACGTGACGTTGCGCGTGCACGAACAGTCGCGCGGCTTCACCTCGCACGAGAAATGGGACTTCGAGCGGTCGGCCCGCGAGGAGGAGTACCCGCTCCTCCTGCACGCGCCGTACTTCGAGCTGTATCCACGCCAAGTGATCAAGCAGGCCGACCTGGTCCTCGCCCTGCACTGGGCCGGGGAGGCGTTCACGGCGGAGGAGAAGGCTCGGGCGTTCGCCTATTACGAGCCCCTGACCGTGCGGGACTCCTCGCTCTCGGCCTGCACGCAGGCGGTGCTGGCCGCCGAGGTCGGGCACCTCGACCTGGCTGCCGACTACCTCGCCGAAGCGGCCCTGATGGACCTGCGCGACCTCGAACACAACGCGAAGGACGGCCTGCACATCGCGTCGCTGGCCGGCGGTTGGCTGGCCCTGGTCGCCGGCTTCGGCGGCATGCGCGACAGCGGCGAGCACCTGCTGTTCCGGCCGCAGTTGCCGCCGGGCTGGCAGCGGCTGCACTTCTCCGTGCGGCCCCGGGGCCAGCGGTTGCACGTCGACATCACTCCCGATCGCGTCGAGTACTCCGTCGATGGCGACGAGGCGGTCGACCTCACCCACTGCTCCGGCCGGCGCACGGCCGAGATCACCGTGAAGCCGGGCAAGCCGGTCACCCGCACGTGGCGCCCGGTGCGGCCGCTGACCCCGACGCCCTCGCCGCCGCCGGGCCGCGAGCCCCGGTCGTTGGCGTTCGATCAGCCGAGCAGCGCGCGGGACACCGGAAGCGGGGGCGGCGGGAAGGGCCGCTCGACCAAGCGGCGATAGCGGTCATGGACAACGGCCGATGA
Source organism: Jatrophihabitans sp. (assembly GCF_046262535.1). Taxonomy (GTDB): domain Bacteria; phylum Actinomycetota; class Actinomycetes; order Mycobacteriales; family Jatrophihabitantaceae; genus Jatrophihabitans. The sequence continues at coordinate 14,177 of NZ_JBHEMO010000139.1, read as the reverse complement.
CGTGGGTGGCTCGGTTGTCGACGTGGCGCGCTGCGCTGCCGGCGGTACTGCTGCTCGCGTTCGCGGTGCTGCTCGCGGTGGTCGAGTTGCGGTGGGGTCCGGTGCATCGCCTCGACCTGCGTACGGCGCGTTCGCTGCACCGGACGGCGATCGACGATCCCAACCAGACGCGGTGGTGGCGCTGGGTCAGCGACGGCCTCAGCCCGACGGTCCTGCGCGTGGTCGCCCTCGTCGCCGTCATCGTGCTGTGGCTTCGGGGCCGGCGCCGTACGGCCGTCTTCGTCGCCGTCGCGGTCGTCGGTGCGGCAACGCTCGAGTTGGTGACCAAAGTGATCGTCGGCCGGGCCCGGCCGGTGTTCTCCGACCCCGTGGCGCACGCGGCCGGAGGGTCCTTTCCGAGCGGGCACGCCATGACGTCGCTGACTGTGTTCGGGGTGGCGGTGATCATGGCCGGGCGCCGGCGGCGCGAAACGGTCGCTGTCGCGGTCCTTGCGGTGGCGGCGGTGGGCTTCAGCCGGATGGCGCTCGGCGTCCACTACTTGAGCGACGTGCTCGGCGGGTGGCTGCTCGGCACCGCGTGGCTGCTCGCCGTCGACTGGTTCTTCAACGGGCGGACAACCGATGGCGCCGCCTGATCAGGCTCCGGTGAGCTCCATCAGTCGAGCCACGAGATCGGGGTCGGCTTCGAGGAAGACCAGCCTGTTGACCTCCTCGAACATCTGACGAAGGCGGCGGAGGTCGACGGGGTGCTCGCGCTGCTGGGTCCCCACCAGCAGGTTGAGCGCGATCCGGCCGAGCAGTCGGGCCCGTGGGCGGTCGATGCCCAGTGCGGCGCAGGCGTCGACCACGTGGCGTTCGCGGCGCCTGTCAACACGGGCGGTCACCTCGGCGACCTCCGGGTTGCTGCGCCCCCACGCGCGAATGGCCGCCTCCGAACCGTGGGGGAGGCCGACGCCGAGCTCGGTCAAGGTGGTGATGCGCAAGGTCGGGTCGGGCTGAGCTTTGGAGATCGCGATGAGCCGTTCGCTGTGCTCGGATTCCCAGTACGCGAGCAACTGGCTGGTGAAGGCCGGCATGCCGCCGAAGTGGTGGTAGAACGATCCCTTGGTGACCTCGAGGCGTTCACAGAGCACTGCGATCGTCATCGCCTCGCTGCCGTACTCACTGAGCACGGCCAAGGCCTCGCGGAAGTAATCCTCCGCGCTCAATCGATCCACTCGCCCGCCCCCGTTCGCGATCATCGGGCCATGGTGTCACCTGCCGGCCGTACCTTCCTGCCGAAAACGCCGACGTCATCTGCCGACGGCGTATCCCTGGGCGCCACGGGCGTTGGCGGCGGCCCGCAGGAAACCGTCCGGCGAGCGGGTCACCGCCGACAACCGACCCAGCGACCAGCCGTCCACTTCGGTGACGTCGTGGCCGCGGCGGCGCAGCTCACCGATCGTCGCGGCACCCAGCCGGGCCTCCGCCTCCATCCCGCGCGGCATGGATGCCCGCGGGTAGAAAGACGACGGGGGGTGGGTGCTGTGCCACGTCGGCGCGTCGATGGCCTGTTGCAGATTCATGCCGAAAACGGTGTGGAACAGGAAGAACGGGACCTGCCACTGATCCTGTTGATCGCCCCCAGGAGTTCCGAAGGCCATGTACGGCTCGCCGTCGCGCAGCGCGAGCGAGGGAGAGAGCGTCGTGCGCGGGCGCTTGCCCGGGGCCAGCGAGTTGGGCAGCCCGGACTCCAGCCAGAACATCTGGGCCCGTGTGCCCAGCCCGAAGCCGAGTTCCGGAATCACCGGCGAACTCTGCAACCAGCCGCCACTGGGCGTGGCCGAGACCATGTTTCCGAACCGGTCGATCACGTCGATGTGGCAGGTGTCGCCGCGGGTAAGGCCGCGTGAGTCGACCTGCGGCTCGATGCCGCGCGTCGGCTCCCCTACGCCTGCGGCGTCCTCGCCCGTCACCGGCGCCGGCAATCTCGCGGTGCGGCCGTCCGGTGACCCGGGCCGCAGCTCCGAGCTCGCGTCGCCGGTGACGAGGCGACGACGTTCGTCGTTGTAGGCCCCCGACAGAAGGGCATCGAGCGGCACATCGGCGACGTCGCCGTAGAACGCCTCGCGATCGGCGAACGCGAGCTTCGCGCACTCGATCACCGTGTGAACGAGGGCGGGGTCGGCCGGCCCCGTGTCGGCGAGGTCGAACCCGGCCAGGAGGGCGAGCTGCTGCAGGAGCACCGGCCCCTGCCCCCACGGCCCGGTCTTGGCGAGCCGATAGGCACCGAAGTCGAACGTCGCCGGCGGCTCGAGCGGTGTCTGCCACGCCGCGAGATCTGCCGCCGTCAGCACGCCGGCGTGCGGCGTCCCCGTCGTGTCCATCGCCGGGGTCCGCACGAAGGAATCAATCGCCTCGGCGACGAAGCCCCGGTAGAAGGCGGCCCGAGCGGCGTCGATGCCGGCGTCGCGCGACCGGCCCTCCGCCGCGACGACGATGCGCGCGTATGTGTCGGCGAGCTGCGGATTGCGCAAGCGCGATCCGGGAGCGGGCACCGCTCCGTCGCTCAGATAAACCGCGGCCGAGGTCGGCCAGTGTTCGGTGAACAGCTGCTCGACCGCGCCGATCGTGCGGCTGATCGACGGGAGCACCGGGTAACCCTGGCGGGCATACCCGATCGCGGGGGCGAGCACGTCGGGCAACGACATCGTGCCGAACCGATGGAGAACGGTGAGCCAGGCGTCGAACGCCCCCGGGACGCAGGCGGCGAGATGTCCGGTACCGGGAACCAGGTCGAGGCCGAGACCGGCGAAGTGCTCGGCCGTCGCGGCCGCCGGTGCGGCGCCCTGGCCGGCTACGACGGTGATCTCGTCGCCGGGCGCGACGCGGATGAGCATCGGCACCTCGCCACCTGGGCCGTTGAGGTGCGGCTCGACGACCTGCAGGGTGAAGCCGGCCGCGACCGCCGCGTCGAAGGCGTTGCCGCCGCGCTCGAGCATCGACAGGCCCACCGCGGACGCCAGCCAGTGCGTGGAGGCCACCATGCCGAAGTCACCCGTCAGTTCGGGTCGCGTCTGCGTCACGGTTTATCAATACCCCTGGCGCGGCTGCGGTCGGGATACTGACCCGATGCACCTGGCCGACATCCCCGTCCCGTCCACCGCCGCCGCGGAAGCCGCGGCCGAGGTGGTGGCGCAATACTCGGCCCCGGCGCTGGTGAACCACTGCATCCGCGCCTACCTGTTCGCTGCGGCCCGCGCCCAGCTGGACGGCCTCCCGGTGGACTTCGAGCTGCTGTACGTCTCAGCGATGCTGCACGACATCGGCCTCGAGCCGGCGTTCGACAGCCACACGATCGCGTTCGAGCAGGCCGGAGGCCACGTGGCCTGGGTGTTCGCCGCCGGCGCCGGCTGGCCGGCGGAGCGCCGGCGCCGGGCGGCGGGGGTGGTCGTCGCGCACATGGTCGGCGCCGACCCGGCGACCGACCCTGAGGGTCACCTGCTCGACATCGCCACCGGCCTGGACATCTCCGGGCGCGGCCCCGACGGGTGGCCGCCCGAACTGTTGCGCGAGATCGTCGCCGCTTACCCGCGGCTGGATCTGGTCGACCGGTTCCTCGCCTGCTTCCGCGACCAGGCCGAGCGCAAGCCGGGCAGCTCGGCGGCCGAGGCGATGCGCGGCGGCCTGCCCGACCGGATCACCGTCAACCCGCTCGATCGCCTCGCGCCCTGACGCGACGCGGCGAGATCGTCGTCACGCAGGGGTCGGGTCGGCATCGCCGACTGCAAGGATGACTCCGTGCCCGAAGACGCGTGGGCCGAACTGGCCGATCCGTTCGTCGACGGCGCGTATGCCTCGGTGAAGGGACGGGTACGCACCTACGTCCTGCACCAGCAGTTGCTGCGGCATCTGCCTCCCCCACCGGCAACGGTCCTCGACGTCGGCGGCGGCGCCGCGCACCAGTCGCTGCCGTTGGCGCGGCTCGGTTACGACGTGACGGTGCTCGACCCGTCGAGCGCGATGCTGGCCAAGGCGCGCGAGCGCTTGTCGGCCGAGCCCGACGAGGTCCGCGGGCGCGTCCGGCTGATCGAAGCGCCGGGTGAGCGGGCCGACGTCGCTACGAAGGGCGAGCAGTTCGCCGCCGTGCTCTGCCACGGCGTGCTTATGTATGTCGACGACCCCGCACCGTTGGTGAGCGCGTTGTGCCGTTGCCTCGCGCCTCAGGGCGTCGTGTCGATCATGGCGCTGAACGCGCAGACGCTGGCGGTCCGGCCGGCGCTCGAACAGCGCTGGGCCGATGCGCTGGCCGCCTTCGATGCCGGTTCAGAGGTGGGCGTGCTCGGCACCGACACGCGGGGCGACACCGTCGACGGGCTCTCGGATCTGCTGCGGGCCGCCGGCGTCGAGCCGGACAGCTGGTACGGCGTCTGGTTGTTCGCCGACTGGATGGACCTGGAGGTCGAGTCCACCGACGTCGCCGCCGTGGCCGAGGTCGAACTGCAGGCGAGTCTGCGGGACCCGTACCGGCAGCTCAGCCGGGTGTTCCATCTGGTGGGCCGCCGGCGCTGAGCACGCCGGCCCTCCCAGCGGGCAGGCTGTCGGCCGTGACCGCTCCGCCCCCGCCGCCCTGCGGATCCCAGCCCTACGGCACTTCGCCGCCGTCGTCGTATCCGCCGCCACCGCCGGGTTATCCCGCGGCCGGCTATCCGCAGTCGGGGTATCCGTCCTACCCGACGCTCGGACAGCCGGCGTGGGGCGCCCCGCAGGAGCCGGCTCCCCCGCCGCCTCGCGAGCTGCGCCGCTCGTCGGCCTCCTCGTCGCCAACCTGACGCTGTCCCTCGTGCTGACTGTGGTCACCGTCCTGGCGCGGCACAGCATCGTCAACTACCAGCTCGACCGTGCCACATCACCGCCAGCGGGCCGCGCTGCGCGACGGCTACATCGGCGCGGTGATCGGCCGGGTGATCGGCAACATCGGACTACTGCTGATCCAGGCCACGCCGTACCCGGCGTGGATGCGGGTCGAGGCGCTCCTGCAGGCGCTGGTCCGCGCCGCGCTCGTCTTTTCCGTGCTGCGTCCGAAGGTCCGGGCCTACTTCGCCCGCATCTGCCGGGTCGGAACACGCGGCGGTTCCGCGGCTGACCTAGGTTGCCCCGAAACGCGACCCGCGGGTGACCAGCATGATCATCTACCTGAGGTGGTCGCGCAGCATGCCGTCCTCACCGAACAGCTCTGTGCGCCACCGCGCGAGCAGCTCGGCGGCGTCGAAGTCGTCTGGGTGAAAGCCGCGCTGGTCATAGCGCCGCAGCCGCCGCAACACCGCGCGCTTCAAGAACGGGGAGTGACGCAGCCTGGCCAAGCTCCGGACGAGGCGCGTGGGATGGTAGGTGGCGCGGTCCCATGCGAGGGAGTACGCCGTCCAGGCGATCAGGGAGACCCAGAACCCGATCGAGATGAGCTGCATCGAGCGGATCCGGATCGTCTCGTCGCCGTAGACCTGCTGATACACGTCGAACGCGACCGCCTTGTGCTCCGACTCCTCCAACGCGTGCCATAGCAGCAGTGAGCGAACCTCGTTGTCGCCCAACAGTTCCTGCGCCGCGGGATCCGACAACAGCGTCTCGGCCAGCGTGGCGGTGTAATGCTCGAGGGCCGCGGTGATCGCCAAACAGACCCGCGGCGACCAGATCCGTTCGATCAGCGCGAGGCTGTGGTGGATGTAGCGGTCCATGCCGCGAGTCCGGAACCCCATCTCGGCCAGCGTCTCGTTTATGGAGCGGTGCTCCCGACCGTGCGTCACCTCCTGGCCGACGAAGCCGCGCACCTGCCGGGCGAGCTCCGGATCGGCAATCTGGTGGGCGTGGGCCCGAACGGACCGGACGAAGAAGTCCTCGCCCTCGGGAAACATCGCCGACAGCATCGACACGACGTGGCTCATCACCAGGTCGCCCTGCACGTAGTGGCGGTCCCTCGCCGGCGGCGAGTAGTGGAACTTGATCCGCCGCGCGTGCAGGTCGCGCTTCGGGACGATCTGCTCTGCGGCACGAGCCATCGGTCCACTCCGATCAGGCAAAGTCAGTGCACGTCTGTACACCCAGGCTGGGCCGCCTGGCGGGACCTGTCAAGAGCCTCGAAGCGCCACAACTGCCGATCGGTCTGCGCGTCCACGAGCCTGAGTGGGCGGGGAATGATGTCAGCAAGCGCGCAGGTCGCTCCAGCGCGTGCACGGATGTTTTCTGTGTCAGGCCCTTTCGACCTTGCCCGGGCCTGGCGCTCAGACCATCGGCCTTCGCTAGTGACTGTTCGAGGCTCCTGCGACCTTCGACGCCCCTAGAGTGATCGCATGGAATTTGGAGTCTTCATCCCCCAGGGCTGGCGTCTCGATCTCGCTGGTCTACCGCCCGAGCGGCACTGGCAGTCGATGCTCGGCGTGGCCAAGCAGGCCGAAGCCGGGCCGTGGGAATCGATCTGGGTCTACGACCACTTCCACACCGTTCCGGTGCCGACCGATGACGCGACCCACGAGGCCTGGTCGTTGATGGCCGCACTCGCCGCCACCACCGAACGGGTGCGCCTCGGGCAGATGTGCACCTGCATGGGCTACCGCAATCCCGCCTACCTGGCGAAGGTCGCCGCGACCTGCGACGTGATTTCCGGAGGCCGGGTCGAGATGGGCATCGGCGGCGGCTGGTACGAGCACGAGTGGAACGCCTACGGCTACGACTTTCCATCGGCCGGCGCGCGGCTCGGCATGCTGGACGAGGGCGTGCAGATCATGCGCCAGCTCTGGACCGAGGGCACCGCCACATTGGACGGCACGCACTACCAGGTTGCCGGCGCGATCAGCCGTCCGCTGCCGTTGCAACCCAACGGGATCCCGCTGTGGATCGCCGGCGGCGGCGAGAAGAAGACACTGCGGATCGCCGCGCAGTACGCGCAGTACACGAACTTCGACGGGACGCCCGAGACGTTCAAGCGCAAGTCCGACGTCCTCGAGCACCACTGCCGCGAGCTGGGCCGAGACTTCACCGAGATCACCCGGTCGGCCAACTACAACGTCGTCATCGGCGAGAGCGAGCAGGACGTGCAGGACAAGCTCGACTGGATCCACGCGCACTACGGCCGCTACGTCGATCAAGCCGACGAGGTCGCCCGGACCGATCGCCTCTTCCGGACCGGCCCGCTGGTCGGCACTCCGGAACAGATCGTCGAACGGCTCAAAGAGGTCGAGCGGGCCGGGCTGGCCTACATGATCGGATACTTCGTCGACGCGGCGCTGGATCCGCAGAGCATGCGGCTGTTCGCCGACAGCGTCATCCCGGCATTCGCCCGATGAGCGACGACGGGCGGATCGTCGTCGATGACCTGACGAAGGTGTTTCGCGGCAACGTGCGAGCCGTCGACCGGCTCAGCTTCACCGTCGAGCCGGGATCCGTGACCGGCTTCCTGGGACCCAACGGGGCCGGCAAGACCACGACGCTGCGGATGGTGCTCGGGCTCGTACGGCCCACCAACGGACGGGCCACGATCGGCGGCCAGGTGTACCGGCACCTGCCCAATCCCACCGCCGCTGTCGGGGCGGCGTTGGAGTCGTCGAGCTTCCATCCGGCCCGCACCGCCCGCAACCACCTGCGAATCCTCTGCACGGTCGGCGGCATCCCGGTCGCGCGGGCCGATGAGGTGCTCGACCTCGTCGGCCTGCGCGACTCGGCCAAGCGCAAGGTGCGCGGGTACTCGTTGGGCATGCGCCAGCGCCTTGCGCTGGCCGCCGCACTGCTCGGTGACCCGCGCGTCCTGGTGCTGGACGAGCCGGCCAATGGCCTCGACCCGGACGGGATCCGTTGGCTGCGCGGTCTGTTGCGCCATCTGGCCGACCAGGGACGGACGGTGCTCGTCTCAAGCCACCAGCTCAACGAGGTGCAGGAGATCGCCGACCGCGTGGTGATCCTGAACCACGGACGGCTCGTCCAGTCCGGTTCGATCGACGAGCTGACGGCCGGATCGGATTCCGTGATCGTGCGCTCCCCCAATCTCGCCGCCCTACACACCGCACTGACCGGCCAGGCGATCCAGGTAGAGCCGCTCGACGCCACTGGCCTACGGATCCGTGGGCTGTCGGCGCCCCAGGTCGGCAACCTTGCCTTCACCGCCGGTGTGGAGCTGCACGAGCTGAGCAGCCAGCGCTTCGATCTGGAGGAACTCTTCTTCGCCCTCACCAGCGAGCAAACGCCCAACCCGCAGGGAGTGCCCGCATGATCCGGCTGATCCGCGGCGAGTTCCTGAAGCTGCGCACCACCCAGGTGTGGTTCTGGCTGCTGTTGTCCACCGTTGCCGTGGGCGCATTGCTCGCGGTCGCACAGATCGCCCCGCACGACGGCATCCGCAGCCAGCAGTCGGTTCCGGATCTGTTCGCCGCGTTCGCGGCGGCCCCGGGATACATCATCCTGTTCGTCCTGGGCGTTCTCGGGGTGACCACCGAGTTCCGTTACGAGACGATCACCCCCACGGTGCTGCAGACGCCGTCGCGCTGGACGATCGTCACGGCCAAGATGATCACCTACGCGATCGTCGGCGTCCTGTACTCGATCGCTGCCCTGGCGGCCGAGGCCGTGGTCGGCATCCCTTGGCTGTCGGCCAAGGGAATCGACGTGCACTTCGGCAACGGCGAGGTCCAGCACGCGATCATCGCGACGTTCGGCGTCCTGGCCCTGTTCGGCATCGTCGGCCTGGGTATCGGCGCGCTGCTGCGCAACCAGATCGTCGCTGTCGTCGTCGGCATCATCTTCCTGATCGTGCTCGAGAACATTCTGCTGGCGATCCCGGTCGTCAAGAAGGCGTGGCCCTACACCCCGAACGGCGCCACCCAGGCGATGCTCTACACGCACGGCGACCGCGAGTTCGACAACGGAGTGCATCTGCTCTCCACCGGCGGCGGAGTTGTCGTGCTGCTGCTGTGGGCGTTCGTGCCGGCGGTGATCGGCGCCGCCTTCACGATGAACCGCGATATCACCTGATCCGCGACCCGGCTCATTCCGGGCGTCTGATGGCGCACATCCCGGCGGTCGGGCATGCCCCGACATCGCGTGACGCGTAGGCTCGTCAGGTGGCGGACAGCTCCGAGACGACCTGAGGACGGCCTGGAAAAAGTGGCGACGACCGACCAGCCGACGAGTACCGAAACCCCGGCAAACCTCGGCGACTTCGGCGCCAACGAGTGGCTCGTCGAGGACATGTACGAGCGCTATCTCGCCGATCCGAACAGCGTCGACGCCGCCTGGCACGACTTCTTCGACGACTACCGCCCCAACGGCGCGGCAGCGGGCAACGGCTCTACTCCGAGCAAGGCTTCCGGCACCGCCCCTACCAGCGACGCCGCCCCGGCCGCCGGTGCGAAGGCCGAAGCTGCGAGCTCGCCCGCCGAGGCCGCGGTCGCCCAGCCGGTGTCATCGCAGAACCGTCCGACCCCTGCCGCCCGCCCCGCGGCCGGAGCCCCGGCCGAGAGCCCGGCGGCCGAGAACAAGCCGGTACCCGTCCGGAGCGCTGAGCCGCCCAAGCCGGCCGGCAAGGACGACAAGCCACCGACGTCCGGCCCCCCGGCCGAGGAGGCGATCAAGACCACCACCGTGCAGCTGCGCGGCGCCGCCGCCCGCGTCGTCAGCAACATGGAGCAGTCGCTGCACGTCCCGACCGCCACCAGCGTGCGGGCCGTACCGGCCAAGCTCATCTTCGACAACCGCGTGGTCATCAACAATCATCTGCGCCGCGCTCGCGGCGGCAAGGTCAGCTTCACGCACATCATCGGCTACGCGGTGGTGAACGCGCTGATCGCCCACCCGGAGATGAACAACGCCTTCGGCGACATCGACGGCAAGCCGGCCGTGATCACGCCCGAGCACGTCAACCTCGGCATCGCCATCGACCTGGCCGGGAAGAACGGTGCGCGGTCACTCGTCGTCGCCTCGATCAAGGCGGCCGAGACGATGGACTTCGCCACCTTCTGGAACGCTTACGAGGACATCATCCGGCGCGCCCGCAACGGCAAGCTGACCACCGAGGACTTCGCCGGCACCACGATCAGCCTCACGAACCCCGGCACGATAGGCACCAACCACTCCGTCCCGCGGCTGATGGCCGGCCAGGGGACGATCGTCGGCGTCGGGGCGATGGAGTACCCGGCCGAGTTCAGCGGCATGAATCCCGACCAGCTAGTCGACCGGGCGATCAGCAAGATCATGACGCTCACCTCGACGTACGACCACAGGATCATCCAGGGCGCGCAGTCCGGCGAGTTCCTGCGCGAGATCCACGAACTGCTGCTGGCCGACGAGTTCTACGACGAGATCTTCGCCGCCCTGAAGATCCCCTACGAGCCGGTGCGCTGGCGCGTCGATCGCGATTTCCACCACGAGGGCCAGATCGACAAGAGCGCCCGGGTCATCGAGCTGATCAACGCGTACCGCACCCGCGGCCACCTGATGGCCGATACCGACCCGCTCGAGTACACCGTGCGCAAGCACCCGGATCTCGACATCATCAAGTACGGGTTGACGTTGTGGGACCTCGACCGCGAATTCCCGGTCGACGGGTTCGCCGGCGAGAAGATGATGAAGCTGCGCGACATCCTCGGTGTCCTGCGCGATGCCTACTGCCGGCGCGTCGGCGTGGAGTTCCGCCACATCAGCGACCCCGAAGAGCGGATGTGGATCCAGAGCCGCGTGGAGGTGAAGCACGCCGCGCCCACGCGGGAGCAGCAACTGCACATCCTCGGCCGGCTCAACGTCGCCGAGGCGTTCGAGACGTTCCTGCAGACCAAGTACGTGGGCCAGAAGCGGTTCTCGCTCGAAGGTGCCGAGACCGTCATCGCGCTGCTGGACGCCGTACTCGCCGAGGCGGCCGACCAGGATCTCGACGAGGTCGTCGTCGGCATGCCGCACCGGGGCCGGCTCAACGTCCTGGCCAACATCGTCGGCAAGCCGTATTCGAAGATCTTCAATGAGTTCGAGGGCAACATCGACCCGGGCACGGCACAGGGCTCGGGCGACGTGAAGTACCACCTCGGCGCCGACGGCACCTTCCGCTCCGCCAACGGCAAGCAGATCGCCGTCTCGCTGACCGCCAACCCGTCCCACCTCGAGGCGGTCGACCCGGTGCTCGAGGGCATCGTCCGAGCGAAGCAGGACCTCCTCGACAAGGGCGACGACGGCTACAGCGTGCTGCCGGTCATGATGCACGGCGACGCCGCGTTCGCCGGTCAGGGCGTGGTCGCCGAGACGCTCAACCTCTCCCAGCTGCGCGGCTACCGCACCGGCGGGACCGTTCACGTCGTCGTCAACAACCAGGTCGGCTTCACGACCTCGCCGTCGTCGTCGCGCTCGTCGCTCTACGCCACCGACGTCGCCCGGATGATCCAGGCGCCCATCTTCCACGTGAACGGTGATGACCCTGAGGCCTGCGTGCGCGTGGCCCGGCTGGCCGTCGAGTACCGCCGCGAGTTCCGCAAGGACGTCGTCATCGACATGGTCTGCTACCGCCGGCGCGGGCACAACGAGGCCGACAACCCGTCGTTCACCCAGCCGCTGATGTACGACATCATCGACCACAAGCGCAGTGTGCGGAAGCTCTACACCGAGGCGTTGGTCGGCCGGGGCGACATCACCCTCGAGGACGCCGAGGCCGCGCTCAAGGACTTCCAGACCCAGCTCGAGAAGGTGTTCGTCGAGACTCGCAACGCCTCGGGCAAGGCGGCCGATGCGCCCGACCTCGAGCGCGAGACGCCGTCGCAACAGGTCACGACGTCGATCCCCCTCGACACGGTGAAGCGCATCGCCGAGGCGTACGCGAACCCACCCGAGGGTTTCACGATCCACCCGCGGTTGAAGCCACAGATCGACCGCCGGGTCGCGATGGCCAGCGCCGGCAACGTCGACTGGGCCACCGCCGAACTGTTCGCCCTCGGTTCGCTGGCGCTCGAGGGCCGGGCCGTGCGACTGACCGGGCAGGACTCCAGGCGCGGAACGTTCACCCAGCGGCACGCAACCCTGATCGACCGCAACACCGGCGAGGAGTACACGCCGCTGAAGGATCTCGCGCCCGAGCAGGCCCGCTTCTTCGCCTACGACTCGCTGTTGTCGGAGTACGCGGCGATGGGTTTCGAGTACGGCTACTCGGTGGTGCGCGACGACGCGCTCGTGCTCTGGGAGGCCCAGTTCGGCGACTTCGCCGACGGAGCCCAGATCATCATCGACGAGTTCATCGCCTCGGGCGAGGCCAAGTGGGGCCAGCGGTCCGCGGTGACGCTGCTGCTGCCGCACGGCTACGAGGGTCAGGGACCCGACCACTCGTCCGGCCGGCCGGAACGGTTCCTGCAGCTCGCCGCGGAGAACAACATGACGATCGCCATGTGCTCGTCGCCGGCGAACTACTTCCACCTGCTGCGTCGGCAGGGTCTGTCGCCGGTGCGCCGCCCCCTGATCGCGTTCACCCCGAAGTCGCTGCTGCGGCTCAAAGCTGCCGTGAGCGAGGTCGAGGACTTCACCAGCGGCACGTTCCAGCCGGTGCTGCCCGATGCCGCGGTCGATCCGGCCGGGGTCAAGCGGGTGCTGCTCTGCACCGGCAAGGTCTACTACGACCTCGTCGCGGAGCGCGAGCGGAACGGCCGCACCGACTTCGCCATCGTGCGGGTCGAGCAGCTCTATCCGCTGCCGGTCGCCGAGCTGCAGGCCGAGCTGTCGCGCTACCCGAGCGTTGAGGTCGTGTGGGTGCAGGAGGAACCGGCTAACCAGGGCGCCTGGCCTTTCATGGCGTTGAACCTGCCCGAGCACCTCGAGGGACGACCGCTGCTGCGGGCCTCGCGCAAGGCGTCGGCGTCCCCCGCCGTCGGGTCACATGCCGTGCACGAGGCCCAGCAGCAAGAGGTCGTCGCCACCGCGTTCGGCTGATCTCCCCCGAAGTTGTCCGCGCTTCGCCACACCATGCCGTGGTGACGCACGGACAACTCGGTCGGGAAGGATGGCGGCATGACTGACACGCCGCTCCGCTGGGGGATCCTTGGGGCCGGCGGTATCGCGGCCACGGTCGGTGCCGACATCGCTGCCACGCCGGGCAACGTCCTGCAGGCGGTCGGGGCGCGGGATGCCGACCGGGCGGCGGCGTTCGCGGCCGAGCACGGGGTGGCCCGCTCGTACGGCTCCTACGCCGAGCTGCTGGCCGACGACGACGTCGACGTCGTCTACATCGCCACGACGCACGGCCAGCACCGCGACCACGCGCTGATGGCGCTGCGGGCCGGCAAGCCACTACTCGTCGAGAAGGCGTTCACCCTCAACGCGGCCCAGGCCCGAGAGGTCGTCGCCGAGGCCCGCGCGCGGAACCTGTTCTGCATGGAAGCGATGTGGACGCGCCTCAACCCGCTGATCCGCCAGGCGGTCGAAATCGCGAACAGCGGCCGGATCGGTGACGTGGTCGGCGTCCGCGGCGACCTGTCGCGGCACTTCCCCTATGACCCGGCCCACCGCCTGTTCGACCTGGCCGCCGGCGGTGGTGCGCTGCTCGACCTGGGGATCTACCCGGTCACGGTCGCGTGGTTGTTCCTCGGGCGTCCGGACACGATCCAGGCGGTCGCGTCGTACTCACCGACCGGCTCCGACCTCACCACCGCGATGCAGTGGCGTTACTCGGACGGACGGCTGGCCCAGTTGTACTGCAGCGCCGCCGGCGACAGTCCGTTCGCGGCGCTGATCAACGGGACGGACGGGTGGATCCGCGTCGAGCCGCGCATCCACCGGCCCGAGCGACTGGTGGTGTCCGACCGGTCGGGCGAAGAGATCGTCGAGGGTGAGCCGGCGCCGGGCAGCGGCTACGGCTACGAGGTGCTCGAGGTACAGCGCTGCCTGGCCGCCGGCGAACTGGAGAGCCCGCTGGTGCCCCTCGACCAGACCGTGGCCATCCTCGAGGTGCTGGACGAGACGCGTCGCCAGCTCGGCGTCCGGTACTCAGCCGACAGAGAGGACTGAGCCGTGTATTTCACCGACCGCGGAATCGAAGAGCTGGTCGCCCGCCGCGGCGAGGAACAGGTCAGCGTCGAGTGGCTGGCCGATCATCTGCAGGCCTTCGTCGACGCCAACCCGGAGTTCGAAACCGCCATCGACCGCTTCGCCACCTATCTCGCCAGGAGCGATGAGGACGAGGAGTAGAG
>NZ_JBHEMO010000138.1:0-27999 GCF_046262535.1 Jatrophihabitans sp. | reverse complement strand
GCCGTTCGGCCCTCGCTGTTGCCGGTGCGACGGCCCTTGCCGGCGGCATCATGCTGCTGAGTGCGGTCAGCGCTCCGAGCGCCGGCGCAGAAGGCCAGCAGAAGTACTTCGTCTGCAAGTACACGACCACGCCGGGCGGCGGGGAGGTTCTTCAGACCGGTAACAACCCCATCTCTGTTGCCATTCCGGGCGGTGCCGCCGTGGGAGACCAGTTCGGTGACGCTCAGGATCTGTCCTTGGTGATTGGGTTGGACAACACCGGACCTGGCGGCGGCCAGAACGGCGAGCCGGCGCCCGAGTGCCCCGCCACGCTCCCCGGCGGCGGCGGATCCTCTTCGAGCACAGTGCCACCGCCGCCGCCGCCCACCACCAAGACGGTCAGCAACCCGGGCGTCACCAAGACCATCACGGCACCTGGCGGAGTCGTGACCCAGGTGGTCAACAACGGTGGCGGCGGTGCGCCTGCCGGTCAGGCCCAGGGGCCGATCCCGGCCGGTGTCAATGCCGGTCTGCACACCACCGACAGCAACGCCGGGCTGAGGGCGTGGGGCATCCTGCTAATGCTGCTCGGCGGTGCCGCCGGTCTCGTGTTCGGCCTGCGACCCTCCAGGGGCCGTGCGCACTGAGAAAGACCGCGTTCGACGAGCACTGATCGTTCTGGGGTCGGCCGCGGTCCTGCTCACCGGCGTCATCATCGCCCGTGAGACAGGACCGCGGACCGGCTCCGGTCCGCGTGCGAGTTCCGGTGCTCTACCAGCGGCGATTGCCGGCACCAAGCCGGACAACACCCAGGCGCCGAGTGTCGGCGCGGGCTCGGCGGGCTTGTCCGCGGCTGACCGGGCCGCGCTGGCCGCCGCCGTGCGGGCTGAGCAGATCGCCCGCCGACCGGGCGTGCCCGTCGCGCTCGACATCCCCATCAGCACCGCCAGCCACCCGAACGGCGTGCATGCGCGGGTGACCGCCAACGGCTTGAACGCCGATCGGACCCTGCACGTGCCCGACGACCCGACCACGGTCAGCTGGGCCAAGGACGATGCCGCACCGGGCAGCGCGCGCGGCACCACGATCCTCACCAGCCACGTCAACTACGTCATCAACGGTCGGCTGGTGATCGGCGCGCTGTCCGACCTCGCCGAGTACGCGAAGAACGCAATCGGCAAGACGTTCACCGTGCGTATGCGGGACTCGCGCGTCTTCACCTACCGCATCATCGCCGGCCGTGAGTACACCAAGGAACAGCTCGCGCGCGACGCCAACTTGCGCAAGACCCTCTACGACCAGAGCAAGGTTTACGGGCCGAGCGACAAGCCGTCCGGCCGGCTGCTGCTGGTCTCGTGCGGCGGCGCGTTCGACGAGTTCACCGGCGAGTACGAGGACAATGTGTTCTTGTACGCGCTGCCGGTGAATTGAACGCCCGCCTCACATATTGGCGGCGCTTTCTTCCACTTGGTCACGGCCGCCATTATCTGACCCGGTTGGCAGTAGCCGCACTGCGGCACGTCGATATCGAGCCAGGCCTCTTGCATTGGGTGCTCCTCGCCGACAGTTGCCGGCAGACA
Source organism: Jatrophihabitans sp. (assembly GCF_046262535.1). Taxonomy (GTDB): domain Bacteria; phylum Actinomycetota; class Actinomycetes; order Mycobacteriales; family Jatrophihabitantaceae; genus Jatrophihabitans. The sequence continues at coordinate 26,440 of NZ_JBHEMO010000138.1, read as the reverse complement.
GGTGCGAACTCGACCAAACGCCGCTGGCCTCACACCCGCGAAACGAGCCGCTCAGCGAGTGCCCTCAGCGATTGCCCGCGATGGCTGATCGCGTCCTTCTCCTCGACCGACAGCTCGGCGCTGGTGCGCTCGTAGCCGGCCGGGGCGAAGATCGGGTCATAGCCGAAGCCGTTGGTCCCGCGTGGTTGCCGCACGATGCGCCCGAGCATCGTCCCATCGGTCAGGATCTCGCCCGCATCGTCGACGTAGGCAACCGCGCAGACGAACGCGGCACCCAGCCGCTCATCCGGAACATCGCCGAGCTGATCGAGCAGTAACCGCAGGTTGGCCTCGTCGTCGCCGTGGCTGCCCGCCCAGCGCGCCGACAACACCCCCGGCATGCCGTTGAGCGCGTCGACGGTGAGGCCGGAGTCGTCGGCGACGGTGGGCAGACCGGTGTGCCGGTGCCCCTCCCGCGCCTTGATGAGCGCGTTCTCGGCGAACGTGGCCCCGCTCTCGGGCACCTCGTCGTAGGGCTCGACGTCGTCGAGTCCGAGAACTTCGACGTCAGGCAGCGCGGGCACCAGGATGCGGCGCAGTTCGGCCAGCTTCTTCGGGTTGCGGCTGGCGAGCAGGATCTTCACCCCTGCAGGACCTCCGTCTGGATGCGGCTGAGTTCGGCACAGCCCGCGACCGCGAGATCCAGCAAAGAGTCCAGCTCGTCGCGCCGGAAGGGGACCCCCTCGGCGGTGCCCTGGACCTCGACGAACTCGCCGCCGCCGGTGATGACGACGTTCATGTCGGTTTCGGCGCGGACGTCCTCTTCGTACATCAGGTCGAGGCGCGGCTCGCCGTCGATGACGCCGACCGAGACGGCCGAGATCGACCGGGTCAGAGGTTCCGGACGGGCCAACGCCCCCTTCGCGGCGAGCCAGGACACGGCGTCGGCGAGCGCGACGTACGCGCCGGTGATGGCCGCGGTCCGCGTGCCGCCGTCGGCCTGCAGGACGTCGCAGTCGATCGAGACCGAATTCTCGCCGAGCGCCGAGAGGTCGATCGCCGCCCGAAGGGATCGGCCGACGAGCCGCGAGATCTCGTGCGTGCGGCCGCCGATCTTGCCCTTGACCGACTCACGGTCGTTGCGGGTGAGCGTGGCGCGCGGAAGCATTGCGTACTCGGCCGTCACCCAACCGAGGCCGCTGCCCTTGCGCCAACGCGGTACGCCCTGCTGAACCGAAGCGGCACAGAGGACCTTCGTGTCGCCGAACTCGACCAGCGCGGAACCTTCGGCATACGCCTGCCAGTTACGCGTGATGGTGACGGGACGAAGCTGGTCGTTGGCGCGACCGTCGGGGCGAGGCATCTTCCGACCTTATCGACGGTGCCGGACAGGACTCCGGGGTGCTCCCGGTGCGACCCGCCCTACCCGAGCGCGGCGCCGGTCGAGACACTGGAGGAGTGCAACCCGTGCGATCCGACTCAGCGGCGGAGGCGTCCGGTGTATCGGTGGCCGACGCCGCCCGCCGCATCGGCGTGGCGACGTCGACGCTGCGCACCTGGGAACGTCGTTACGGCCTCCAGCCGAGTGCACGCACCGCCGGGGGGCACCGGCGCTACACCGCGGCCGACCTCGCGGCCCTGCAGAGACTGCGGCAGCTGGTCGACACCGGTATGCCCACGGCCAGTGCGGCCGCGATCGCGACCACCGACGGTCGCGGGACGCGGCCTGCTCCGGCGCCCGCGGGTACGGAGAAGCTGGCGCACCAGTTCAAGCTGGCCGTCGAGCGGCTGGATGCGGCGGGAGCCGCCGGCGTGGCGGCCAGGATCATCGACCGGATGGGCGTGATCGCGGCGTGGACCGACGTCTTCACGCCCCATCTGCAATCCGCCGGCGAGCACTGGGAGAGCACCGGCGAGGGCGTCGAACGCGAGCACGTCGGCGCTTCGGCAATCCGGGCCGCGCTCGTCCGCCACACGATGCGGCGGACCGACGCGTCCGCGCGGCCCCGGTTGCTGGCTGCGGCGACGCCGGCGGAGGCCCACGCGCTGCCGCTGGATGCGCTGGCCGCCGCGCTGGCTGATCACCGGATCGGCAGTGTGGTCCTGGAGATGCTGCCCGCCGTTGCCGTGCATGCGGCGGTCGAGGACATCCGGCCGGATGTGCTCGTGTTGTGGGCGCGCAGCCGGGACACCAGCGACGAGGCGCTGTTGGACAGCGTGGTGAACCGCGTGCCGTTCGTGGGTGCCGCTGGGCCGGGGTGGCTGTCACGGCGGCTGCCCCGCTCCGTCGTGCACCTCCCCGACCTGCCGGCGGCGGTCAACGCGGCGCGGGCCTGGTCGAGCTGACCGGATAGTCGCGTGACGCGCGCTCGTCGCGCGGACGGCCTCATGTGGCGTCGGGAGCTTGATCGAAATCGACCGTGATGTCCTCGAAGCCCTTGGCCCGTGCGGCTTCGGCCTGCTGGGTGTAGCTCGCTTCGTCGGCCGGGGTGAGGTCGACGTCATCGGTGAACGGCGTCATGAGCGCCCTGGGGTACAGACCGAGTGAGCGCACGGTGTTGTACTCGACGGCCAGCACGACGATGACTGACTCGAGGTAGAGCCAGGCGATCAACCCGAGGACCAGGGCGAAGACGCCGTTGGTCTCGGTTGCGTGGTTCACCACATGCCCGACGTAGATGGCGCCGACGTACTGGAGCACCTGCCAGAGCAGCGCGGCCGCAACCGCCCCCGGAACGGTCTGGCGCAGGCTGATCGGCCGGGACGTCGCGATGCGGAAGGCGACCGTGAACACGGCTGCGTTGAGGGCGAACGTCACCACGCCGATGACGATCTTGGTAGTGAGGCCGAACCCGTGGAAGATGCTGCCCAGGGCGGCCAGGGCGGTCGTGCCCAGCACCGCCACGCCGACGACGCAGAGCAGCGCCAGGCTGCGCAGCCGGCTGGCCAGCGGATTGGGCCGGCTGTTGCGGGGCACGCGCCAGATCGTGTTCATCGCGTTCTGGGCCGCCTGGGCCACCCCGAGCCCGCCGTACAGGGTGCCGATGATGCCGATGGCGAGCCCGACCCCGCTGCCGCTCATCCCGTGCGGATCGGACAACTGGGTGCCGACGACGGGAAGCTGGCCGACCGCCGAGTCGAGCACCCGCCGCTGCAGCCCGGGATCCCCCTCGAGCACGAAGTTGAGGATGGTCGAGGACAGCAGGAGCAGCGGGAAGATCGACAGGAAGCCGTAGTAGGTGATCAGCGCGGCCAGGTAGTTGCCCTGATCGTCGGCGAACTTGTAGACGACGGCGATCGGCAGCCCGGCCCTGGGATGGGTGCGTTGGAAGCGGTCGAGCCGCTGCGCGAACGCCATCGTGCACTCTCCGTTCATAGGGTCGCCGGTATCGAGCAGCATTCCCTGCCAGGCGACGCCAGTGACGTGCACGCCGGTTGCCAGCAGCCCGCGCGAGAGTTGCCGGCATGACATACGCAATCGAAGCCGAAGGCATCACCAAGCGCTTCGGCGACACCCACGCACTCGCCGGCATCGACCTCGCCGCCCGGGAAGGGTCCGTCCTCGGCGTGCTCGGGCCCAACGGCGCCGGCAAGACCACGGCGGTCCGGATTCTGGCGACCCTGCTCCGGGCCGGTTCCGGGCGGGCCACCGTGGCCGGCTTCGACGTGGCCACCCACCCGCAACAGGTCCGCCAGCACATCGGGCTGACTGGTCAGTTCGCCTCGGTCGACGAGGACCTGACCGGCATGCAGAACCTGGTCATGATCGGCCAGTTGCTCGACCTGTCCACTCGTGACGCCAAGCTGCGAGCCCAGGAGTTGCTCGACTTTCGAACTGGAGGAAGCGGCGGACCGCGTCTCGAAGACGTACTCCGGCGGCATGCGGCGCCGGCTCGACCTGGCCGCGTCACTCGTCGGCCGGCCGGCGATCGTGTTCCTCGACGAGCCGACGACGGGGTTGGACCCGGCCCGGCGCGAAGCGATGTGGGACGTCGTGGGGCGCCTCGTCACCGACGGCTCGACGGTGCTGCTGACGACGCAGTACCTGGAAGAGACCGATGCGCTCGCCGACGAAATCACCGTGATCGACCGCGGGCGGGTGATCGCCCACGACACGCCGCTCGGACTCAAACGCGAGATCGGCGGCCAGCGGCTCACCGTGCGCCCGAGCGAACCCGACCGGCTCGACGACGTCCGCGCCGTACTCGCCACCGTCAGCGCCAAACCGATCGAGCGCAGTGGACGTGACGCCGTGAGCGTCGCCGTCGACGGCGACCAGGCCCTCGGCGCCGCAATCGAGCGGCTCAACGCCGCCGGCATCAGCGTCACCGAACTGTCTTTGCACCTGCCCAGCCTGGACGAAGTGTTCTTCACGATCACCGGCCAGCGCGTGGAGTCCGAGGAGGACGCAGCATGACCGCCCCCACCCTGACCAAAGCGGCCCCGCCGGGCGAACTGCCGGCAGCGGCCGCGATCACCCCGCACACCTCGATGCGCCGCAACGTCCTTCATGCACTCGTCCTGGCCAAGCGCAACCTGGTGAAGACGACCAGGACGCCCGAGCAGCTGATCGACGTGACCATCCAACCGATCATCTTCCTGCTGCTCTTCGTGTACGTCTTCGGCGGCGCGATCGGTGGATGTTCGCGGCACGAGTATCTGCAGTTCCTGCTTCCCGGCCTGCTGGGGCAGGGCATTGCGATGGGCAGCATCGCCCTCGGCCAGAACATGAACGCCGACATCGAGAAGGGCGTCTTCGACCGATTCCGGTCCTTGCCGATCGCCCGTACGGTGCCTCTGGTCGGAGCCGTGGTCGCCGACTTCATGCGGTACCTGATCCTGTGCGTCATGTTCCTGGGCTTCGGCAGCGCGATCGGGTTCCGCATCGAAACGAACGCGCTCGCCCTGCTCGGTGCGGTCGCGCTGGCGATCGGCTTCGCGCTCTGCTTCTGCTGGTTGTCACTGTGGGTCGGCCTCAAGGCCCGCACGCCCGGCAGCGTCCAGGGGATCATGTTCCTGTTGATCTTCCCGCTGTCCTTCGGCAGCTCGTCATCGGCCGCTATCGACTCGGCGGCAAAACGCTCGGCCAGCTCGGTGTCCCCGGCGAACTAGTCGGCGGCGCGTAGGGCAGCGGCGCCGTCGCCGGCCAATCGCTCGAACCGGTGGGCGTCGACCTCGGCTGCGTCGATGACCAGGCGGTATCCCGCCTGCGATTGCAGGACCGCGCCCGCGTCGCCCAGAGCTCGCCGCAGCCGCGACACCAGAGTCTGCAGCGCGTTCGTCTCGTCGGCCGGCGGCCGGTCCCCCCAGACCGTGTCGACCAGCACCCCCAAGCCGACCGGCCGTCCCGCGTCGAGGGCCAGGCGGGCGAGCAGCGTGCGCACGCGGGTGCCCGCGACGTCGACCGGCACCCCTGCGTCGTCACGGACCTCGAGAGGGCCGAGCACCGCGATCTGCACGGGTCCACTGTCCCACGGGCCGCGCCCCCTTCCGCTCGTTGCAAGATCCACGGCCTGCCGGTGATGACTCGCAATCCGGACACGGCAGGATCGACCCATGCGTTCTGAGACCATCACGATCCGCACCGGCGCGGACGCCCGCGTGCACGACCTCACCGACGACTGCGCCGGCTTCGTCGACCGCGAGAAGGACGGGCTCCTGCACGTCTTCGTGCCCCACGCGACGGCCGGCCTGGCCATAATCGAGGCGGGTGCCGGGAGTGACGACGACCTGCTGACCGCCCTGGACGACATCCTCCCGCGCGACGACCGTTGGCGACATCACCACGGCAGCGCCGGGCACGGACGCGACCACGTGCTGCCCGCCTTCGTGGCGCCGTCGATGACGATCCCCGTGCTGGGAGGCACACTGCAGCTCGGCCGCTGGCAGTCGATCTGCCTGGTCGACACGAATGTTGACAACGCCGAGCGCACGGTGCGGCTGTCGTTCCTTACGGGCTGAACCCGCTGAGCCTCAGATGGTGAAGACGGCGCCCGGGAAAGCGAGCTCCACCGGACCGTCGTAGGCGTCGGCGGCTTCCTCGCACGCGCTCTGCGGCGAGTTCCACGGCGGGACGTGCGTGACGATGAGCCGTTCCACGCCGGCCTTCTCGGCGTGTTCGCCGGCCATCCGGCCCGTCAGGTGCAGATCGGGCACGAACTCCTCGTCCACGCCGATGGAGGCCTCACACAGCAGCACGTCCGCGGCGTCGGCCAGCTCGACGAGCTCCTCGCACTCGCCCGTGTCGGCCGAGTACACCAGGCTGCGGCCTCCGTGCTCGATGCGGACAGCGTTGGTGGGCGTGGGGTGGTTCATCTGTGCGTAAGAGACGCGGAAGGGGCCGAGCTCGCCCGGCGTCGGCGTGGCGAAGGTGAAGATCTCGTGCAGGCTGAGCTTGCGGGCCAACGGGTCGTAGGCCGCCTCGAGACGATCCCGCGTGCCGGGCACGCCGACGATCGGGATGCGGGTCTCGGCTCCGCCGGACCGGTAGCCATCGCCCCCGTAACGCAGCCCGACGATATAGGCGGTCAGGTCGATGCAGTGGTCGGCGTGCAGGTGGGAGATGACGATCGCGTCGACGTCGGTCGGGCGCAGGTGACGCTGCAGCGCGCCGAAGGTGCCGTGACCCATGTCGAGGACGAGGCGGTAGCCCTCGGCCTCGACGAGATAGCCCGAGGCGGGCGAATCCGGCCCGGGCACACTGCCCGAGCAGCCGAGAACGGTGAGTTTCACCGGGCACCTCCGTACGCAGCCGCCACAGCGGCGATCTCCGGGCCGAGGAATCGCGAGCCCAACCGGGCGAAGGGCGACGTGTCACCCGTCGCCCGAAACAGGTGCCGCGGCGGCGCCGTGTCATCGGGTCGAAGCAGATCGTTGGCCAACAGCATGCGGTAGACGTCCTTCGCTGTCTCCTCCGCACTCGAGACAAGCGTGACGGACTCGCCCATTACGACCGAAAGCAGCCCGGTCAGTAGGGGGTAATGCGTGCAGCCGAGGACGAGGGTGTCCACCCCCGCGGCGTTCAGCGGGGCCAGGTACGACTCGGCGAGCCCGAGCAGCTGGCGGCCACTCGTCACGCCCCGCTCGACGAACTCCGCGAAGCGCGGGCAGGCTGCGGCGGTGACCGTGACCCCCGGCGCCGCGGCGAAGGCGTCCTGATAGGCGCCGCTGGTGATGGTCGCCACGGTGCCGATCACGCCGACCTGCCCGTTCCGAGTGGCGGCGACGGCCCGGCGGACGGCGGGCAGGACCACCTCGACGACGGGCACGTCGAACCGCTCCCGGGCGTCACGGAGGCAGGCCGCGCTCGCACTGTTGCAGGCAATCACCAGGGCCTTGACGCCCGAGCCGACCAGCTCGTCCATCACCGCCAGCGCGTTCGAGCGGACCTCGGCCAGCGGTTTGGGGCCGTACGGGCTGTTGGCCGTGTCGCCGACATAGTGCAGCGCCTCGTGCGGCAACTGGTCGAGGATCGCCCGCGCGACGGTGAGGCCACCGACCCCGGAGTCCATGATCCCGATCGGAGCGTCGGTATCCGGCACGCTCAAGCCTCGCTTCGCTCGGTTGAGCGGCAGAGCCTGGGCCTGATCGTTCGCTCGCTGCGCTCGCTCACGAGGGGTCACGATACGGCCGGGCGGCCCGGCAGCCGCGTCGCGCCCCCGCGGGGGTGAAGCAGGGCACCGGCCGCCACGCCGGCCGCGAAGCCGCACACGTGCGCCTGCCAGGAGACGTTGGAGTTCAGGGTCGGGAACATCCCGAACAGCAGCGTGCCGAAGAACACGAGGACGAGTACCGCAACGATGATCCACTTCAGGTTGCGGGAGAAGTACGCGCGGGCCAGCAGGTAGCCCAGCCAGCCGAAGACCATCCCGCTCGCGCCGACGATCACCGAGTGCCCCGGCCCGACGAGCCAGGTGAGCAGGCCGCCGCCTATGACGACCAGCGCGGTGACCGTGGCCCACGCGCGCAGCCCGGACAGCAGCAGCACCCAGCCGATCAGGATCAGCGGAATCGTGTTCGAGAACAGGTGGCTGTAGCCGGAGTGCAGGAACGGCATCGTGACCACCCCCCACAGCCCGTCGACCTGGCGCGGTTTCACGCCGAAGCGGTCGTCCAGGTGGTAGTCACCGGCCGCGTTCACGATCTGCACGGCCCAGAGCACCGCGGCGACCGCACACATGACGATCAGGGCGCCGGACCAGCTCTGCGGATCGAACGGCGGCTCGCCGGCCGTCGACTCGTCGCCGCGCCGCAGGAACGGCAATCGGATCGGTGAACCCACGCGCTCGAGGGTAGGCCCCGCGGCTGAGGCATTCGTGCGTCCGCCGTCACAGAGCCGGCTGGGTCACCCGACGGCGTGCACCGTCACCGTGTGCCACCCCGTGGCGCCGGACGGGAACGGGTCTCGCACCTGGGGCGGCTGGACGTGGCCGGTCGCGTCAGTGGCGCGCACGCGGAGCCGGTGACTGCCCGCCGCCTGCGGGGTCCACGAGTACACCCACTGCCGCCACGTGTCCGACGAGGGGACGCGGGCCAGACGGGCCCGGTCCCACGGTCCGTCATCGACCTGGACCTCCACCCGGGAGACCCCGACGTGCTGATCCCAGGCCACGCCCGCGACGGCCACCGGGCGGCCGGTGCGGACCGCGTGGCCGGCTCGAGGCGTGTCGATGCGCGACTGCAACTGCAGGGGCGGCTCGGGCGACCATCCCTCCTCAGCCCAGTAGGCCCGCCGGGCCGCGTAGGTCGTCGCCTCGATGCCGACGATCCACTTGCAGGCCGACACGTAGCCGTAGAGACCGGGCACGACCGTCCGGGCCGGAAACCCGTGCGCGATCGGCAGCGGCGCGCCGTTCATGCCGATGGCCAGGAGCGCGTCCCGGCCGTCCATCACGACGTCGGTCGGTGCGCCGAACGTGTAGCCGTCCGACGAGTGCAGCAGCAGCTGGTTGGCGCCGGGACGCACGCCGGCCTCGCGGAGCAGATCGGCCAGCCGGATCCCGCGGAACAGCGCATTGCCGACCAGCTCGCCGCCCACCTGGTTGGACACGCAGCACAGGGTGATCCACCGTTCGATGATCGGACGGGAGAGGACATCGGCGTAGCTGAGTTCCAGCTCGGAATCGACACGGCCGAAGATGCGCAGCCGCCAGGCGTGGGGGTCGATCTGCGGGACGGTGAGCGCGGTGTCGATGCGGTAAAAGTCCTTGTTCGGAGTGGCCCACGGCACCCCGCTGGCGCCGAGGTCGACGCCAGTCGGCTGAGCCGAGTCACCGGTCACCGGCGGCAGCGTGACCTTCGCCCGGGCGCTCGCCACGTCGTAGCGGGTGTGCTGAGCCGTGCGGCCGCCGATGCCGCTCAGCGTCGCGAGGGCCGCGGTCGCCGCGCCGGCCTGGAGGAAGACGCGGCGGTCCGGCCGCAGGCCGTTCTCGGACCCGACCGGCTGGTCGACCATTCGGGAGCGCTCGGCGATCCGAACCAGCGCGACCAGCACAGCCGCCGCGGCGACCGTGCCGATCAGCGACGGGATGACATCGCTGCCGCGGGCCCCGTTCGCGGTCGCCGCGCAGTAGATGGCGAAGGCGCCGATCGCGGCGACGCCGGCGAGCCCGGCCACAAGGTGGCGCAGGGCCAGCACGCCGACGGCGGCGCCGACCGACGCGAGGACCAGGTAGATGCCGCCCAGCAGCAGGGTCTTGTCCGCGGTGCCGACGCTGTTGATCGTCGGCCGCTTCACCGATTCCGGGGTGAGGACGATGATGCGGTTGCCGACCGCGATGACCGGCGCTGCGGCCGGGCGGACGAACGCGGCCGCCAGCTCGCCCACCCCGACGGCGACGGCGGCGCTGAGCAGGCCCAGCAGGCCGCCGACCCACACCTTGGAGCGCACGACTTCATCGTGACAGCGCCGGGCGCACAGGGTGATTACCGAACGGGGACGACGGTCAACCCGAACCGCTGCCGCCGGACCCCTCGCCGGAGCCGCCCCCGGAGCCGCCGCCGGTGGAGCCGCTGCCGCCGCCCGAACCGGACTCGCCGCCCGAACCGGAGGTCCGGCGAGGGGGCGCGGTATCGGTAGGCGCCGGGACCGGGGACGCGTTGTCCGCGATGTGGAAGGGGGTGAACTCGTTGACGACGTCGACGACGACCGATTGCGCCGGACCCGGCAACGCGTCGTGGGCCGCGGCGACCCCGGACAGACCCAAGGTCGTCCCGCCTGCGAGCAGCATGCCGACGACGATGCGCGATCGGTTGTGACGGCGCGCGAGAACATCACGGGCCAGACCGCTCACCAACAAGTCGGACAGGGCGCCGAGGGCTCCGGAGCCGACCGTCCTGCCTCCCGGTAGCAGGCTCAGGAACACGTCGCTGGTCACTGCTTTCGGGTCGTCCACCCCCCGTGCGGCCAGATAACCGGCGACGACCGGGGAGAGCTCGCGCCAGATGACCGCGAACGCGTCGCCGCGGCGGCCACCGACCAGGACGTCGTCGGTGATCTGGGTGGGCACGGCACCCTCCTGACAGGCCACGGTGCGCCACCGGACGGGGATTCCGGCGCGCACCGTGGCGGTCACTGACACTTGCCTCTACGGATCGCTGCCGGTTGGGTTCAGCCGTCTGATCCGCCGCGGGGGCCGCTGTGCTCGCCGCCCGAGCCGCTGTCGCCGCCCGAGCCGCTGTGGCCGTCGTCGCCAGATTCCGGGTTGTCAGTGCCGCTGCGATCGTCACCCGGCTCCGTCCCCCCGCCGTTGTCGTCGCCCGGCTCGAGGCCGGGATGTTCGGTCTCGCTCGCCTCACGTGACATGGGCACCGTCGACGGCGAGTTGTCGCCCCGACCGCGATCGGAGTGCACCGCCTCGCCGGGGGTTGCGTGCTCGAGAGGCTCCGTCGAAGTGGATGTGGACGGCACGGCCGTGCGGTGCTGAGCGCGGTCGTGCGGAGTGCCGGCCGACGCGCGGCGATGCCGGCGGCGGCGCAGCCCCCGATCAGGCGGCGATGGCGACGGCCTTGAGGGTGGGGCGCATGGGACCTCCGAGGTCGAACGATCTGTTCGACCCGGTAATCGCCGGACTCCGGAAAGTGGTTACGCGCTCAACCGGATCAGGCCCAGAGCTGGCCTTCCAGCCGCTCGGCCGCCTGCTGGAGGCTGCCGCTGTACGCCCCGGTGGACAGGTACTTCCAGCCGCCGTCACAGACGACGAAGGCGATGTCCCCGCGCTCGTCGCGCCCGGCCACCCGGTCCGCGATGGCCATGGCGGCATGCAAGATCGCGCCGGTCGAGATGCCGGCGAAGATGCCTTCCTGCTCGATCAGTTCGCGAGTACGGCGCAGCGCGTCGTAGGACGTCACCGAGAAGCGCGACGTCAGCACCGAGTCGTCGTAGAGCTCGGGGACGAAGCCCTCGTCGATGTTGCGCAGCCCGTACACGAGCTCTCCGTAGCGCGGCTCGGCCGCGACGATCTGGACGTCGGGCACCTTCTCGCGCAGGTAGCGGCCGGTGCCCATCAGCGTGCCGGTGGTGCCCAACCCGGCGACGAAGTGGGTGATGGTCGGCAGGTCGCGCAACAACTCCGGCCCGGTGCCCTCGTAATGCGCCTGCGCGTTCGCCGGGTTGCCGTACTGGTAGAGCATCACCCAGTCGGGATACTGCTCGGCCAATTGCTTGGCCGTCGCGACGGCCTGGTTCGAACCACCCGCGGCCGGCGAGGAGATGATCCGGGCGCCGAACATCTCGAGAAGCTGGCGCCGCTCGATGGAGGTGTTCTCCGGCATGACACAGACCAACCCGTAGCCGCGCAGCTTGGCGACCATGGCCAGCGAGATGCCGGTGTTACCGGAGGTGGGTTCGAGGATTGTGCAGCCAGGCGTCAGGCGGCCGTCGGCCTCGGCGGCGCGGATCATGGCGAGCGCCGCCCGGTCCTTGATCGACCCGGTGGGGTTGCGGTCCTCGAGCTTGGCCCAGAGCCGCACCGGCGCGTCGCCGTCCCAGCGCGGGGACAGGTGCGGCAGACCGACGAGCGGGGTGTCCCCCAGCGCGTCGATCAGCGAGTCGTACCGGGCCATCGGGGCCGGCTCCGTCAGCCGCCGGCGACCGCGGGCAGGACGGTGACGGCGTCGCCATCCTTCAGCGCGGTGTCGAGCGACCCGGTGAAGCGGACGTCCTCGTCGTTGACGTAGATGTTGACGAAGCGGTGCAGCGCGCCCTCGTCGGTGATGAGGCGGCCCTTGAGCCCGGGGTGGTTGCCGTCGAGGTCGTCGATGAGCGCGCTCAGCGTGTCACCCTTCGCCTCGACTACCTTCTCGCCGCCCGTGTAGGTCCGCAGAATGGTCGGGATCTTGACCTCGATGGCCATAGTGATGCGTACTCCTGGTTTTCGGGGGAACTACCTGTCGTATGCCAACGCCGGAACTGCCGACTATCGTCCCATCCCGTCATCGGGTGGCCAATTTCACCGCTCGACGATCTCGACCTGCTCCTCGGTGACCGTTCCGTCGACAATCCGGAACGAGCGGAATTCCGTGTCCTCGGAGCGGGTGGAAACCAGGACGTAGTGCGCGTTCGGTTCGGAGGCGTAGGAGACGTCGGTCCGGGACGGGTACGCCTCGGTCGCGGTGTGCGAGTGGTAGACGACCACCGGCTCCTCGTCGTTGGCCGCCATCTCCTTGTACAGCGCGAGGAGGTCGGCCGAATCGAATTCGTAGAACGTCGGTGACCGGGCCGCGTTCAGCATCGGCACGAAGCGCCGCGGTTCGTCGCTACCTTCCGGGCCGGCGACCACGCCGCAGGCCTCGTCCGGATGGTCGCGCCGGGCGTGGGCGAGGATCGCGTCGTGGATCGCCCGCTCGATTCGCAGCATGAGAACTGAGATTACCGGGCCGGCTCAGCCCATCAGGCCCTGGACCACCGCGTCCTGGACGGCGGTCAGCCAGTAGTAGATGACCCACGGCTGGGCCGCCGGATCGGTCGGATCGAGATCGGGCTCGTCGTCCTCGGTGATCCCGAGGCGGGTGCCGAGCGCGAGCCGGACGTCGTTGAGGACCTGGATCCATCTCCGTGCGGCGTCGGCGTCGCTCAGGTCGATGTCGGAGCCGCCGGCGAGGTCGGCCCGGCAGGCCGCGATCCGTTCCGAGCGCCCGGTCCGCAGGCTCGACTCGGTCAGCGAGCGGAACTCCGTCTCGGCCTCCGGGTCGGCCGGGTACGCAGCGGGAAAGAGCCGCTGCAGGACGGCATCGTCGGCGTCGGCGTCGCCCTCCAGGACGGCGTCGAGTTCGTCGAGCAGCATCGCCATGAGGGTCCGCTCCTCGCCTTCGAGCCGGAGCCGGAGCCGTCCGTGCCGGCGGCCGACCTTCACGTCTGTTGTTCGAGCGTCGCCCAGAGTCCGTACTCGTGCAGCGTGTGCACGTCGAGCTCCATCCGCTCCCGCGTGCCTGATGAGACCACCGCGCGACCACGGCGATGCACGTCCAACATCAACTTTTCCGCCTTGGGTTTGGGGTAACCGAACACGGTCATGAAGACGTGAGTGACGTAGGACATGAGGTTGACCGGGTCGTTCCACACGATGGTGATCCACGGCCGGTCCGGGTCGGCGACGACCTCGGCCTCGGACTGTTCGGCCGCCTCGCGCTGCGGCGTGAGTGTGCCAGCCATGACTCCATGGTGGCACGAGTGAGATGGGCCTTCGCCCGTTCGCTAGGTTGCTTCGGGTGAGCACTACGCAGGACGGTCGGCGCGCTCTACGGTTGACCGCCGTCCTGCTCGTCCTCCTCGGTGCGGGGCTCGTCCTGGTCGCATTCCGGTACCTCGACTGGTACCAGGTGCCCCACCGCGCCGACTCGGCGGGGAAGGTCACCTTCGCCACGCTGCACAGCAACGCCGACCAGTTGTCCGGCGTAGGCACCGCCACCGCCTACTTCGACTGGCTGGCCTGGTTGTTGCTGATCCTGCTGATCGGCGTCGGCATCGCCGCCAACCTGAGCGCGCCGCTGACCGACGCGCTGCGGGTAGCCGGTTTCCTGCTGGGCGTGCTCGGAGCGGCCGCGACGTATCTCGCCGTCGCCCAGCTGCACGATGCCCAGGTGGCGGCCGGCGCGCCGAAGCACAGCGTGTTCTACAACTCGAGTTGGGGTCTGTGGGCCGCGTTCATCGGTTACCTGGCCGCCGCCGCCGGTGCGGCCCTCGGCCCGCGCGCGGAGGCGCCATGACGACGGCACTGCTCACCGATCGCTACGAGCTGACGATGTTGGGCTCCGCGCTGCGCGACGGGACGGCCGAACGACACTGCTCGTTCGAGGTGTTCGCCCGCCGTCTGCCGGAAGGACGCCGCTACGGCGTCGTCGCCGGCACGGGGCGGTTGCTGGACGCGATCGCCGAATTCACCTTCGACGACGCGACCGTCGAACTGCTGTGCGGCACCGGAGTCATCGACGACCTGACGGCGCAATACCTGTCGACGTACCGGTTCGCCGGCGACGTGGACGGCTACCCCGAAGGCGAGCTGTACTTCCCGTACTCCCCCGTGCTGACGGTCACCGGCAGCTTTGCCGAGGCGGTGATCCTCGAGACGCTCGTGCTGTCGATTCTCAATCACGACTGCGCGATCGCCGCGGCCGCGGCCCGGATGGTGACGGCAGCCGCCGGCCGGCCGATCATCGAGATGGGCTCGCGTCGGACCCATGAGGAGGCGGCGGTGGCCGCGGCCCGGGCGGCCTATCTGGCCGGCTTCGCGTCCACGTCGAACCTCGAGGCGGCCCGCCGCTACAGCGTGCCCACGGCCGGGACGGCGGCGCACGCGTTCACGTTGTTGCACGACGACGAGCGCTCGGCCTTCGCGGCCCAGGTGAGCTCGATGGGGGCCGGCACGACGCTCCTCGTCGACACCTACGACATCACCCGTGGCATCGAGCTGGCGGTCGAGGTCGCCGGCCCGGCGCTCGGGGCGGTGCGCATCGACTCCGGCGACCTCGGCGTCCTCGCCAACCACGCTCGTGCCCAGCTCGACGGGCTCGGGGCGACCGGCACCAAGATCGTCGTCAGCGGTGACCTCGACGAATTCGCGATCGCCGCGCTCGCGGCGACCCCGGTCGACTCCTACGGGGCTGGGACGGCCGTGGTCACCGGGTCGGGCGCGCCGACCGCCGGCATGGTCTACAAGCTGGTGGAGGTGGACGGACGCCCGGTGGCGAAGCGGTCGGAGAGCAAGGGCAGCTCCGGCGGCCGGAAGACGGCGCTGCGGTCGTACAAGCCGTCGGGCACCGCGGTCGAGGAGATCGTATCCGCGCGCCCCGTCGAAGCCGGCGTCGGCGAGCGCCCGTTGCAGCGAGCCCTGGTGCGCGGCGGCGAGCCGGTTTCGGGCCTGCCGACGCTGACCGAATCCCGCGACCACCTCCGCGCAGCAACCGTCACGCTGCCCTGGGACGGACTGAAGCTGTCGCGGGGCGAGCCCGCCATCCCCACTCGGGTCGACGCTGCGGGCTGAGCGTGCGGGCGGGCCGGGTACCGTGCAGGTATGGCCTTGGCGATCATCGTGGTCGACGTCCAGAACGACTTCTGCGAAGGCGGCTCGCTGGCTGTCGCCGGCGGCACCGAGGTCGCGTCGGCCATCACCCGGCGAATCGGCGACGGCGGGTACGAGCACGTGGTCGCCACGCGCGACCACCACATCGACCCCGGCGACCATTTCGAAGTGTCCCCCGATTTCGTCCACACCTGGCCGCCCCACTGTGTCGTCGGCACCGCCGGGGTGGCGCTGCACCCGGACCTCGACACCACCCGGATTGAGGCGGTGTTCGACAAGGGTGAGTACGCCGCGGCGTACTCCGGATTCGAGGGTTCGAGCGACGGCGAGTCGCTGGCCGACTGGCTGCGCGGGCGTGGTGTCGACAGCGTCGAGATCATGGGCATCGCCACGGACCACTGCGTCCGCGCCACTGCGTTGGACGCCGCCCGGCTCGGCTTCGCGACCGCAGTGCGCCTGGACCTCACGGCCGGCGTGGCCGCCACCACCGTCGATGACGCGCTCGGGGCGATGCGCGAGGCCGGGGTCCGGCTGATCGGCGAGCCGATCGTCCGCGGCTAGGCGCAACCCTTACCGAATCGCGCGCGGCAGGCTACGTTGCTGGCCATGACGACGGGCGATTACGGGGATCAGCCGGGACAGCCACAGTACGGCCAACAGCCCGGGCAGCCGCAGTACGGCCAACAGCCCGGGCAGCCGCAGTACGGCCAACAGCCCGGGCAGCCGCAGTACGGCCAGCCGCCGGCCCAGGGCTACGGCCCGCAGGCGGGCGCCCCGCAGTACGGGGGCTATGGACCGCCGGCGGCCTACAGCGGCCCGCCGCCCAGCGGCGAGACGTACGGCGTCGTCGCCGGCGTGCTCGCCGTCGCCGCCGCGGTGCTCGGCGTCCTGTCGCTGACAGTGATCGACTGGTTCAGCGGGCACGACCAGTCGCACTTCTCCGACGTCCGCAAGGTCGTGACCTCCGAGCAGACCAAGCAGTACGCAACCGGGCTGGCCAAGGTCTTCTACGGGTGGCTGGCCTGGGTGCTCTTGGCCGTCGTGGTGATCGCCGCTCTAATCGCCGCGGCCCCGAACATCGGCCGGCCGTTCCGCGCGATCGGGGCGGTCCTCGCGCTGGCCTCGATCGTGATCACCTTCCTGGCCCTGAAGTTCTTCAGCGACAAGGCCGGCAACATCGATGCCGAGTTCAAGGGCTACAGCACGTACCTCAAGCACGCCCGGGCCGGCTTCTGGATGCTTGTCGCCGCCTTCGTGCTGGCGGGCATCGCCGCGGCGATCGGGGCCCGGCGCAGCGCCGCGGGCCGCCGTTAGCCGAGCCGGTCAGCCGCTCGGGTCGGCCGCCTCCTGCACGTCGTCGCCGGAGATGCCGAGGACGAACAGGACAGTGTCCAGGTAAGGCAGGTTCACCGCAGTGTCGGCGGCGTCGCGCAGGGCCGACTTGGCGTTGAACGCCACGCCCAGGCCGGCGGCCTCCAGCATGTCGATGTCGTTCGCGCCGTCACCCACGGCGACCGTCTGCGACAGGGGAACGCCGAACTTCTCGGCGAACCGGCGCAGGGCCGACGCCTTGCCGGGACGGTCGACGATCGCGCCGAGGATGCGTCCCGTCACCACCCCGTCGACGACTTCGAGTTCGTTGGCGGCGGCAAAGTCGAGCCCCAGCTCGTCGACGAAGCGGTCGGTGACGAAGGTGAACCCGCCGCTCACCACCCCGACTTGATAGCCGAGCCGGCGCAGCGTGCGCACGAACGTCCGCGCGCCGGGGGTGAGTCGCAGGTCGTCGCGGACCGCGTGCAGGTCGGCAGTGGTGAGGCCGGCCAGCAGCGATACCCGCGCGCGCAGGGAGGCCTCGAAGTCCAGCTGTCCGGCCATGGCCCGCTCGGTGATCGCGGCAACCTCGTCGCCGACCCCGGCGCGGCCGGCCAGCACGTCAATGGCCTCGTCCTGGATGAGCGTCGAGTCGACGTCGAGCACCACGAGGCGTTTCGCCCGCCGGCGCAGTCCGGCCGGCTCCACCGCGATGTCCAGACCGGTCTCTTCGGCGGCCCGGACGAGACGGGCCCGCAGCTCGACCGGGTCCGGCGCCCGGACGATCATCTCGAGGCTGGCCGCCGGTTCGGTCGAGAGCTGGGTGACCGTCTCGATGCTGGCGCCCACGTCGGTGATCCGTTGGGCCACCTGGCTCAACGCGCCTGGTCGAAGAGGATGCCCGATCACGATGACGTGACTGCGGCTGGCCCGATCGGCCGGCCGGTGCGTACTGGGGCTGTCGGCGACGGCCACCTCGCTCTCCATGCCGAGCGCGCGCGCCGCTTGGGTCACCGAGTTGCGCAGCGCGCTCGCGTCGCCGCGCAGATCGAACAGGACCGCGAGGATGAGGCGGTCCCGGATGACGACCTGCTCGACGTCGCGGACGTCGACGTCGTGGGCGGCGAGAGCGGCGAAGAACGACGCCGTCACCCCCGGGCGATCACGCCCGGAGATGGTGGCGAGCACCGATGTCGGTTCCATGGGTTGACCCGTCGGTCGCGCGATGCGACCGACCGCGGGCTAGGAGGGGTCGACGTCCCGCTGGCCCTGCCGCGGCCCGGCTGAACCCACTGCGGCCGAGACCGGGTGGCCCTCGGGGTTGCTCTTGCGTCCACCCGCATGCGCTTCGCGCTCGAGGCGCTCGAGCAGGTGCGGGTAGTGCGCCTCGAATGCGGGCCGCTCGGAGCGGATGCGCGGGATCGAGGTGAAGTTGTGCCGCGGCGGCGGGCTGGACGTCGCCCACTCGAGGGAGTTGCCGAAACCCCATGGATCGTCGGCCGTGACGATCTCACCGAAGCGGTAGGAGCGGTACATGTTCCAGATGAACGGGATCAGCGACGCCCCGAGCACGAGGGAACCGATCGTCGAGAACGTGTTGAGGAACGTGAACCCGTCCGTCGGCAGGTAGTCGACGTAGCGGCGCGGCATGCCCTTGGCCCCCAGCCAGTGCTGGACGAGGAAGGTCATGTGGAAGCCGATGAACGTCATCCAGAAGTGCAGCTTGCCCAGCCGCTCGTCGAGGTACCGGCCGACGAACTTCGGGAACCAGAAGTAGATCCCCGAGTACACCGCGAACACGATCGTGCCGAACAGCACGTAGTGGAAGTGGGCGATGACGAAGTAGGAGTCGGCGACGTGGAAGTCGATCGGCGGGCTCGCCAGCAGCACACCGGTGAGACCACCGAACAGGAACGTGACCAGGAACCCGATCGCGAAGATCATCGGTGTTTCGAAGCTGACCGCCCCGCCCCACATGGTGCCGATCCAGTTGAAGAACTTGATACCCGTCGGCACCGCGATCAGGAACGTCATCACGCTGAAGAAAGGCAGGAGAACGGCGCCGGTGGTGAACATGTGGTGCGCCCACACGGTCAAGGACAGCGCGGCGATCGACAGCGTCGCCAGCACGATGCCCTTGTAGCCGAACAGCGGCTTGCGGCTGAAGACGGGAATGACCTCGGTGATGATGCCGAAGAACGGCAACGCGACGATGTAGACCTCGGGGTGGCCGAAGAACCAGAACAGGTGCTGCCAAAGGATGGCGCCGCCGTTGTTCGGTTCGAAGACCTGCGAATGCAGATGTCGGTCGGCGTAGAGAACGAGCAGCGCGGCCGTGAGGATCGGGAACGCGAGCAGCACCAGCAGGCTGGTGACGAGGATGTTCCAGGTGAAGATCGGCATCCGGAACATGGTCATCCCGGGCGCGCGCAGCGTGATCACCGTGGTGACCATGTTGACGCCGCCGAGGATGGTGCCCAGCCCGGACAGGGCCAGGCCGAGGATCCACAGGTCGGCGCCGACACCCGGCGAGTTCACCGCGTTGGTCAGCGGCGAATAGGCGTACCACCCGAAGTCGGCCGCGCCGTTCGGGGTGAAGAAGCCGACGTTGGCAGTGATGGCCCCGAACAGGTAGAGCCAGTACGAGAAGGCGTTCAGTCGCGGGAACGCGACGTCGGGCGAGCCGATCTGCAGCGGCAGCACGAGGTTGGCGAAGGCGAAGACGATCGGCGTCGCGAAGAACAGCAGCATGATCGTGCCGTGCATCGTGAACAACTGGTTGTACTGCTCCTGCGACAGGAATTGCCGACCCGGCCGGGCCAGTTCGAGGCGCATGATCAGCGCCATCACGCCGCCGACGGCGAAGAAGAAGAGCGAGGAGACCAGGTACAACCGGCCGATCATCTTCGGATCGGTGGTGCGCAGCAGTTGGCCGAACATCGAACCCTTGGCCGCCGAGTGCTCGGGGAACGGCCGGGCGACGATGGGCCGGGGACCGAACGAATCCGGCAGACCAGCCGGAGTGGGCTCGGCAGTGGTCGTCACGCTGCCTCCAGGCTGCGGGTATCGGGTGGGCCTTCCCTCGCAGAATAGTTCCTAGTCCGATCACGCGCCGCACCGGGCGGGGTGAGTCGACCTTGTAAGGCCCGTGTGAAATAACGCCATCCTCATATACGCTCTTTGCGGCGTTCGTGCGGATCGAAATCGGTCCGACACGCCGGTCCGCGTCGGTCGGCCCCCGAAGCGGACAGTTGGGGCAAAGGAGGTCGTATGGCAGCGCGCTGGCAGAACCCGTCGGCCTACCGCGACGACCCGGCCGCCGCGCCTGCACTGACCCCCAGCCGGCGACAGACGATCGCCCTCCTCGCCGTCCTCGCCCTCGCCGTCGGTGCAGTGGCCGTGGCGTCGTATCTCGTCCGTCCCGAGAAGGCGCGGGCCTTCGACCTGTTCCACGGTTCGCTGTTCCTGGCCGATCAGAAGTCGCCGGTGGCCGTCGACCTCGCGACCGGCAAGCCGACCCTGCGGTTGCTCGGCGCGGACAAGCAGGTCGGTATCACGGGCAACCAGCCGCTCGGCGTCGTCCCCATGGACGGGCGAACTCTGCTGGTCAACGAGGCGAGCGGCGAGTTCAACATGGTCGACCGCGGCGGCTTCGTGGTGAAGCACGACGGCGGCGTCCCACTGGCGAAGCGCTCCGGCGTGACCGCGGCCTTCGGTGTGGCGGCCGGGAACGGTCAGGCCTACATCGTGCGGACCGGACCCACCGGCGGCACCGACGTCTATCTCGTGAACCAACCCACCGTCGAATCGGCGATCAACGCGACCCGCAGCGTCCGGCCCCGGGCCAGCACGTCGATGGACGGCACGAGCAGCACGGGCACGGGCGCGGCCGCGGCCGCCGACGGCGACCTGTGGCTGCTCGTGGGCGGACCGGCCGGCAGCGGCGCTCACACCATCCGCAGCCTGAGCGTGCCGGAAGGCAGCAGCGCCGGCGCGGTGCTGAGCCCGTCCGATCACGGGCTCGTGCAAGGTCCGGCGGCCGTCGGCACGGCAACGGCCGGGCGCGACGGCAGCGGCCGCACGACGGCGGCCGTCGCCTCAGCGGACCGGATCCAGCTGTTGGTTCCAGGAGCGGGTCCCCGGACGCTCACCTACGGCGCACCGGCCGGAGTCGACGCGGTGCTGCCCACGACCAACGGCCAGGGAACGGCCGCCTTTCTCCTGCACGGCGCCGACGGCTGGAGCGTCGTATCGGTGGGCGCCGACGGTTCGCACCTGCGCGGGCCGCACCGCGTCGTCGGCCTGCCGGCTGACGCCCGGATCGGCTCCCCCGCCGCGAGCCGCGGCGCGCTGTACGCCATCGAGCGCAACGGCACCGGACAGATCTACCGGATCAATTTCGACGGCACCGCCGGGCCGGTTGCCGGGGCCGGCTCCTACCCGCTCAGCTCCTTCGGCGGCCGGATCGTCGAGCAGTCCGACTTCTCCGACGCGTACGCGGTCGGGCGCGGCTCGCGGGTCGTCTTCAACTCGGCCAGCCACGCGAACGCGCTGATCCTCTTCACCGACGGCAGTCACGCGCCCCTGCGGATCGCGAAGAGCTCGGCCGTCACCATCAACGCGGCCGGCGGGGCCGAGGCGTTGACCAGGAGCACGGCGAACCCCAACAAGCTGGCCGGCGTGGAGCCGCCGCCCGGCGCCGTGAAACCCAAGCCGCTGGAGGGTGCACCGGTCAACGACAAGATCGACTGCAAGACGGCGCAACAGAAGCCGCACATCCCGGTGATCACCTCAGCGGTGCCGGGCTCGCGCACCGTGGCCCTGGTCTGGAGCTATCCGTTGCTCGACAACCAGGACTGCTATCCCAGCACCTTCGTGATCAGCGTGAAGTTGCTGAGCAACAACGCTCCGTCGCCGCCTTCCTCGGTGACTGTGCAGGCCCAGACCGGGACGAACCTGAGCGGGCTGTTCCCGTCGACGCAGTACGAGATCAGCGTCGCCGCCTTCATCAACGGCGTGGGCACTCCGTCGGTCCCGCTGCGCATCACGACCGGGCCCGAGGGGCCGGCGGCACCGGACGGGCTGGCCGTGAGCGCCGACTCGTCGGGCAACTGGCACATCAGCTGGAACTCCTGCGGCAGCGTGAGCCACGGTTGTGTCCCGGCGCAGAGCTGGACCGTGACGCCGAGCTACTGCGACGACCGCGGGGTGTCTTCCGCGCCGGCATCGATGACGGTCACCGCCGATCCCACGGCTCGACAACAGCCGCCGGCGACCTACCGGGGCAGCGCGGACCTGCTGGGCCGGGGGTTGCAGTTCCAGGTGCAGGGCACCGGTGACGCCGGGCAGGCCGGGACCCCGTCGGCGACGAGCGCGTGCGTGTACAGCTGGACGCCGCCGGTGGCCGGGGCGTTGAGCATCCAGGCCAGCTCGCCGCCGCAGACAGCCGGCAGCAACGCCTCGACGTCGACCACGGTCACCGTCAAGTTCGCGCACGGCCAGACCACCGACCTCGGCGGAGTCGGCGGCACGTTGACGTACCAGCTCTTCGCCGGCGGCACGCTGGTGAGCAGGACCGGCCCGACGACCGACCCGTCGGTGTCGTTGAGCGGCATCCGCGCCGGCATCAAGTACCAGGTCAAGGTCCTCGCCAGCCCACCGCGCCACCCTGATGTGGTGATGACCGTGGGCCCGGCGGACGTCCAGCCGGCCATCGCCGAGTGGCCCTTGGTGACGGTCAGCCGGGTGAGCTTCGACGCTCCCGCCGGCCTGTCCGGCACCCTGCACGTCGGGTTGGACGTGCCGGCCGGTACCGACAGCCGCGGCGAGACCTTTCAGCTGGTGAACAGCCGCGTCCTCTGCGGGAACACCGGCGCCGACCTGAACCGGTCCGACGTCCCCCCGGGCGGCGACCTGACGTTCTCGATCGACCGGGCCGCGGTGAGCGGTGACGACTGCCGGGTCACCGTCCAATTGGCCCAGGACCCGCGCACGGCGACCGATCCCCCGCTCTATGGAGCCGGCTACTCGCGCGCCAGCACCTCGTCGTCGTTCGTCATTCCGCCTCCGTCGCTGACGTCGACCGAGAGCGACTTCAGCGCGCGATGGGCTGGGTCGACCGGGCATCCGCAGATCGTGGTGAGCTACCACGGAGGCGATCCGCTCTCGGGCGCGAGCGACTGGCAGATGACCGTGGGCAACGGCTCCGGCACAACGTGCGGCAGCGGGACCGCCGCGCCTCCGGCGACGATCGACGTGGACAAGAGCTGCGTCCGGTCCGGTGGCACGTTCACCGTCGACATCACATACCGCTACTTCATCCTGGCTCAGGCGCACTTCGTCGTGACCGTTGGCGGGACCGCACCGCAACCCGTGGATTCGACGAAGATCTCCTTCGCCGCGGCGTGGAACGACAACGCCCAACTGCCCCAGGTCGACCTGACCTACACCGGGACCGAGGACGCCGGGTCGCTCGCGGCGTTGTCATGGACGGAGACGGTCAAGTCGGGCGCGAGCGTCTGCGGGACGGGCAATGACAATCCCGGAACCTCGTCCGCACGGATCACCGTGGATCTGAGCACGTGCCCGCCGGTCGTGGACGGGAACCCGGCCGTCTACATCGTGGACATATCGTTCACCGACCCCAACTACGGTCAAACCGGCAACTACAGCTACACGGTCAGCGGCAGTCCGCCGACGTGAGCGCACCAACTGAGGAGAAGTGAACCCTTGAGCAGTCCGGCCGACGGCATCCCCCGCGTGGCGCACGACGTCGAGCGGCTCTGCCACAACATGGGCTACGTGATCCAGGGCAAGCCCGAGGTCGTGCGCAACGCCGTCGTGTGCCTGCTTGCGGAGGGCCATCTGCTCCTCGAGGACGTCCCTGGCACGGGAAAGACCTCGCTGGCCCGGGCGCTGGCGTCGTCCATCTCCCTGGTCTGGCACCGCATCCAGTTCACTCCGGACCTGCTGCCGTCGGACGTCACCGGCGTGTCCATCTACAACCAGCAGACGGGTGAGTTCGAGTTCAAGCCCGGCCCCGTGTTCGCCAACATCGTGCTCGGCGACGAGATCAACCGCGCGTCGCCGAAGACGCAGTCCGCGCTGCTCGAGGTGATGGAAGAGGGCACGCTCACCGCCGACGGTGTCGAGCACCAGATGTCGCGCCCGTTCATGGTCGTCGCCACCCAGAACCCGATCGACATGGAGGGCACCTACGTCCTGCCCGAAGCGCAGCTCGACCGCTTCCTCATGAAGCTGACCGTGGGCTACCCCACCGCCGACTCCGAGGCGGAGATCCTCAGGGTGCAGAAGATGGGGTCGACGGTGGCGCATCTGAAGCCGGTGCTCACCGCGCACGACGTGGTCGCCATGATCGAGATGGTCAAGCAGGTCGAGATCGCCCCCGCCCTGGAGCAGTACATCGTGGGGATCGCGACCGCGACCCGATCGATGTCGGAACTGCGGCTCGGTGTGTCGCCGCGCGGCAGCCTCGCCCTGCTTCGGGCGGCCCGCGCCTGCGCGGCCGCCGACGGGCGGCCGTTCGTGACGCCGGAGGACGTCAAGACGATGGCTCCGGTCGTGCTCGCCCACCGCGTGATCCTGCAGCCGGATGCCGAACTGCAGGGCCGCACCGGCAGCGAACTGATCGCCCGCGCGGTGCAGTCCGTGCCGGTGCCCCGCGCCGTACCGGCGTAGGCCCTCGACGATGACCCTGTTCGGATTCGGCGCGCTGCTGGCCGGCCTGGCCGCGCTGGCGACGGGCCTCACGCTGGACTGGTTGTCCTTCGATCTGCTCGGGCTCGGGCTGCTGGCCGTCGTCGTGCTCGGCTTCGCCACGGTCGCCCGGCCGTCGCGACTCGTCATCGACCGCGAGATCCAGCCGCCGCGCGTGCCCAAGGGATCGCCGGCCATCGCGTTCCTCACCTTCGCCAACCGCGGCCGGCGGACGGTGCCAGTCGCGGTGGCGACCCAGCCGTTCGGTACGCAGCGGGTCCGCACGGTGATCCCGAAGCTGCGCGGCGGTGAGCGGGGCACCCGCGCCTATCGCCTGCCGACGACCCAGCGCGGGATCTTCGACGTGGCTCCGGTCGAGGTCACCCGCCGCGACGCGTTCGAGCTGTTCCGCATGTCGCGCAGGCACGGGCGGACCGAGCGCATCTGGGTCTATCCGCGGGTGCTCGGGTTCCGTCCACTGCCGACCGGCCAGACGCAGCACCTCGAGGGGCCGTCGTCGGACACGTCCCCGCAGGGCAACATCACCTTCCACCGCCTTCGTGACTACGTCGCCGGTGACGATCTGCGACTGGTGCACTGGCGATCGTCGGCGCGGGCCGGCAAATTGCTCGTCAAGCACAACGTCGACACGTCCCAGCCGTACTCGGTGGTGGTGTTCGACCAGCGCCCCGGTCTGTACACCGAGGAATCCTTCGAGCAGGCGGTCGACGTCGTCGCGTCCGTGCTGGTGGCCTCGGCCGTGAACAAGGCGCCGGTCGAGTTGCGGCTGACCGATGGCACGGTGATCGGTGGCCCGCGCGTCCGCGACGTCACCGCGCTGATCGATCACATGACCGGCGTCCGGCCCGACCCGGGCGGCTCGCTGCAGCCGCACCTGCTGACGCTGCGCCGTACGCGCGGCGGGACATCGCTGGTCGTCGTGACCGGCGCCCTCGATCTCGACGACCTGCCCTACGTGGCGACGCTGCGCCGGCGATTCGATCGGCTCGTGGTTGTGTCCGTCGACAGCGAGTCGCGGCCGCCCATCGACTTCCCCGGCGTCCGGGTGATCGTCGGCCGCGACGCCGACGCGGTCCTGGCGGCATGGAACCTGCAGGCGCACACATGACAGGTGGCTTGATCAGGCGGGCAATCCCGTATTCGCTGCTGCCGTTGTCGCTCGTCGCCTGTGCTCTGGCCAGCGCGCCCTGGCTGCGTGCCTTCCCCGCGGCGGTGATGTCCCTACCCCTCTTCGGCGCGGCCGTGCTCAGCGTGCTCGTGCCCTTGGTCGTCGTGGGTATCGGCGTCCGCGCGCTGTGGCTGAGCGCCCTGCTCGATGTGGTGTTGCTCGTCTTCTACGAACTGCTGGTCACACTGCGCGAGCCGGTCGGGTTCTCCGGGCTGTACACCGGTCTCGTCCGCGGGCCCTCGCAGATCCTCACCTTCGCCTTGCCGCTGGTCAGCCCGCGAACGCTGCTGGTCGCGCCGGTCGCGCTCTGCTGGGTCGCTGGTGCGCTACTCGGGGAATGCGTCGCCCGCGGGTGGCAATCCGTCCTGCCCTACGTCGGCCTGCTCGTGACGTTCGGACTGGCCTACGCGGGCACCGCCCGAGCCGTATCGAGCACGGCCGACGGCCGGCGCTACGACACTCTGCTGGGCGCCGGGTTGTTGGCATCGCTTCTGCTCCTTCGTGCGGCGCAGGCCTGGGTCGCCCAGGATCAGAGCGCCGAGCAGACCCAGCCCGACGGAGTGCTACCCCTACGCGGGTTGGTGATCGGCGCCGCGGTCTCGATCGTCGTCGCGCTCGCCGGGGCCGGGTTGGGCCAGTCATCGGCGTTTCCCGGACGGCCGGTGAAGCCCGCCCGCGTTCCCCCCGTCGACCAGAGCCGACCGCTCACCCCCGTCTCCTTCGTCGG
>NZ_JBHEMO010000137.1:0-31223 GCF_046262535.1 Jatrophihabitans sp. | reverse complement strand
TAGGCGAAGCGCCTTCGTGTCAGTGGGACCGCAGCAACTTGAGAAGGTCCTGCTGGGAGGTGACGCCGAGCTTGGCGTAGACCGAACCCAGGTGATTGCGAACCGTGCTCTGGCTCAGGAACAAGTCTTCGGCGATGGACGGTGGACGGTCCCCGCTCAACAGCCGAGCGACGACCTCCAACTCACGCGTCGTGAGGGTGTTCAAACCCGGTACATCGGTGCTCGAGACCCCTCGGAACAGTGTGCCGGCCAGCTGCGCAACCTCGGCGCCACGACCGAGGCGCAGCAACATCGCGGACAGATTGGTGGACTGCAGACCGACCTGTTCGTCGTGCGGTATCGGCAGGAACACGAAGGACACACTCGGCGACGGCTCGAGCGGAAGGAACAAGACCTCGCAGCGCAGCCGCGGCTTGGCGGAATCGCTGCGGATGTCGAGGTGCAGGGTGACACCGTTCTGGCTGGCCGAGGCCTCCCCCAACGCGGAGAGACACCGCGGCACCGCGTCATGATCGACCAGTGAGAGAAGTGAGCGGCCGAGCAGGTCGGCGACGGGAACGCCGAAGAGTACCTCGGCGTCACCGCTGATGCGCTCGATCAACAGGCTTGAGTCAGCCATGCCCACGACCGCCGGCGCTTCGCGCCATTCATCGTTGTCCCCCTCGGCCGCAAAGAGGTCCTCGGCCACCAGGACCACCACGACGAACATGCTCGCGGGATGGTCCTCGAACGAGCGAATCCACATCCGGACCTTGGTGTCCTCGCGGTGCGGCCGGCGCAGGATCCGTGACACCTCAACGCCGTTGAGCCGTCCGCCGGCGAACAGGTCACTGCCCAGCGCGGGACTGTCGGCCATGAAGTCCTCGAACAGTTGCCCGACGATCATGTCGCCACCGGGGCTGATCAGCTGACTGGCAGCCGGACTCGACGCGACGATGCGCTGCGAAGGTACCTCGAGCACCAGGGCCGGAAACGGGATCGGTCCGAGGACCTCGGCCGCGATGCGCGCAATCTCACCGGCGCTCGCACCGGCGGAGGCGCGGTGTGG
Source organism: Jatrophihabitans sp. (assembly GCF_046262535.1). Lineage (GTDB taxonomy): Bacteria > Actinomycetota > Actinomycetes > Mycobacteriales > Jatrophihabitantaceae > Jatrophihabitans. The sequence goes on along the minus strand of NZ_JBHEMO010000137.1, from coordinate 30,175 downwards.
CGATGTGGCCTGGCTGTCCACCCAGCAAACCTATCCTTGCTCGGGGTCGCCGGCTGTGAGTCACCCGTTCGGCGACGATGTGCCGGCGCCGCGATCCGGCGACGCTGGTGGATCGGCCCAGTTCGCCTTGTTCATCCGGGACGGCTGGACCCGCGGCGGTTCGCCCTCCTGTTTGGGGAAATTGGGCGGGTAGGGGGCGTCGCCCAACCCCCGGTCGGTCTCGTCCCGCTCGCCCCACTCCAGCAGCGGCTCGATCGTCCACACGGCGTCGTCGATGCCCTCGTGCAGATCGCCGAGGGAGGCGAAGCGCGCGGGCATCGTCGCGATGGTGAAGTCCTCCATCTCGACGTCGGGCAATTCGTCCCACGTCACCGGCGCCGACACCGGGCCCCACGGCCTGCCCCGCACGGAGTACGCCGAGGCGATGGTCCGGTCCCTCGCGTTCTGGTTGTAGTCGAGGAACACCTTGCCCTCGCCGCGTTCCTCTTTCCACCAAGCGGTGGTGACCAGCGAATCGGCGCGCCGTTCCACCTCGCGGGCGAAGGCGAGGGCGGCGCGGCGGACCTCGCGGAAGCCGAACCTAGGCTCGATCCGGACGTAGATGTGCACGCCCTTGCTGCCTGACGTCTTCGGCCAGCCGACCGCGCCGAGTTCGGTGAGCACCTCGTGCACCACAGTGGCCACCTGCTTGCACTCGGCCAGGCCGACCCCGGGCCCCGGATCGAGATCGATCCGCAGCTCGTCCGGCTTCTCGGTGTCAGCCCGGCGCGAGTGCCACGGGTGGAACTCGACCGTCGACATCTGCACCGCCCAGGCCACGGCCGCCAGCTCGGTGACGCACAGCTCGTCGGCGGTGCGGCCGGACGGAAACCGGACCTCGACCGTCTCGACCCACTCGGGCGCACCCTTGGGGAGCCGCTTCTGATAGATCTTCTGGCCGTCCACGCCGTCGGGATAGCGGTGCAGCATGCAGGGCCGCTCGCGCAGCGCCCGGACGATGCCCGGGCCCACGGACAGGTAGTAATTCACGAGATCGAGCTTGGTCTCGCCGCGGGCGGAGAAGTAGACGCGGTCCGGGTTGCTGATCCGCACGGTGTGCGGCCCGATCTCGATCTCCGTGCTGGGCGACGGCATGCAGCAAACGCTAGCGCGCGCGGGTTCTACAGTGGGCGGGTGCGGACCGGCGAGCGCGAGGACGACGGCGAGGAGCCGCCCGACGGCGCCCCCTACGTCGACGGTGCCTGGGGCCGCACCGCCAACCCGAACACCGTCGAGGGCGAGCTGCAGAACCTGGCCGCGTTCGGCTCAGGTCTTGCGCGGATGAGCGGGCCGCGGCGCACCGCAGCGAAGGTCGTCGTATGGCTGATCCTCATCGGCACGACGATCGCGATCATCTACGAAGCGGTCGGCATCTTCCAGTTGTGGTGACGTCCGCCTTCGGTAAGAACTGCCCCTCCCGGCGGTCGGTACCGTCGAGGGCATGAGGAAGACCCAGGACATCCCGCCGGCTCAGGTCGTCAAGTCCGACGAGGAGTGGCGCGCTCAATTGACGCCGGCCGAGTACCAGGTACTGCGGGAGGCCGGGACCGAGCCGGCCTTCGTCGGTGAGTACACCGACAACCACCGCGTTGGCACCTACCGCTGCCGCGCGTGCGGCACCGAACTGTTCCGCAGCGAGCACAAGTTCGACTCGCACTGCGGATGGCCGAGCTTCTTCACCCCGCTGGCCGGCGAGCGCGTCATCGAGAACACCGACCGCAGCTGGGGCATGGCCCGCACCGAGGTCCTGTGCGCGAACTGCCACAGCCACCTCGGCCACGTCTTCTCCGGCGAGGGTTACGGAACGCCGACGGACCTCCGGTACTGCATCAATTCGATCTCGCTGACCTTCGAAGACGGGCCGGCCTGAGGGTCAGGCACTCAGGAGGCGGCAGGCGATGGCCCGTCGGGCTTCTGCCACGGCCATCGGCCGGTGATCTCCAGCTCCAGTGAGAAGCTGAGGAACGTTCGGATCAGCACGATGCCGGCGAGGACCGCCACGCTGCGGACGGTGGGGGTGACGGCGACCGTCCGAATGATGTCGGCGGCGACGAGCAGTTCCAGACCGAGCAGGATCGACCGACCGAGCTGACGACGGTACAGGCGATAGGTGTCGCCCTGCCGCTGCTGAAGCCGGTACCCGGCGAGCACGGTGGCGCCGAGCGCACCGAGGATCATCACCCCGACGCCGGCACCGTCGACGACCTTGCCGACCTGCTCGATGACGGCGCTGAAGCTCACAGGCTCGTGGCCAGGGCGTCGAGCGTCTGCCGGCTGGTGTAGGCCGGCTGCCAGCCGAGCTTGGTCTTGGCCCGGGTCGTGTCCATGACGACCGACGTCCGCGCGATGTGGATCCACTCGGCGGCGGAGGGCACCATGGGTAGCCGCGCCAAGGCGGCCGACGCGGCCGTCGCCGCCGCCGACGGGATCGGGATCGACCGGGTCCCGGTGGCGCGCGCGACGTCGCTGAGCGACACGTCGCCGTCGCCGCCCAGGTTGTAGGCGCCGGGCTCGCCGGCGCCGACCGCGGCGAGTGCGATCGCCGATGCCACGTCGTCGTGGTGCACCAGCTGCACCGGCACACCGGGGTCGGGCATGAGCGGGAGCACGCCCTGCAGGAGCCCGGTGACGCCGCGCAACCGGGCCGGCATCTTGTCCCGCAGCTGCCGCCACGGCATCGAGTCGGCCAGTGCGGGCGCCTTGGGACCGGCGACGATGCACGGACGCAGGACGTAGACCTCGAGGCCGGAGCCGTCGGTGACCTCGTGGAGCAGCGCCTCGCACTCGGCCTTCTGCTCGCTGTAGTAGTGCTCCTTGGAGCCGCGGGCCGGGACGTCCTCGGTCAGCGGCACCGGGTTGTCCGAGTGGTAGCCGTAGGCCGCGACCGACGAGGTGTACACCAACCGGGAAGGCCGGTCGGCCGCCGCCGTCGCCTCGAACACGTTGCGCGTGCCTTCGAGGTTGATCCGACGGCTCTCCTCGCGCGAGCCCATGATCAGGTAGGCGAGGTGGACGACCACGTCGGCCTGGGCGACGAATTCCCGGACCGCGTCGGCGTCGAGGATGTCCCCCTGCCGGTACTCCGTCTTCGCCCAGCCGTGGGCCGACGGGTCGAAGGGGCGGCGAGCCATGCCGAGAATCCGTTCAACCGACGGATCGCGCTCCAGCGCGTCCACGGCCGAGATCCCGATCTCCCCGGTCGGTCCGGTTACCGCGACGGTCAGTGCCATGTCGTTCCCTTCTGCTTCGCAGCGGGTACCCGGTCCGACGCCTCCGCCAAACCCAGCTGCTCGGCCACCGCCGTGACGCCGGGATGGGCGGCGAACTCCTCGAGCGGCGTCGACAGCGCCATGCTCCAATTCGCTCGTTCCGTGGTGCCCGGCATGTTGGGCCGGATCGGCTCGCTCAGCGCGTCGTCCAGGCTGGCCGCCAGCAACAGCGACGGGGCCTCGGCCAACAGCCGGTAGGCCCCGACCACGGCCTGCGCCGCCGAGGCGTCGGGAGCCACCCCCGCGCGTTCGACGAGCAGTTCGCGCAGCCGTTCGGTCGCGGCGACGTCGGCGTCCAGCCCGGACGCCTGCTGGTCGGCCAGGTCGCTGCCGTCCCAGAGCCCCGCGACCGTCGGCAGGTCGTGCGTGCCGACCGCGGCGAGCGAACCGGCCGGCCACTGCGCGGGCGGGTCCTCCTCGAACCACAGCAGCCGGTAGGACAAGACGTTGCGGCGGGCCAGCTCTTGGCGCACCCCGGGCTCGACGGTGCCGAGGTCCTCACCGACGACCTGGGCGCCGGACCGCACGCTTTCCAGCGCGAGGATGTCGAGTAGGTCCGACGACGGGTAGCGCACGTAGCCGCCCTGGTCGGCCGGCATCCCCTCGGGCACCCACCACAGCCGGAACAGCCCCATCACGTGGTCGATGCGCAGGCCGCCCGCGAGCGCCATCGTCGCCCGGATCGCCTCGATGAACGGCTCGTAGTCCAGCTCGCGCAGGCGCCACGGCACGAACGGTGGCAGTCCCCAGTTCTGGCCCCCGCGGTTGAACGGATCCGGTGGCGCCCCCACGGTGACGCCGAGCGCCAGGGCGTCCTGGTAGGCCCAGGCGTCGGCGCCCTGCGGGTCCACGCCGATCGGCAGGTCCTGCAGCACCTTGACGGCCTGCCCGGCGGCGCGCAGCTGCTTCTCGGCCAGCCATTGCAACCAGGCCACGAAGGCGACCTCCCCCGGCGCTTCGTCGTACACGGCGGTCACAAGAGGGCCGTCCGGTCGCCGGGCTCCGTCGGGCCACGATTGCCAGCCGGCCCCGTACCGCTCGGACAGCACCGACCAGGCGGCGAACTGGTCCACCGCTGCCCCCCGCGACCGCCGCCACGCGGCGAAGTCCGGCGACCCCGCCGCCAGCGTGCGGTCGAACACCTCGCGCAGCGCCTCGCGCTTGATCCGCCAGACCGCGTCCCGGTCGATGCGGCGGTCCGAATTCAGCGCGCGCCCCTCGGCGGCGAGCTGCTCGAGCCGGCCGCCGAGCACCGCGGCCGCACCGTCCACGTGGCCGACGGCCAGGAACAGCGGATTGAAGAACCGCCGGCTCGACGGGAAGTACGGGCTCGGCTCCTGCGGGATCGCGGTGGAGGTCGAGCCGCCGGCGTGCAGCGGGTTGACCAGCACGAAGCCCGCGCCCTGCTCGCGGGCCAGGGCGGTGAGCTGCGACAGGTCGCCCAGGTCACCGATCCCCCAGCTGGCGCGCGACCGGGTCGCGTACAGCTGGGCGGTCCAGCCCCACTGGCGTCGAGCGGGCAGGACGCAGGCGCCCGGCGACACGACGAGCCGGCGCTCTCCGGCGGCAGTGACCAACCGGTGATAGCCGAGCGGCACGTCGAGCGGGGCGGACGCATCGACCTCGAGCTGCGTGCCGTCGGCGAGCTCGATTCCGTGAAGGGCACCGAGGTCGGCCGGAAACCGCTCGCCGGGATGGACGAACACTGGTGCTCGGGCAGCGACCTCGGGGGCCGGTTCCCCGAGTGCCGACCGCAACGCCGCGACGGTTTCGTCGCTCAGTCGGGCGGGCTCGTCGGCGTTGTCCAGGTAATTGCGCTGGATACCGAGGCGCTGATCATCGGCGTCGCCGGTCATGCCCACCACCTCGTCCCTTTACCCAAACAGATTGGCCCACGCGCAGCGGTGGGTAGGTGACGGACGTGACGATGACGGAGTTGATCCTCGTGCGCCACGGGGAGAGCGAGGGGAATGTCGCCCGGGAGGCGGCCGAAGCCGAGCAGGCGGACGAGATCCTCATCGACCAGCGCGACCCCGACGTGCCGTTGAGCGGCCGCGGCCGCTCGCAGGCCGAGGCAGTCGGGCGCTGGCTGGCCGACCTCGCCGGTGAGCGGCGTCCGGCGATCGCGTGGGTCTCGCCGTACATGCGCGCCCGGCAGACCGCGGAGCTCGCCCTGGACGCCGCCGCTCTCCAGCTGCCCCTGCACGTCGACGAGCGGTTGCGCGACCGCGAGCTGGGCATCCTGGACCGGTTGACGAGTCGTGGGGTCACGGCCCGTTATCCCGACGAGGCGCGCCGCCGCCGCTACCTCGGCAAGATGTACTACCGCCCTCCGGGCGGTGAGTCCTGGGCCGACATGGCGCTGCGCCTGCGTTCTTTCCTGGCCGACCTCGATCGCACCCCCGAGGGCGGCTGCGGGCTGGTGGTCTGTCACGACGCGGTGATCCTCGTCCTGCGCTACGTCCTCGAGGAGCTGTCCGAGAAGGAGATCCTCGACCTCGCGGCCAGCCAGTCCCTGGGCAACGGCTCGGTGACCCGCATCGCGCGGCCGGACGCCAGCGGGCCGTGGCACACCCTCGAGTTCAACGTGCAGGACCACCTAACGGCCTACGGCAGCGAGCCGACAGCACATGAAGCGGAGCAGGATGTCCACCCACGGTGATCTGGAGATCGTTACGGAGATGCGGCTCCGCGACTGGGCCCTGCCCGGAGCGGGCGACACCAAGAACAGCCGCGGGCGCCTGCTCGTCGCCGGCGGCAGCCGGTCGACACCCGGCGCCGTGATGCTGGCCGGATTGGCGGCCCTGCGTGTCGGCGCGGGCGTGCTGGGGCTGGCCGTCGCCGAGTCGGTCGCCGGCCCGGTCGCCGCTGCGGTGCCCGAAGCGTCGGTGACCGGGTTGCCGCAGTTGGACGGCGGTCGCGACGGCGGCGAGCTCGCCGGCGCCGTCAGCGGCATGACCACGGTGCTGGTCGGACCGGGGCTGGACGATCCGCAGGCTGCCGAGGACCTCGTCCGCCAGACGATCGAAGCCGTCGACAACTCGACCTCGCTGGTGCTGGACGCGTTCGCCCTCGGGGTGCTGCCCGCGCTCGACCGCGTCGACCGGATCGCCGGACGCTGCGTGCTGACCCCGAATCCGAACGAGGCCGCCCGGTTGCTGGAGCTCGATGACGTCGACGACGTCGACGAACCGCAGGTCGCGAGCGAGATCGCGAAACGGTTCGGCGCGGTGGTCAGCTTCCAGAACACCGTCGCGTCACCTGAGGGCGGGCTCTGGAGCGTGCCGACCGGTCACGCGGGCCTCGGAACCTCGGGCAGCGGTGACGTACTGGCCGGGGCGGTCGCCGGGCTGCTGGCCCGCGGCGCCGACCTGGCCCAGGCCGCCTGCTGGGGCACGTTCCTGCACGGATCCGCCGGAGACCGGCTGGCTTCCCGAGTGGGCCGGCTCGGCTTCCTGGCTCGCGAACTGGTCGACGAATTGCCTCTGGTCATCGTGCAGACCGAGGCCTGAGTCAGCCCGGAACGGTCTCCTTGCAGCGCAGCTCGGGAACATTGAGCTGCGGAGCGAGGTCGATGACGAACGGCGGCTGCTCGCGCTGCCAGAACTGGTCGTGCGTGCACAGGTCGCGGACTTCAAGGGCGCAGGTTGCTGGGGTGACCTGCTGGCGGAGGCACGTGGCGTACCCGCTGCGGTAGCGCGACAGCAAGTGCGCCTCCCGCTGGTGGTACTGGGACGTCCGGAACTGGACCCAGCCGAAGAAGCCGAGCGCGAGCAGGGTCACCCCGACCAGGACACCGAGGAACACTCGGCGCAGCAGGAAGGCGGACGTCCGGTTCACACCGGCAGTGTAAAGCCTCTGTTAAGGAAGCGCATCAACCAGTTCGGCCACGGACCGCCGGCGGCCCGTATAGAACGGGACTTCCTCACGTACGTGGCGCCGGGTCTCGGACCCACGCAGGTGGCGCATCAGGTCGACGATGCGGTGCAGCTCGTCGGCCTCGAAGGCCAGCAACCATTCGTAGTCGCCCAGGGCGAACGAGGCCACCGTGTTGGCTCGCACGTCGGGATACTCACGGGCCATCTGGCCGTGCTCGGCGAGCAGGGCGCGGCGTTCGGCGTCGGGCAGCAGATACCACTCGTAGGAACGGACGAACGGGTAGACGCAGACGTACGCGCGCGGCTCCTCGTCGGCGAGGAAGGCCGGGATGTGGCTCTTGTTGAACTCGGCCGGGCGGTGCAGCGCCATGTTCGACCAGACCGGTTCGAGGTGGCCGCCGAGCTCCGTACGGCGGAACCGCGAGTAGGCCTCTTGCAGGGCGTCTGCGGTGGACGCGTGCCACCAGACGAGCAGATCGGCGTCGGCGCGGAGGGCCGACACGTCGTACGTCCCGCGGACCGTGATGTCCTTGGCGGTCAGCTGATCGAACAGATCGCTGACCTCGGCCGCCAGCGGCTGGCGGTCTACGTCCCCGAGCGGTCGGACCGCCCGGAACACCGACCACGCCGTGTAGCGGATCTTGTCGTTCAGCTCGCGTGCGATCTTGCCACTCATGAGACCTATTGTGCTCGGACGGGGCCGCCCGCCACGACGCGGTCCACCGCGGCCCGGGCGCTGGCGATGCAGGCCGGGATTCCCACGCCGTCGAACGCCGCGCCGCAGACGCCGAGCGCCGGCACGGCGGCGACGGAGGAGCGCACTCGGGCGATCCGGTCGACGTGGCCGACCGCGTACTGGGGCAGGCCGCCGCCCCAGCGGGTGACCCGCGCGTCGACCGGTACGGCGTCGATGCCCAATAGGGGCCGAAGCTCGCGACCGACCAGCGCGATGAGCTCGGCGTTCTCGAGCTGGAGGGCCAGTGGCTCGCCGACCCGGCCCACCGACGCCCGCAGCAGGGTCAGCCCGCCGGTGTCCAGCGGCCACTTCTGCGAAGACAGGGTGACGGCCTTGGTGGCGAGCCGTTCGCCCGAGCCGATCAGCAAACCACTGCCCGGCGGCGGCGCCACGTCGGAGAACGCGAAGGTCACGATCGCCATGCTCGCGGTCTCGATCCCGGCCAGCTCCGCCGCGGCGACCGGCGCGACCGTGCGAAGCAGCCGCGAGGCCTTCGCCGGCGGCGCGGCGACGATGACCGCGTCGGCCTCGACGAGTTCGGCCACCGGAACCGCACCGCACTCGAGCGCGAAGCCGGTGGGGGTACCGACGATGGCGCGCACCGTCACGCCGGTGCGGACCTCGAACCGCCCGGACGCGACCAGAGCGGCCGGGAGGCGACCGAGCCCGCCGCGCAGGGAGGTGAAGATCGAGCTGGCTGCCGCCGCCCGCGTGCCGACATCGGTCGCCGCCCGGGCGGCCTCCAGCAAAGAGCCACCGGATTCGAGCTGCGCGGCCAGCCGGCTCATCGTCGCCCGGAGCGACAGGGCGTCGGCGCGCCCCGCGTACACCCCGCCCAGCAATGGCTCGACCAGCCGGTCGGCCACCTCGGCGCCGAGACGGGCGCGGACGAGCGCACCGACCGAGACATCGTCGGCCAGCGGTGGGAGCGGATCGAGGGTCGGCTCGGCCGCCAGCGCGGCCAACCCGTCGTCGCTGAGCACCCCCGACGCCCGTACCGCCTCGACGTCGGACGGGATGCCGAACATCGTCCGGGCCGGAAGCGGATGGTTCTGCCCGGCGGCGCGCACCTGGGCCGACGTGGTTGTCGGCGCGATCCGCTCGTCGTCGAGGCCGAGCGCTGTGACCAACTCGACGCCCTCCGGCCGGGCCGTCAGCAGGGCCTCGGCACCGACGTCGACCGGGATCCCGGCCACCTCGTCGATCTGCAGCTTGCCGCCGACGCGCGGCGAGGCCTCGAGGACGGTGACCGCGTACCCCGCCTCGGCCGCGAACCAGGCGGCCGACAGGCCGGAGATCCCGCCGCCGACGACCACGAGGCGCACGGTCACCCCAGCGACCGGATGAGGTCGACCACCCGGGTGAGCACGTCCGGCTCGGTGTCGGGTGGTACGCCGTGACCGAGGTTGAAGATGTGCCCCGAAGCGGCGCGCCCCTCGTCCACCACCCGGCGGACAGCGGCCTCGACCACGGGCCAGTCCGCGCCGAGCAGCGCCGGGTCGAGGTTGCCCTGGACAACCGCGCCCGGCCCCAGCCGGCGAGCCGCCTCGTCCAGTGGAACCCGCCAGTCGACGCCCACGACGTCGGCCCCGGCCTCGCGCATGGCGCCCAGCAGCTCGCCGGTGCCCACGCCGAAATGAATACGTGGGACGAGCCCGGCGAGCGGCTCGAGCACCTCGCGGCTGTGCGGCAGCACGAAGTCGCGGTAGTCGGCGAGGGATAGGGTGCCGGCCCACGAGTCGAACAACTGAACCGCGGCAGCGCCCGCCTCGATCTGCACACGCAGGAACTCGCGGGCGATGACCGCCAACCGGGCCAGCAGTGTGTGCCACAGGTCGGGTCGCGCGTGCATGAACACCTTCGTCCTGGCGTGGTCACGGGACGGCCCACCCTCGACCAGGTAACTGGCCAGTGTGAACGGAGCACCGGCGAAGCCGATGAGCGGCGTCGGCCCGAGCTCGGCGATTAGCGCCCGGATCGCCTCGGTGACGTAGGGGACGTCGTCGGGCTCCAACGCGCGCAGGCGGTCGACGTCGGCGCCGTCGCTGACCGGCTTGTCCACTACCGGTCCGACGCCGGGGACGATGTCGATGCCGACGCCGACGGCGGCCAGCGGGACGACGATGTCGGAGAAGAAGATGGCGGCGTCGACACCGTGCCGCCGAACCGGCTGCAGGGTGATCTCGGTGATCAGCTCGGGGTCGCGGCAGGCGTCGAGCATGCCGGTGCCGACGCGCAGCTCGCGGTACTCCGGCAGGGAGCGGCCGGCCTGCCGCATGAACCACACCGGAGGTCGCGGCCCGGGGCGCCCGGACGCCGCCCGGACGAGCAGCGAATCGGCGCGCGCTTCGAGATCGGACATCACCGTCCATGGTCGCACGTCCATTCGGCGCGCCTGACCGCAAAACCCCTTCCGCCGTGCGAACTTGGTGGCAAGGTCCGCGCCGTCGCTGAGCTGCCCGAGGGAAGGAGCCTGCCGTGACCACTGAGCTGCTGCTCCTGTATTGCCCCACCTGCGCGCGGGAGAATCTGGCCGAGGCGCCGCCGTGCGTCGACGGCCACGGCGACCAGTGCCCGGACCGGGCCTGTGTCGAATGCGGTACCGCCCTGCTTCTCGACGCGCCGCTGTTCGCCGCCGCCAGGCCGGCGCGCCGGCACGCCGCATGACGGCCACGACGGTGTCCGAGGGGGGCGGAGGCGCCAGCGGGGGCGACACCTCACCGCCGCCCGCTCCTCCCGAGATCTTCCGGCTCGCCGTCGAGAGCCTGACCAACACTGCCGTGCGCTCCGAGGTTCGGGTCGAGCCGTTGCGGCCGCCGCAGCGACTGGCCCCCTACAGCTACGCCGTCAGCGCCGAGATCATCGACGGCGAGGGCAAGGATCTCGCCACCGGCCGGCTCGTCCTGCTCCACGACCCGGACGGGCACGAGGCGTGGGACGGCGTCCTGCGCCTGGTCGCCTACGCCTCCGCCGAACTCGACGACGAGATGGGCGTCGACCCGATGCTGCCCGCCGTCGGCTGGAGCTGGCTGACCGACTCGCTCGACGAGCGCGCCGCCGCGTACCGCGCGGCCGGCGGCACCGTCACCCAGACCACGTCCACCCGCTTCGGCGACCTGCACGGCCCGCGCACCGCAGTGTCGATCGAGCTGCGCGCGTCGTGGACCGTCGACACCGCCGACCTGTCCCCGCACCTACTCGCCTTCGTCGATCTGCTCTGCACGGCCGCCGGCCTGCCGCCGGAGGGCGTGACCGCCCTGTCGTCGAGCTGACGTGCCCGACCAGCCCGACGAAGCGGTGCCGGCCGACAAGGCGATCGCCGAGCCGGACGACGCAGCGCCGCCCGAGCCGCCGCCTGTCCCGGTCCTGCGCGAACCCCGAGACGGCGTTCCCGAGCCGCTGACCGACCCCGAGCGGTTGGCCGCGCTGGCCGAGGCACTCGGCGCGGGCCACGGTCCGGTGGCGCTGGACGCCGAGCGCGCGTCGGGTTACCGCTACAGCCAGCGGGCCTACCTGGTGCAACTGCGCCGCGCCGGGGTGGGAACTGCGCTCATCGACCCCATCGCGCTGCCCGATCTGAGCACGGTCGGCGAGGCCATCGGTGGGGCGGAATGGATTCTGCACGCGGCGGCCCAGGACCTGCCGTGCCTGGCCGAAGTGGGCATGCGTCCACAGCGACTGTTCGACACCGAGCTGGCCGGCCGGCTGCTCGGCGTCGAGCGGGTCGCCCTCGGCACCATGGTCGAGCAGCATCTCGGCATCGGCCTGGAGAAGGGGCACTCGGCGGCCGACTGGTCGACCCGGCCGCTGCCCTACGACTGGTTGATCTATGCCGCGCTCGACGTCGAGTTGCTGATCGACCTGCGAAACGTACTGGCCGAGCAGCTCGCCGCCGCGGGCAAGACAGAGTGGGCCGAGCAGGAGTTCGAGGCGGTCCGGGTCGCCGCACCGAACCCACCCAGAGCCGAGCCCTGGCGGCGCACCTCGGGGATTCACAAGCTGCGCAACCGGCGGCAACTCGCGATCGCGAGGGCGCTGTGGGTTGCCCGAGACCAGTACGCCGGGGAACGCGACGTCGCGCCCGGCCGGGTCCTGCCCGACTCGGCCATCGTCGACGCGGCCCGCACCGAGCCGGCGCGAGCCCGCGACCTGGGCGCGCTTCCCGTGTTCGGCGGCCCTCGCCAGCGCCGACAGCTCGACCGCTGGTTCGCTGCGATCGAATCGGCACGGGGCCTGGCCGAGGAGGACCTGCCGACCACCAGCGGCACCAACGGTGACGGCATGCCGACGACCTCCCGGTGGCGCGAGCGGGACCCGGCGGCCGCCGCCCGGCTGGCCGCGGTGCGCGCGGTCATCGCCGCCCTCGCCGAGACGCACCGCCTCCTGGCCCAGAACCTCCTCGCGTCAGACGTCGTCCGGCGTGTGTGCTGGGATCCGCCCGACCCGGTCAAGGAGGACACCGTCCGCGCCCGCCTGGCCGAACTGGGCGCTCGCCCCTGGCAGATCGACCTGACCAGCGCGGCCCTGGCCTCGGCGCTCTCACCGGCCTGACCCGGCTCGCCCCCTTGGCTAGCCGCTGTCTGTGAGGGAAGGTGTCGGCAACCCGTTACCGTTTTCGGAAGGTTGTCTCCATGACCCGTTTCGTCCCGGGGCTGCGTCGTCGCGTGTTCGCCGCCGTCGTTGCCTCCGCTGCGCTCGGCGCCACCCTGCTGGTGGGATCCAGCTCGGCGACTGCCCACAACTACTACCGCGCGGTTCCGGCGCCGCCCGCCGTGCCGACCAGCGCCGACCAGATCCAGAACATCGACCAGGTCAAGACGGCCATCAAGGGCTACTACGGCGATCGGACGCCCACGCAGATGGACCCCGTCAACGGGACCAGCGCCGTTCATCAGTTCTCGGACACCAGCTCCTACGCGAAGGAGATGGCGGGGATCGTCGCCGCGGCCGAGAAGACGCTGACGAAGCACAAGGCCCTGACGAGCCACGGGAAGTCGATCCTGTTCGACATCGACGACACGACGCTGAACACCTACAGCTACGAGATCTACTCGAACTTCGTCTACAACCCGTCCACCAACGCCGCGTTCGTCAACGCCTGCCTCACCGCCACTGGCTGCGTCTTCCCCGCCGTGCCGGGAATGGTCGGCCTCGAGAAGTTCGCCGAGGCGCGCGGCTACACCGTGTTCTTCCTGACCGGCCGCCCGCAGAATGCGTCGACGACCCAACTCGCCGGGACCTTGGCGAACCTCACAGCGGTCGGCTATGACGTCAACCCGTCCAACGTGTACCTGAAGAATCCGGCGGACCCGTGGCTGAGTTCGTGCTCCAACGGGACGACGATCACCTGCACCACCACGCAGTACAAGTCCCTGACCCGGCAACACATCGAGTCCCTGGGCTACGACATCGTGGCCAACTTCGGTGACCAGTACAGCGACCTGAACGGCGGGTTCGCCGACAACACCTTCAAGATCCCGAACCCGATGTACTTCCTGCCGTAAGTCCTGCTCGGCCGGGCGGGCCGGGTATCGCCTGCGGGCGGTGCTCGGCCCGGTCCTTTCGCCGGCGGCACTCAGGCGATGGCGTCGACCCGGGCTTTCTCCGGCAGCGCCGCCGGGCGCGGCCGCCGCTCCCGGGGCAGCTCCACCCGGACGGCCAGTCCGCCGAACGGCGGAGCGGCCGCCTGCAGCCGGCCCTGATGGGCTTCCACGATCAGACGGACGATCGCGAGACCGAGGCCGGCGCCGCGGGTGGCTGTGCGCACCTTCCCGGCGCCCCGGCGGAACGGCTCGAACAGCCGGTCGACATCCCCGTTCGGAATCACCGTCCCGCCGTTGGCCACATGCAGCCAGGCCTTGTCGTCGGTCTGTCCGGTCGTGATGCGCAGCCAGCCGTTCGGCACGTTGTGCCGGATCGCGTTCTCGACGAGGTTGCCGATCAACCGCTCGAGCAACCGCGGATCACCGACAGTGATGGCCTGCTCCACCTCCGTCTCGATCCGCACTCCGCTGTGCTCGGCCTCCGAGGTGACGGCATGCAGCACAGGAGGCACCAGAGCGGCGAGGTCCACCGGCTCGCTCACCTCGAGCTCGCCACCCCCGACCGCCTGCAACCGTGCCAGCGTCAGTAGCGAGGTGACCAGCCGTTGCGCGCGTTCGGCCGCGCTCCCGATGATCTCGCCCATCCGGCGCAGCTCTTCGGTGTCGGCGTTCGGGTCGCTGAGGGTGACCTCGAGCTCGGTGCGTATCACCGACAGCGGCGTACGCAGTTCGTGGCTCGCGTTGGCGACGAACAGGCGCTGGCTGTCGAAGGCCTGATCAAGGCGGCCGAGCATGGCGTCGAAGGTGTCGGCGAGCTCGCGCAACTCGTCGTCCGGACCGCCGAGATTGATGCGCTGGTCCAGCGTCTCGGTCGACAGCGCCCGCGCGGTCTGGGTCAGCTGGGCGATCGGCCGCAACGCCTGTTTCGCCAAGAGATAGCCGCCGGTCGCGCCGATCACCACGATGATCGCGAAGAACAGCACACCGGTGGAAAACAGGTATTGCAGCGCGGCCGACTTCGTCTTGTCGGCCGCCTTGTTCAGGGCGAGCGTGGAGTTGTACGGCGTCCCGTCCTGATGGACGACGACGGCGTCGGTGGGCAGGGTGTAGCTGGCCTTGATCGAGTTGTTGATCAGGATCACGCAGGTGAAGAGCAGCGAGATGCCGACCAGGAGAACGAGTCCGCCGTACAACAACGCCATGCGCACGCGAAGCGTCGGGCGGAAGAACCTCACTGGGCCGTCCCGGCTCCTTCGTTCGCCACACCGAGGGCGGCCGGGTCGATGCGGTACCCGGAACCGACGACGGTGTCGATGATGGGCGGCTCGCCCAGCTTGCGGCGAAGCGTCATCATCGTGACCCGCACGGTGGTCGTGAACGGGTCGGCGTTCTCGTCCCACACCCGGTCGAGCAGCTCTTCACTGCTCACGACCGCACCCTGCGCCATCAACAGCGTCTCGAGGACGCCGAACTCCTTGCGGGTCAGGTCGATCAACTCGCCGTCACGCGAGACCGTGCGCTTGGCCGAGTCCAGTTCGATGTCGCCGGCGCTGAGCACCGGCGGTGCCGCCGGGGTGGTGCGCCGGCCCAGCGCCCGCACGCGAGCGACCAGCTCGGCGAACGCAAACGGCTTGGCCAGGTAGTCATCGGCGCCCAGTGCGAGCCCGTTGACCTTGTCCTCGACCGTGCCGCTGGCGGTCAGCATCATCACCCGGGTGAGCACGCCCTCATCGGTCAACCGGCGACAGATCTCGTCGCCTGACATGCCGGGCAGGTCCCGGTCGAGCACGACCACGTCGTAGCGCGTGAGCGCCGCTTTGCGGTAGCCCTCGTCCCCGTCCGTGGCGACGTCGACCGCCATGCCCTCCCGACGCAGGCCACGGGCAACCGCCTCCGCGAGCTGCACTTCGTCTTCCACGACGAGGATGCGCATCCTCAAGCCTCCGTCATTCACCGAACTCGCGGGCACGGGGTGCGACCTGGATGTCGCCGGACGTCGCGCCGTTCTCGCCGGGCGCCAGCTTGGCCGACCACTCGACGATGCGCCGTCCGATGTCCTGGACGGTGAGCCCGACCGCTGCCCGTACGTCCGCCACACTTCCGTGTTCGAGGAACCGTACCGGTATGCCGATCTCCCGTGTGGGACCGTCGTGCCCGGCGTCGCGCAGAGCCTGGCTGATCCGCGCGCCGATCCCGCCCGCGGCGACGCCGTCCTCGACCGTCACCACGAGCCCCGCCTGCGCCGCCAGGCCGACGAGAACCGGGTCGACCGGGCTGACCCAGCGCGGTGCGACGACCCGGACGGTGTAGCCGGCGCGTCTCACCGCCGCAGCCGCGTCGAGCACGTCCCCGGACATGGACCCGACCGCGACGGCCAGCACATCGACGTCGTCCTCAGCGCCCGGTTCGGACAGGACGTCGACCGAGCCGACCCGCCGAACAGCGGGCACGTCTACGCCGAGCGGTGTCTTCGGATACCTCAACACCGTCGGTCCGTCGGTCACCTCGACCGCCTCGTGCAGCAGCTCGCGCAGCGTCGTCTCGTCCCGTGGCGCCGCGATGCGCAAACCGGGCACCATGCCGAGCAGGGCGAGGTCCCACATCCCGTTGTGGGACGGACCGTCCTGCCCGGTGATGCCGGCCCGGTCGAGAACGACGGTCACGGGCAGGCCGTGCAGGGCGACGTCCATCAGCAGCTGGTCGAACGCCCGGTTCAGGAACGTTGCGTAGAGGCAGACGACGGGGTGCAGCCCGCCGAACGCGAGGCCGGCGGCGGAGGTCAACGCATGTTGTTCGGCGATCCCGACGTCATAGGTCCGATCGGGGAAGCGGCGGGCGAACGCGCTGAGGCCGGTCGGATCGCACATGGCGGCGGTGATGGCGACGATGTCGTCACGCTGCTCCCCCAACGCCACCAGCTCGTCACCGAAGACGCCCGTCCAGGTCCGGCCGGTGCTCGGCCGGGCCAGTCCCGTGGCCGGGTCGAAGCCGCCCGATTGGTGCATCTGGTCGGCCTCGTCGTTCTCGGCCGGCGCGTACCCGTATCCCTTCCGGGTCACGCAATGCACGATGACCGGCCCGTCGAATCCGCGGGCGAGACGCAGCGCGTGCTCGACAGCCGCGACATCGTGCCCGTCGATCGGGCCGAAGTACTTCAACCCGAGGTCCTCGAACATGCCCTGAGGTTGCAGCATGTCCTTGATCCCACGCTTCACGCCGTGCAGGGCGTCATAGATCGGCTGGCCGACGACCGGTGTCCGGCCCAAGGCGCCCTTCACCTGGCCGAGCACCCGCTCGTACCCGGGCTTGAGGCGCAGACCGGCCAAGTGCTCGGCGAGCCCGCCGACGGTCGGTGAGTAGGAGCGGCCGTTGTCGTTGACGACGATGATCACCGGCCGGTGGGCGCCGGCGATGTTTTTCAGCGCCTCCCAGCACATCCCGCCGGTGAGGGCGCCGTCGCCGACGACGGCGACGACCGGTCGCCTTTCCCCGCGCACTTCGTAGGCCTTGGCCAGACCGTCGGCGTAGGACAGCGCGGTCGAGGCGTGCGAGTTCTCGATCCAGTCGTGCGGGCTCTCGGACCGGCTGGGGTAGCCGGACAGGCCGCCGCCCTGGCGCAGCGTCGGCATCTGCTCGGCGCGGCCGGTAAGGATCTTGTGGACGTAGGCCTGGTGGCCGACATCGAAGAGAATTGGTTCGGTCGGGGAATCGAAGACCCGGTGCAGCGCGATGGTCAGCTCGACGACGCCCAGATTCGGCCCGAGGTGACCACTGGTGCGGGCGACGGTGTGCACGAGGAGGTCGCGGATCTCGCTGCCGAGGGTGGTGAGGTCGCCCGTGCTGAGGGCGCGCAGGTCTGCCGGTCCAGCGATCCGGTCGAGCACCCGAGCCATGGGATTGATGTTACGGCGCGTCGGCCGCTTCGTCCGGTTGCAGGGTGGCCACACATTCGACGTGCTGGGTCATCGGGAAGGCGTCGAACGCCCGCAGGGCCGTCAGCCGCCAGCCCGCCTGGGCCGCGGCGGCCACGTCGCGGGCGAGAGTGCCGGGATCGCACGAGACGTAGCCCACGGCCCTGGGCCGCAGGTCGAGGATGGCGGTCATCACCTCGCGGCCGGCGCCAGCACGCGGCGGGTCGAGAACCACGACGTCGGGCCTCGGCTCGATCGCGGCAAGGAGGGCCGGCTCGACCGGGCCGCGCCGCACCTCGGCCCAGGGCTGGTCGTCCAAGGCTCCGCTCGCGTCGGCCACCGCGGCCGCCGACGACTCGATGCCCACGACCCTTCCCAGCGGGCCGACCGCCTCAGCCAGCGGCGCGGTCAGGGCGCCGGCACCGGCGTACAGATCGAGCACCCGCTCCCCCGCCGCCGGCCGCACCGCGTCCAGCAACGCTCGGGCGAACACGTCGGCCGCCGCCGGGTGCACCTGCCAGAACCCGTCAGCGGCGACGGTGAACTCGTGCCCGAGCACGTGGTGACGCAGCCGGGTCGGTCCGGCGACGACCGCAACCCGATCCGGTGGGCGGCGCCCCCGGGCCTGCCGTCCGCCGCCGGGCCGGTGGCCGAGCAGCGTGATGTCCGGATCGTCGCCCCGCGCCGCTTCGATGCCGGTGTAGCCGCGCCAGTTGTCGGCCAGCGCGGACGTGTCGCCGACTCCGTCCACCCCGAGCGGGCAGTGGTCGACGTGCTGGATCTCGTTCGACCGGTGGCGGTGCAGACCCGGACGCCCGGCCCGGTCGACGGCGAAGACGATCCTGGTCCGCCAGCCCAGCAGGCCGCCGGGCAGCTCCTCGACGCCGGCGAACAGCCCGGCCAGGTCGAGGCCGGCGATGCGGGCGAATTGCTCGCGGATCACCGTGGCCTTGAGCTCGCGTTGTGCAGCGCCGGTCGCGTGCTGCCAGTCGCAGCCGCCGCACAGGCCAGGGCCGGCGTAAGGGCACGGCTGCGGTACCCGGTCCGGTGACGCGGTCAGCACCTCGACGGCGTCGGCGCGGCAGAAGCTGCCGCCGCGGTCCTCGGTGACGACCGCCCGCACTCGCTCGCCCGGTAGCGCGTGGCGGACGAACACAACACGTCCCTCGTGGCGGGCGACGCAGGCGCCGCCATGAGCCGGCGCCCCGACGTCCAGTTCCAGCGAGCGGCCGAGAAGGGAGTCGTCAGGCACGGGCGAGCGGGCTGGGGTCGGGCTCAGGCGGGGCGGCACCGGACGGCGGTACGTTCGGGCCGTCCGGTCGGATCGGTCGCTGGGCGAGGGCCACGCTGGAGTCCAGCAACCAGGGAACGCTGGTGACCATCACGCCGGGCACGAACAGCAGGCGGCCCTTGAGCCGCAGGGCCTGCTGGTTGTGCAGCAGCTGCTCCCACCAGTGGCCCACCACGTACTCGGGGATGAAGACACTGACGACGTCGCGGGGGCGATCGGCGCGCAGCTTCTTGATGTAGTCGAGCAACGGGCGGGTCACTTCGCGGTAGGGCGATTCGAGGACGGTCAGGGGCACCGGCAGGTCGTGCCGTTCCCAGTCGGCCTGCAGCGCGCGGGTGTTCTCGTCCTCGATGTTGACGGTCAGCGCAGTGAGCGTGTCCGGTCGGGTCGCCTTGGCGTACGCGAGCGCCCGCAAGGTCGGCTTGTGCACCTTGGACACGAGGACGACGACGTGGTTGCGCGACGGGAGCATCAGCCCGGTGTCGTCGGTGGCCAGCTCCGACGACACCCGGGTGTAGTGCTTGTTGATCGCTCGCATGATCATGTAAAGGATTGGCATCGCGATGAGCACGAGGTACGCGCCCTTCGTGAACTTCGTCAGGATCACGATCGCCAGCACGACGCCCGACAGGCTGGCGCCGAACGCGTTGATCGCGCGCGAATTGCGGATGTTGCGCCGCTCCTTCGGGTCGCGCTCGGTGCGGATCACCCGGTTCCAGTGCCGCACCATCCCGGTCTGCCCCAGCGTGAAGGAGGTGAACACGCCGATGATGTAGAGCTGGATCAGCTTGGTGACGTTGGCGTCGTAGATCCAGATCAGGGTTCCGGCGACGAGGGCGAGCGCGACGATGCCGTTGCTGTAGGCCAACCGGTCGCCGCGGTTGTTGAGCTGAGCGGGCAGGTTCTTGTCCCGCGCCAGGATCGCCCCCAAGAGCGGGAAACCATTGAAGGCAGTGTTCGCGGCCAGGACGAGGATCAGGGCGGTCGTGGCCTGGACGAAGAAGAAGCCGGCCGAGTGCGGGCCGCCGAAGACCGCGCTCGCGACCTGGGCGATCACCGTGCGCTGTGGTTTGTCGGCGCAGTGGGCGACGTTGGTGAAATGGCAGCTGGTGTGGGTCGGGTCGGTGATGTGCACCTTGGCGATGAGGGCCAGGGCGGTCAGCCCCATGAACATGCTCACCGCGATCGCGCCCATCGCGACCAGAGTCAGCTGGGCGTTGCGCGCCTTGGGCGGCCGGAAGGCCGGCACGCCGTTCGCGATCGCCTCCACACCGGTCAGCGCCGTGCAACCCGACGAGAAGGCCCGCAAGGTGAAGAACATGAGGGCCAGGAAGCTCAGCGACCCGTACCCGTGCTGCGTCTCGATGTGGTACTTCGCGCTCTCGGCGACCGGGGCGTCGCCGGCGATCGTTCGGTACAAACCCGTCCCGATCATGATGAAGACGCCTGTGGCGAACAGGTAGGTCGGCGCGGCGAAGGCCAGACCGGCTTCGCGCAGTCCGCGCAGGTTGACGGCCGCGAGCAGGACCACGAACGTCACTGCCATGCCGACGCGGTGCGTGCTGAGCGACGGCGCCGCGGAGATGATGTTGTCCACGCCGGACGACACCGACACCGCGACGGTCATCACGTAGTCGACCAGCAGGGCGCTGGCCACCACTACTCCGGCGGACCGTCCGATGTTCTTGGACGCGACCTCGTAGTCGCCGCCGCCGGTCGGGTAGGCACGGACGAGCTGCCGGTACGACAGCACCACGGCGGCCATCAGCACGACGACCGCGCCGGCGACCCAGGGGGCGAGGTACAAGAAGGCCGTGCCGCCGACCGTCAGCACGAGCATGATCTCCTGCGTCGCGTACGCGACGCTGGACAGCGCGTCGGACGCGAAGATCGGCAGGGCGAGCCGCTTCTGCAGAAGGGTGTGCCCGGCCGCCTCGGAGCTCATCGGCCGGCCGATGATGACCCGCTTCAGCACACGGGTGACAAGAGCCACTATCGAGCCTCGCTTCGCTCCTGTGCTTCGCTCGCTCACGACGGAAACGGTACTGCCGCTGTGGGAGACCCACGCCGCCGCGCTCTACGCTGGCTGCCGTGCACATCGTCATCATGGGCTGTGGGCGGGTCGGGGCGGCGCTCGCGCTGCAGCTGGCTCCGCTCGACCACACCCTGTCGATCATCGATCAGGATCCACTGGCCTTCCGCCGGCTGGGCGACCACTTCCCCGGCAACCAGGTGAAGGGCGTCGGATTCGACCGCGACACGCTGATCGAGGCGGGGGTCGAGCAGGCCGGCGCCTTCGCTGCGGTCAGCAGCGGTGACAACTCCAATATCATCGCCGCCCGCGTGGCGCGCGAGACCTTCGGCGTGCACCGGGTCGTCGCCCGCATCTACGACCCGAAGCGCGCCGAGGTGTACGAGCGTCTCGGGATCCCCACCGTGGCGACCGTTCCGTGGACCTCCTCCCGGCTGCTGAAGGCGGTCCTCGGGGAGACGACCGCCGAGGCCTGGCGCGACCCGTCGGGCGCCATCGCCCTCATCGCCGTGGCTCCGCACGAGGGCTGGATCGGCAAGTCGATCGCCGACTTCGAGGCGGCGACCGGCACGCGGGCCGCGATCTACACGCGCTTCGGCACCGGTCAGCTGCCGCTGCCCTCGACGCTCATCCAGTCCGGGGACACACTGCACGTGATGGCGGCCGACGAGCACCGCGCCACCCTGCACCAGATCGCCGGCCACGCGCCGGACGGGAGTGCCGCATGAGAGTCGCGATCGCCGGAGCCGGCGCGGTAGGGCGATCCATCGCGCGCGAGCTGCTCGACAAGAACCATGAAGTGCTGCTGATCGACAAGGACCCGGCCAAGGTGCTGCCGGACCGCATCAAGGGCGCCAGCTGGCTGCTCGGTGACGCCTGCGAGGTAGCCAACCTCGAGGAGGCCAAGCTCGAGGACTGTGACGTCGTGGTCGGTGCCACCGGCGACGACAAGGCCAATCTCGTCGTCGCGCTTCTGGCCAAGACCGAGTTCGCCGTCAACCGCGTGGTCGCCCGCATCAACCACCCCTCCAACGAGTGGCTGTTCACCGAGGCGTGGGGTGTGGACGTCGCGGTGTCGACGCCGCGGGTGCTCGCGTCGCTCGTCGAGGAGGCCGTCGAGGTCGGCGACATCGTCCGCCTCTTCGGTATCCGCGAGGGACAGGCCAACCTCGTCGAGCTGACCCTTCCGCACGACGCGCCGTGCGCCGGCTGCCCGGTACGCGATCTGCGCCTGCCCAAGGAGACCACGCTCGTGGGCATCGTCCGCGGCAAGCGGGTCATCACTCCGGCGCCGGACGAACCGCTCGAGGGCGGCGACGAACTGTTGTTCATCGCCTTGCCGGACTCCGAGGACGCCCTACGCCGTGCCGTGCTGCCCGGCTGAACCGGCGCCCAGCCGGCGCCGAGCGCGCTGCACCACCCAGTAGCTGAACCCCACGGCGGCGATGAACAGCGGATAGCCCATGGCGATCCGGGCGACTCCGAGCCAGCCGTCCTTGCGTTGGTGGTAGAGCGACGCCTGGACGATGCCCCGGGACAGGAAGACGGCCGTCGCGGCGAGCGTGGCCCAGGTGTAGGCGAGCAACAGTGGGCGCCGCCGGTGCCACGGCTGTTCGCCGTCGGTCGGCGGCGTCGGGTCGAGGAATTCCCACAAGAGCCCGACCAGAGGCCGGCGCAGCAACACCGAGACGGCGAACGGCACGGCGTACACGAAGCTGGTCCAGATGCCGAGCAGGAAGAAGCCGCGAGCATGACCCGTGCGGGCCGCGATCGCCGCCGCGACGACAACCCCGAAGAGGCCGGACAGCGCCTGCTGCGTCGGCTGCTTGCGAACGACGCGGTAACCGGCGAGCAGCAGCGCCGCCCCGACCGCCGAGACGATGGCGACCTTGAGCGAGGCCGCGATGTTCACGAGGATGAAGACGGTCGTGGGAATCGCGGTGATCAGCGCGCCGCTCCAGCCACCGATGCTGGCGATCGCCTGCTGGCGGAACGTCTCCCGCAGATCCAGGTCGGGGCGATCCGCCCGGTCCGGCTCCTCGGTCATGCGCCAGGCGGGAGGAGCTCGTACCAGGGGTTGTAGATAACCTTGCGGCCGTTGTGCTCGCCCACCCGTCCGCGGGCCACGACCCGCCGCCCGGGCTCGACGCCAGCGATCCGCCGCCGGCCCAGCCACACCAGGTCGAGCGAGTCGGTGCCGTCGAACAGTTCGGCCTCCAGGGTGGGAACGGTCTCGCTGGGCGTATATACGACGGCCCGCAGCCGGCCGACCACCTGCACGCAGGTGCCGCGGCGCAGCTCCTGCATCGGCACGCATGAGTGCTGCTTGATCTCCTCGCGCAGCTCGGCGGCGTCGAGGTTCTCGGCACTCGCCGTCAGGCGGTGCAGCAGCGACTGACCTTTCCCCATAGCTTCAGCGTAGGCCAGTCCCGGTCGGTACGCCGGTTATTCGGGCGCAGGTAGCTCCAGGTCACTCGGCAGCTGCAGAGGCACCGGCTCGCGGACCGGTAGCGGCTCCGCGCCGCGGACGACCACCACGCTGCGCAGAGCCTGCTCGAGCACCGCGGCCCGAGCGCCGTCGGCGGCGACCGGGCCGGCCACCAGGGCCCGGAGGAACCACCGCGGGCCGTCGACACCGATGAACCGCACGGGAACGGTTCCGCTGCCGTTGTCGGCCGGCAGCGTGCCGCGCAGCTCGACGCCGAACGGGCCCTCGACCTCCTTGGCCGAGGCCTTGCGCTGGGCGTTCAGCGACTCGGCGATCTCGGCCCGCACCTCGTCCCAGATGCCTTCGTTGCGCGGCGCGGCGAACACGCCCAGCTGCATGGTCCCGTCGGCAACGGCGAGCGTTGCCGAAATGACCTGTTGCGCCTCGTTGACGTCCAGCCGCACGTCGTAGCCGTCACCCACGGGGACCCGCAGCGCGCCGAGGTCGACCCGGGCCACATCGTCCTCGGGGGCGTCGCGCTCGTCGTAGGGACCCGTGGTGGCGTCCGGCTCGCTGCGGACGCGGGTCTCCCACGGCGGCGTGGCATCGAGCTTGGAGCGGTCGGTCCGCTTCTGCTTACGTCGTCCGGGCACTACTGATGTCCTCCGTCTGTCGGAACGAGCGGTCGCCCGGCCAGGACGGCCGAACCTCCGGTGGAGCCATGGCCGCCGGCGCCCCGCTCGGAGAGGGGTAGTTCGGGCACCTCGACGAACTGTGCCCGTTCGACGCGCTGGACGACCAGTTGCGCGATCCGGTCGCCGCGGGCCAAGTGCAGTTCGGAAACGGGGTCATGGTTGATGACGATCACCTTGATTTCGCCCCGGTAGCCGGAGTCGATCGTCCCCGGCGCGTTGACCAGTGCCAAGCCGGCCCGCGCCGCCAGACCGGAGCGAGGGTGCAGGAAGGCGGCGAATCCGTCGGGGACCGCGACGGCCAGGCCGGTCGGCACGACGGCGCGCTCACCCGGCGCGAGGGTGACGTCCACGGCGGTGACGATGTCCGCGCCGGCGTCGCCGGGCAACGCGTAGGTGGGCAGCGGCAACTCGGTGTCGAGCCGGCGCACCAGCACCTGTGGCGCGGCCGGCTGCGGCTCGGTGGTCATGGTGGCCGAGGCTACCCTCGACGCTGTGGACCTCAGCAGCGACGGCACCCCCGTCGGTGACGCACCGGTCCGCGCGACGCCCGTCTATCAGGAAACGCTGCGGACCCCCTGGTGGTGGTACCTCATATCGGCAGGTGTCGCCTGCCTGCTGGCGGCCGAGTTCCACATCTCCGGCCTGCCGCTGACCGACTGGATCCCCTTCGGCACGCTGCTGCCCTTGTCGATCGTGCTCGTGTGGTGGATGGGACGCAGCCGCCTGGAGATCTCGGCCGGCGAGCTGCGCATCCGCGACGCCCACCTGCCGCTGCAGTACGCCACCGGAGCCGTTGCGCTGGACGGCGCGACGCTGCGTCGCGTCATCGGCCGCGAAGGGGATCCGGCGGCCTACGTGTCCATCCGCCCGTGGATCGGACCCGGGGTCCAGGTGTGGATCGACGACGAGGACGACCCGACGCCGTACTGGGTCGTCAGTTCACGCCGGCCGGACCGCGTCGTCGCCACCATCCGGGCCGCCCGATAAGTTCCGGGGATGACAACCGCAACATCCCAGCGACGGTTCGAGGGGCAGGTCGCGCTCGTCACCGGGGCGAGCCGCGGCATCGGGCTGGCAGTCGCCAAGCGACTGCTCGATGAAGGCGCCCGCGTACTGATCACGGCGCGCAAACCGGACGGCTTGGCCGCCGCCCGCGCCGAACTCGACGGCGGCGACAACGTGATCTCGGTGGCCGGTGCCGCCGACAATCCCGACCATCAGGATGAAGCGGTCACCACGGCCGTCACTCAACTGGGCGGGCTCGACGTCCTCGTCAACAACACCGGCATCAATCCGGCCTTCGGGCCCCTCACCGAGCTCGACGAATCGGCGGCCCGCAAGATCATGGACGTCAACGTGCTGTCCGCGCTCTCGTGGACCCGGCGGGCGCTGGCGGCCGGTCTCGGCGCCCACCGGCCGGGCGCCGTCGTCAACATGGCCTCGGTCGCCGGCATCTCCCCCGCCCCCGGCATCGCGTACTACGGGGTGAGCAAGGCGGCGCTGATCGGCCTCACGGTGCAATTGGCCGCAGAACTGGCGCCGCGGGTGCGGGTGAACGCGATCGCGCCCGCGGTGGTCAAGACTCGCTTCGCCGCGGCGCTGTATGCGAGTGACGAGGAGGCCGCCGCCGCGCGGTATCCGCTCGCCCGGTTGGGCGAACCGGAGGACATCGGAGCGGCCGCGGCCTTCCTGGCGTCATCGGACGCGGCGTGGATCACCGGCCAGACGCTCGTGGTCGACGGCGGCGCCGGCCTGCGCGCCAGTTTGTAGAGAAGGGGCTCTAGCCGCCTCCCCGCGATTAACTGTTGTAAGTCGAACCAGTATCTCTGCCAGATCGACTGTCTTTCCCCCTACCAGCCTCTTCTTGCTAGGCGCAGTCTCGGCAGATCAGCTGACCCTTGCGCTCGCGGGCGAGCCGGCTTCGGTGGTGTACCAGGAAGCAGGACGAGCAGGTGAACTCGTCGCTCTGCTTGGGCAGCACGCGCACGGTCAGCTCCTCGCCCGACATGCTGGAAAGGTCTGCGCCGGGAAGTTCGAGGGACTCGGCCAACTCGGTCTCGTCAACGTCGATCGATCCCGACTGCGCCTCGGCGCGGCGGGCCTTCAGTTCCTCGATCGAGTCCTCGTTCAGTTCCTCGACGTCTCCGCGACGCGGGGCGTCGTAGTCAGTCGCCATGCGGTAGTCAACTCCTCGGGGGGTTCTCCCCAGTCGTCCAGTTCAGTTCTGGTCCTCGTGGGCGGACTAGGTCCGTCCGGCGCTGGAACGTTCCGGGCCCTCGTTTTGTGCCCACTTCCAGCGTCGGATGCTCAGCGCGACGGATCTGCGCACGCGGGGCAAGCGACGGAACGGTACCGCGTCGGGGCTTCTCGCAAACGCGCCGGGCTGCCACCTGTATTCCCAGCGCTCCGCCGCTACGATTTGGCCCCCTGCCACGCGGGCCCGCGCGGCGCACATCGGGAGGTACACAGTCGTGGCCAGCACGGTGACCAGGCGCCCCTTGCCGGCGCTCATCGCGCTGCTTGCGCTGCTCCTGTTGACCGCGCTGGTGTGGTGGCGGGTGATGCACCGAAGCGACGGGAAGTCCGTCGCCAAGCCGTGCCCGACCCAGACCGCTGCGCAGACCCTGCCGGCGCCGGCCCGGATCACCGTGACTGTGCTGAACGCGAGCAAACGCAACGGGATCGGGGCGACCACGCGCACCGCACTCGTCGGTGACGGGTTCAACGTCCCCCGACCGGCGGCGAACGACGCGCCGAGGACCAAGGTGCCCGGCGTCGCCGAGATCCGCTACGGGCCGGCCGGCGCAAAGGGTGCCACGCTCCTGAGGTACTACTTCCCGGGCGCCCGGATGGTCCCGACGGCGAGCAAGACGGCGACGGTGGTCGTGTCCCTGGGCAACAAGTACGTGCGGATCGCCGAAGCGAGCACCGTCCAAGCTGCACTGAAGAAGGCCAACATCGTGGTCGAGACCGCGACGTCGACGTCCACCGGCCCGAGCCCGTCCGCCAGCTGCACTAATCCCTGACGGAGTCGGCCCCCTCGGATTCCAGGAGCGCGAAGAACGATTCGGCCAGGGCCGGCCCCGCGGCCGCATACAGCCGTTCGGACGGCGGCCGCCCGTGCAGCCCGCTGACGAGGCATCCCGCCTCGGTCGCCACGAGACCGCCAGCGGCGTGATCCCACGGGTTGAGGCCGGTCTCGAAGTAGGCGTCGAGGCGGCCGGCCGCCAGGAAACACAGGTCGAGCGACGCCGCCCCCAACCGCCGCACGTCTCCGATCCTGGGCAGCATCGGCGCGAGCGCAGCCACCTGGCGGCTGCGGACCTCCGCGTCGTAACTGAATCCGGTGCCGACGACGGCCCGGCTCAGCGGGACCTCGCGGCGTTCGCCGAGCCGGCGGCCGTCCAGGTGCCCGCCGCCACCCAGCCGCGCGTGGAACAGCTCGCCGGACACGGGGTTGCAGACGGCGCCGGCGACCACGACCCCGTCGATCTCGGCGGCGACCGAGACCGCGTACACCGGGATCCCCAGCACGAAGTTGACCGTGCCGTCGATGGGGTCGAGCACCCAGCGGACGCCGCTCGTGCCCGTTCGCCCGCCACCCTCCTCGCCGAGGATCGCATCCTCGGGCCTCCGCAGGGCCAGCTCGTCGACGAGCCAGCGTTCGGTATCCCGGTCGACCTGGGTAACCAGATCAGTGGCCGTGCTCTTCGCCGAGACCGCGAGTCCTTCGATCCCGGCGTCTCGCACGACCGCGGCCGCGCCCTGGGCCAGCCCGGCGGCCAGCCGCTCGAGGTCCTCTGGCGTCGGCGGGGGCGAGGGGGGGTCGGCTGTGCTCACCGGTCCATCCGACACGAGAGCACCGGTACTTGGATAGGGTCCGCACACACTGCATGAGTGAGGAGCACGACATGGCGGCGGCACCGCGGCCCGGACAGGCGTTCGGGATCGACATCGGCGGCACCGGCATCAAGGGCGCGATCGTCCACGTGGCGAGCGGACAGCTGGCAACCGAACGCAAGCGCATCCTCACGCCGCATCCGGCCACGCCCCACGCGGTCGCGGCCGTCGTTGGGCAGCTCGTGGCCGACGCGCAGTGGAAGGGCCTCATCGGGGCCACCTTTCCCGCAGTGATCAAGCACGGGATCGCCCAGTCGGCGGCGAACGTCGATCACGCCTGGGTCGGGACGGATGCCGACAAGGTGTTCACCGACGCCGTCGGCGCGGGCAGCGACGTCATCGTCCTCAACGACGCCGACGCGGCCGGGATCGCCGAGTCCCGCTTCGGTGCGGCCAAAGGGGTCGACGGGGTCGTCATCATGCTCACCTTCGGCACGGGCATCGGCAGCGCGCTGCTGATGAACGGCGTCCTCGTCCCGAACACCGAACTCGGGCACCTGGAGCTGGACGGGCACGACGCGGAGACCCGCGCGGCCGCGTCGGTGCGTGATGAGCACGGCATGTCCTACCGGAAGTGGGCGGGGCGGGTGAGCAGCTACATGCAGCACGTCGAGCGCCTCTTCACGCCTGACCTGTTCGTGGTCGGCGGCGGGGTCAGCAAGAACGCCGACAAGTGGGTGCCGCTGCTCGAACTGAACACCCCGGTCGAGCCGGCCCAGCTGCTCAACGACGCCGGAATCGTGGGCGCGGCGATCGCGGCGGTCGAACGGCTCGGCGAGTAAGGACCTCCGCCTGGCTCGCAACTTTGCCGTCGCGCAGTACAATTCAAGCCAGGGAACTGCGCACGTACTGGACTCGATCGCTGAGTCAACAGACAGACGGCCTTCGACCCTCGACCGAGCCCGCGTTCTGCGGTGCCCTTCCGACGCGTTCGACATCCTCGTCCGTACGCACTCGTGGTGAAAGGTCCTCAGTGGCAGCCAGCAAGCAATCCTCGGTAGACAACACCGTGACTCGTTCTTCCCGCTCTCTCGCGGCCGCCAGCGCCACGAAGCGCACCGCCACGGCGGCGGTCCGCCCGGCCGCCAAGTCCGCCGCCGCCAGGGCGGACACCGCCAAGTCCGCCCCGGCGAAGGCCGCCCCGAAGCCGGCCGCCAAGAGCGCCGCCACAAAAGCACCGGCCAAGTCGGCCACCAAGTCGACCGCGGCCAAGCCGCCGACGAAGGCCGCCGGCAAGAAAGCCGCCGACGCCGATCCGGCCGAGGACGCCGTCGCGATCGACCCGGCCGACGTCGTGGTCGACGGCGACGCCGAGGTTCCCGCCGAGGGCGCCGAGACCGACGAAATCGTGTGGGACGAGGAAGAGGAGTCCGAGGCGCTGCGCCAGGCGCGCAAGGACGCCGAGATGACGGCTTCGGCCGACTCGGTCCGGGCCTACCTCAAGCAGATCGGCAAGGTGGCGCTGCTCAACGCCGAGGAAGAGGTCGACCTCGCCAAGCGAATCGAGGCCGGTCTCTACGCCGCCGAGCGGCTGCGGCAGGCCGAAGAGGCCAACGAGAAGCTCGTCCTGCAGGTCCGGCGTGATCTTCGCTGGATTGTCCGTGACGGCGAGCGGGCCAAAAACCACCTGCTCGAGGCGAACCTCCGTCTGGTCGTCTCGCTGGCCAAGCGCTACACCGGCCGCGGCATGGCGTTCCTCGATCTCATCCAAGAGGGCAACCTCGGCCTGATCCGCGCGGTCGAGAAGTTCGACTACACCAAGGGCTACAAGTTCTCCACGTACGCGACCTGGTGGATCCGCCAGGCGATTACCCGCGCGATGGCCGACCAGGCCCGCACCATTCGCATCCCGGTGCACATGGTCGAGGTCATCAACAAGCTCGGCCGCATCCAGCGCGAGCTGCTACAGGACCTCGGCCGCGAGCCGACGCCCGAAGAGCTCGCCAAGGAAATGGACATCACGCCGGACAAGGTGCTGGAGATCCAGCAGTACGCCCGTGAGCCCATCTCGCTCGACCAGACGATCGGCGACGAGGGGGACAGCCAGCTCGGCGACTTCATCGAGGATTCCGAGGCCGTGGTCGCGGTCGACGCCGTGTCGTTCACGCTGTTGCAGGACCAGCTGCAGTCGGTCGTACAGACGCTGTCCGAGCGGGAGGCCGGCGTGGTGAAGCTGCGCTTCGGTCTCACCGACGGCCAGCCGCGCACCCTCGACGAGATCGGCCAGGTCTACGGGGTCACTCGCGAGCGGATCCGGCAGATCGAGTCCAAGACGATGTCGAAGCTGCGCCACCCGTCGCGCTCGCAGGTCCTGCGCGACTACCTGGACTGACGAATACTTCTCTCGTCGCCTCTGCCGGTCATTGCAAGCTCACCAGGCCGACCACGCCGACGATGTAGAGGACGATCACGGCGAGGGAGTCGACTCCCATCCCCAGCATCTGTCGCTGCGG
>NZ_JBHEMO010000136.1:0-23949 GCF_046262535.1 Jatrophihabitans sp. | reverse complement strand
GGTCCGCATCTACCGCCCGGACGTGGACGGGCCGGTCCCGACCGTCGTGTTCTTCCACGGCGGCGGGTTCGTCATCGGCGATCTGGACACACACGAGGGCGTGTGCCGTCAGCTGTGCCGCGACGTCGGTGCCGTCGTGGTCAGCGTCGACTACCGGCTCGCTCCCGAGCACCGGTTCCCGGCCGCCGCCGACGACGCCGAGGCGGCCGCCCGCTGGGTCGTCGCGCACATCGACGAGTACGGCGGTGACGCGAGCCGCGTCGCTGTCGGCGGGGACAGCGCCGGCGGCAACCTCGCGGCCGTCACCGCACAGGTTCTGCACGCCGACGGGGTCGAGCTGGCGGCCCAGCTCCTCGTCTACCCGAACGTCGACTTCCTCACCGACGACTACCCGTCGCGCACCGAGAACGCCGAAGGCTACTTCCTCACCCTCAACGACATGCACTGGTTCGCCGAGCAGTACACCGGGCACCGCGCGTCCGACCCGCGCGATGTCGAGTTCGCCTCCGATCCGCGCCTGTCGCCGTTGTACGCCCCGTCGCTCGACGGCCTGCCCCCGGCCGTGCTGGTCACGGCCGAGTACGACCCACTGCGCGACGAGGGCGACGCCTACGCCGCGGCGCTCGAGAAGGCGGGGGTCCGGGTGGAGCACCGCTGCTTCCCCGGTCTCATCCACGGCTTCTATGGCCTGGAACAGATGAGCCCGGCCGTCGCCGAGGCGACGGCATGGGTCATCGCGACGTTCAAGGACCTTCTCGGCTGATCACGTCCGCCACCGCCTCGGGGCTGCGACCGACGACCGCCGTTCCGTCCTCGGCGGTGATGATGGGCCGCTGCAACAGCGCCGGGTGCCGGGCCAGCAGCTCGATCCACTTGGCCTTCGACGCGGCGTCCCGCGGCCACGAGGCGAGGTCGAGCTCCGTGGCCAGCGCCTCGCCGGTGCGTGTGATGTCCCACGGCTCGAGGCGCAGCCGGCTGAGTACGGCGGCGATCTCGCCGGCGTCGGGCGGGTCGTCGAGGTAGCGGCGCACGGTGTATCGGGCACCGGCCTCGTCCAATTGAGTGACGGCGGCGCGGCATTTCGAACAGGCCGGGTTGAGCCAGATTTCCATTCGGCAAGTTTCCCGCGCTTCAGCGCCGCGGGTACGGTCCAGACGTGGTCACTGGAGAACTTCCTCGATGAGCCAGCCGTTCGGCGGCGGCGAACTGCCGCCCGCCCCGCAGCCGCCCGAAGGCTGGAGCATGCCCCAAGCCGGCCCGGCACCGTCGACCGTGGTCAACGCCGTACGCCTGATGCTGCTGCGCAGCGCGATCGGCGTCATCTCGCTGATCGTGTTGTTCGCGACGAAGGACGATCTGAAGAAGCGCATCCTGAAGCGCACGCCGAATGCCAGCGACTCGACGGTCAACGCGGCGCTGGGCGTCGGGGCGGCCATCGGCATCGTGATCCTGGTGTTCTACGTGTTCCTCGCTTTCCAGATACGCAAGGGCGCCAACTGGGCCCGCATCGTCACGTTCGTGATCGCCGGTCTCGGCATCCTGGGTGCGTTGATCAGCTTGGGCCAGCCCGACCCGCCGCTGAGCCGGGCCCTGGGGATCGTGGTGGCCGTGATCGACGTGGCCGTGGTGGTGCTTCTGGCCTCCGGCCGGAGCAACCGCTTCTTCAAGCGGCAGTGACCAGCACTAGTTTGGACCGATGAGCGACGCTTGCGGAGCGAATCAATCGGTGTGCGTCTCCGCCTGCCCGAACGGAGTGAGGGTATGAGCATCGAAGCGACGGCCGACATCGGCGTCACCGGACTCGCGGTCATGGGCCGCAATCTTGCGCGTAACCTCGCCCGCCACGGGCACACGGTCGCCCTGCACAATCGCACCTACGCGCGAACCCAGTCGCTGGTCGAACAGCACGGCGATGAGGGCACCTTCGTCGCCTCGGAGTCGCTGGCCGACTTCGTGGCGTCGCTGAAGAAGCCGCGGGCGGTGATCATCATGGTGAAGGCCGGGCAGCCGACCGATGCCGTGATCGACGAGCTCTCCCCGCTGCTGGACGACGGCGACATCATCGTCGACTGTGGCAACGCCCACTTCGCCGACACCCGCCGGCGGGAATCGGCGCTGAGCGAGCACGGCATCCACTTCGTCGGGTGCGGCGTGTCCGGCGGTGAAGAGGGCGCGTTGCTCGGGCCGTCGATCATGCCGGGCGGCTCCAAGCACTCCTACGACAAGCTCGGGCCGATCTTCGAGTCGATCGCCGCCCAGGTGGACGACAGCCCGTGCTGCGTCCACGTCGGGCCCGACGGCGCGGGGCACTTCGTCAAGATGGTGCACAACGGCATCGAGTACGCCGACATGCAGCTGATCGCCGAGGCGTACGACCTGTTGCGGCAGGGACTCGGGGCCTCGCCGGGCGAGATCGCCGACATGTTCCGCACCTGGAACGAGGGTGACCTCGAATCGTTCCTGATCGAGATCACCGCGGCCGTGCTCGCGCAGACCGACGCCGCGACGGGCAAGCCATTCGTCGACATCATCCTCGACCAGGCCGAGCAGAAGGGCACCGGTCGCTGGACGGTGCAGAGCGCACTCGATCTCGGTGTGCCGATCACCGGCATCGCGGAGGCGACGTTCGCGCGGGCGCTGTCCGGGCACGCCGAGCAGCGCGAACCGGCGCGGGAGGCGTTCGGCGCCGACGTCAACCCGTTGGACATCGGCGACCGCGACGCGTTTGTCGAGGACGTCCGCCTGGCGCTGTACGCGTCGAAGGTCGTCGCGTACGCGCAGGGCTTCGACCACATAGCCGCGGGCAGCGCCGAGTTTGACTGGAACGTCGATCGCGGCGCCATGGCCACGATCTGGCGCGGCGGCTGCATCATCCGCGCCCGCTTCCTCAACCGGATCCGCGAGGCGTACGACGGCAACGCGAGCCTGCCCTCACTCCTCGTGGACCCGTACTTCGCCGACGCCGTGCGAGGCGGGGTCGAGGCGTGGCGCCGAGTCGTCTCGCAGGCGGCGCTGGCCGGTATCCCGACGCCGGCGTTCTCGTCATCGCTGGCCTACTACGACGGCTTGCGCCGAGACCGGCTGCCCGCGGCCCTGATCCAAGGACTGCGGGACAACTTCGGCGCGCACACGTACAAGCGCGTCGACAAGGACGGGTCCTTCCACACCGAATGGGCCGGGGACAAGCTCGAGCACGACGCCTGACCAGGTCCTCCTCGTCGGCGGGCCGGTTCACGCGCCGGCGGCCAGGTGATCGATCACCTTTCCGGCGATCCGGTCGAGGGCCTTGATCTCGGCCGGGCTCAACAGGTCGACGAGGTGGCGGCGGACCGATTCGACGTGTGGCGGCGCCGCCGCCTGCAGCGTGGCCCGGCCGGTGCGCGTGAGAGCCACGACTGCGCCGCGGGCGTCGTCGTCCACCCCGGTTCGCGCGACGAGCCCGCGCTGCTCCATGCGCCCGACCTGATGGGCCAACCGGCTCGTCGACCACAGCAGCCGCGCCGCCAGGTCACGGGCGCGCCACGAACCGTCAGGTGACTCGGACAGCGTCGACAGGATGTCGTAGTCGGCCTCGGACAGCCCGGAGTCGGCCTTGAGGTCGCGGGCGATCTGCAGGTCGAGCAGCGTGCGCATGCGGCGGTACCGCCGCCAAGCCCGTTCCTGCTCCGGATCGAGCCATCGGGTTGGAGCCATGCCGATAGCGTAGCGGAGTAGCTGACACATCAGCATCTGTGCTATGTTGCTGACGTGTCAGTATTCACGCGTCTGGTCCGACTCTTCGCCGGCCTGATCGGATTCGGCCTGAGCCTTGCACTGATGGTGCGGGCCGGCCTCGGGCTCGGGCCGTGGGACGTGCTGCACCAGGGCATCGCCCGGCACCTCGGCGTCCAGCTCGGCTGGGTGACCATTGGTGTCAGCGACCTGGTGCTGCTCGCCTGGATCCCGCTGCGGCAGCGACCCGGGTTCGGCACGATCAGCAACCTCGTCGTGGTCGGCTTGACGGTCAACGCCGCGCTGGACGCGTTCGGCTCGCCCGGGGACCTGGCCACTCGAACCGCCCTGCTGGCGGGCGGCATCCTGCTCAACGCCGTGTCCACCGCGCTGTACATCGGCGCCGCGTTCGGCCCGGGGCCGCGCGACGGCCTGATGACCGGCCTGGCGGCCCGCGGCCACTCCGTGCGGGCTGCGCGGACGGTCATCGAAGTGGCCGCTCTCGCTGTGGGTGGCGTCCTCGGCGGCTCGATCGGCATCGGCACCGTCATCTACGCACTGGGCATCGGTCCGCTCGTCCACCCGATGCTCCCGCTGCTCGCCGTCCACTCCGACAAAAGGAAGCAACCATGCCCGAACTCCTGATAGGCCTCGGCATCTCCAACTCGACGACGGCCGACCCGATCGGTGAGGCGACCCTCGCCGAGGCGTTGGGCTTCGACTTCGTCTCGGCCAGCGACCATCCGGTCGGCGCGGAGCCGACGTACGAGACGCCGACCCTGCTCACCTGGATAGCAGCGCGGACCACTCGGATCACCGTGGTCTCCCGCGTCCTCGGCGTGCCGTTCCGCCGACCCGCGGTGCTGGCCAAGTCGACGGAGTCGGTTCACCGGCTGTCCGGCGGCCGGGTCGTTCTCGGCCTCGGCGCCGGTTACTCCGACGCGGAGATCCGTGCGCTGGGCGGGCGCGGCCTGTCCCCTGGCGAGAAGGTGGTCGGCCTCGGCGAAGCCGTCGAGATCATTCGCGGCGCCTGGACGGGCGCCGGATTCAGTTACGCCGGCACGGTGCACACGGTGGCGGACCTGACGCTGGCGCCCAGGCCGTCGAGCCGCATACCGATCTGGCTGGGCACCTTCGGCAACCGGGCCCTCGCGGTGACCGGACGGCTGGCCGACGGCTGGATCCCTTCCTACGGACACGCGCCGCCGGCCCGGATTCCCGAACTGCGCGACCGGATCGCCACCGCGGCCGTCGCCGCCGGACGGGCGCCCGAGGCCGTGCGCGGGATCTACAACGTGCCCGTCCGCGTCGACCCGCACGGTCCAGCCATGGACGGGGTACTCGTCGGCCCGGCGGCCGACATCGTCGAGCGACTCCGCGAGTTCGTCGAGCTCGGCTTCGGCGGCTTCAACCTGATGCCGGCCGGCGACGACCTCGAGCGGCAGGTCCGCCTCCTGGGTGAGAACGTGCTGCCCGCCATACGGGACTGAGGGCGCCGCCGGACAGTCCGGGGGCCGTCTTGGGTAGGTAACCCGGGAACTACGCCCGAGTAGCCGATCCGAAAGTGAGCTGTCTTGTCGCGCCCCGACGTCCACGTAGCCGAGCGCTACCGGCTGGTCGAGCAGATCGCCGCCGGCGGCATGGGCACCGTGTGGGAGGCATGGGACGACCGTCTCCAGCGCCGGGTCGCACTGAAGCAGTTGCATCCGCAGCCCGGCCTGAGCCCGGCCGAGGGCAAGCTCGCCCGCGATCGGGTCATGCGCGAGGCGCGGATCACCGCACGCCTGCACCACCCGCACGCGGTACCGGTCTATGACGTGGTCGACTTCGACGGCCAGCCGTGCCTGATCATGCAGTACCTGCCGTCGAAGAGCCTGCAGCAGCTGATCAAGGACCGCGGGTTGCTCGCTCCGGCCGATGTCGCCCGCATCGGCGGCGAGGTCGCCAGCGCGCTCGCCGCCGCGCACCAGGTCGGCATCGTCCACCGCGACGTCAAGCCGGCCAACGTGCTCATCGACGAGGAGGGCTCGGCCAAGATCACCGATTTCGGCATCTCGCACGCCGTCGACGACGTCGCGCTCACGTCGACCGGCATGGTCACCGGAACGCCGGCGTTCCTCGCGCCCGAGGTCGCCCGCGGCGTCGAGTCCAGCCCGGCCTCGGACGTCTTCTCGCTGGGGTCGACGCTCTATGCCGCGATAGAGGGCAGCCCGCCGTTCGGGACCGAGGAGAACCCGATGGCGATGCTGCACCGCGTCGCATCCGGCCAGATCATCCCGCCGCGGCGCACCGGGCCGCTGACCGACGTGCTGATGCAGATGCTGGCCGTCGACCCGGCGGCCCGGCCGACGATGAACGCGGCCGCCGCCCGGCTGGCCGCGGTGCACGCGGCCATGATCGACCCCGCGTCCGGCAATCCCACGCATCGCATCGACCCGACGCAGCGCATGGCCCCACCGCCTCCGGTCGCGCCGCCGACGACGACGGTCACCCTGCCCGCGGTCGACCCCGAGCCGGCGCAGGTGAGCCGCGCGGCCGCACCACCCCTGGTGGCCGGTCCGGGCGCCCCGCCGGCGGAGCGGCGCCGACGGGGTCTGACCGCGTGGACGGTGGCGGCGATCGTCCTCGTCCTCGCTCTCGCCGCCATCCTCCTGACGCAACTGGTCGGCAACGACTCCGGCCACGGCGGTTCGGCGGCCGGCAGCCACTCGAACAGCCCGGTCGCGAAGTCCCCGTCGTCGCGGCCGGCCACCAGGTCGACGTCCTCCGCCGCGAAGTCGACCGAGAACGCGTCGTCGTCCCCACCACCCAGCACTTCCCAGCAGTCGTCGAGTGCGGGAGGCGGGCAGGGGACGTCCGGACAGCTGACCTCTACCGTGCGGAACTACTACTCGTTGCTGCCTGACAACACCGACGCTGCCTGGAAGATGCTGACCGCGAAATTCCAGAACGGTCGCGCCGGCGGCCGGCAGAGCTACGACAATTACTGGGCCCAGATCCGCACCGTCAACGCGACCAACGTGACCGCGACGGGTCCATCGACTGTGCAAGCCCTGATCACCTACACCTACAAGACCGGACGGGTGATCTCCGAGCAGACGTCCTTCACGCTCGTCCAGCAGGGCGGCGCCTGGAAGATCGACAGCACCGGCTGACGAGACCGCGCGCTACTCCCCCGTGGGCAGCTCGACGTGACCGCCGAAGGCCTGCCGCATGGCCGACAGCAGCTTGTCCGCGTACGCCGCTTCGCCGCGGCTGGAGAAGCGGGCGAACAGCGAGGCCGAGAGCACCGGCACGGGCACACCTTCGTCGATGGCCGCCTTGATCGTCCAGCGGCCCTCGCCGGAATCGGACACCCGGCCGGCGATCCCGTCCAGGTGCGGGTTGCCGTGCAGCGCGCCGGCGGTCAGATCGAGCAACCACGACGCGATGACCGAGCCGCGACGCCACACCTCGGCGACCGCCGGTAGGTCGAGGTCGTACTGGAAGTACTGCGGCTGATCGAGCGGCGTCTCCTCAGCGGAGTGCGACTGCTCCTTGGAACCGGCGTTGGCCTTGGCCAGCACGTTCAGGCCCTCGGCGTAGGCGGCCATCATGCCGTACTCGATGCCGTTGTGGACCATCTTGACGAAGTGCCCCGAACCGGCCGGGCCGCAGCGCAGGTACCCCTGCTCCTCGGGCGCCGGATCGCCGTCGCGACCCGGGGTGCGTTCGATGTCGCCGATGCCGGGCGCGATCGAGGCGAACAGCGGCTCGCAGTGCGCGAAGGCCTCCTCTTCACCGCCGATCATCAGGCAGTAGCCCCGCTCGAGGCCCCACACGCCACCACTCGTACCGACGTCGAGGTAGCGCACGCCCTTCTCCTTCAGCGCCAACGCCCGGTCGTAGTCCTCGCGGTAGTTCGAGTTGCCGCCGTTGATGATGATGTCGCCGTCGTCCATCAGGTCGGCGACCTGTTGCACCACCTTGTCGGTGATGCCGGCCGGGATCATCACCCAGGCGACCCGCGGCTTCTCCAGCTTCTGGACGAACTCCTCCAGGGTCTTCGCCCCCACCGCGCCTTCACCAACCAGCTGGTCGACGGTGTCGGGATTGGTGTCGTACGCGACCGCGGTGTGCCCGTCGCGCATGATGCGCCGGACGATGTTGGCCCCCATTCGACCCAACCCGATCATTCCCAACTGCATGTCAGCTCTCCTTGCGGGCGGCGCGGTAGCGGCGGATGAGTGCATTGGTGGAGCTGTCGTGACCGAACTCGGGCTCGCCGTCGGCCGCGAGCTCGCCGGCGACCTTCTTCGCCAACACCTTGCCCAATTCGACGCCCCACTGGTCGAAGGAGTTGATCGACCAGATCGTCCCCTGGGTGAACACACTGTGCTCGTACAGGGCGATCAGCGTGCCCAGCGCGTGGGGAGTCAACCGTTCGAGCAGCATCGTGTTGGACGGGCGGTTGCCCTCGAACACCCGGTGCGGGACCAGCCAGTCCTCGGTGCCCTCGGCGCGGACCTCGTCGGCCGTCTTGCCGAAGGCCAGCGCCTCGCCCTGTGCGAACACGTTGGCGGTGAGCAGGTCGTGATGGGTGGCGCCGTCGCCGGCGGGCAGCGGGTTGAGCGAGTGGGTGAAACCGATGAAGTCGGCCGGGATGAGCTCGGTGCCCTGGTGGATCAGCTGGTAGAAGCTGTGCTGGCCGTTCGTGCCCGGCTCGCCCCAGAACACCGGCCCCGTGGGGTAGTCGACGGTCTCGCCGGTGAGCGTGACGTGCTTGCCGTTGGACTCCATCGTCAGCTGCTGCAGGTAGGCCGGGAACCGCTTGAGGTACTGGTCGTAGGGCAGCACAGCCTGCGTCTGGGCGTCGAAGAAATCGGCGTACCAGACGGTCAGCAGGCCGAGGAGGACGGGCAGGTTCTCGGCGAAGGGCGCGGTGCGGAAGTGCTCGTCCATCTCGTGGAAGCCCGCGAGCATCTCGCTGAACGCGTCCGGTCCGACGGCGATCATCGTCGACAGGCCGATGGCGGAGTCCATCGAATAGCGGCCGCCGACCCAGTCCCAGAAGCCAAACATGTTCATCACGTCGATACCGAAGTCCGATACCGCCTCGCCGTTGGTCGACACGGCGACGAAGTGCTTGGCGATCGCCGACTTGTCCCCCAGCGCGGCGAGCGTCCACTCGCGGGCAGCGGTGGCATTGGTCATCGTCTCCAGCGTCGTGAACGTCTTGGACGACACGATGAACAGCGTTTCGGCCGGGTCGAGGTCGCGCGTCGCCTCGGCGAAATCCGTCCCGTCGACGTTGGACACGAAGCGGAAGGTGAGGTTGCGCTCGCTGTAGTGGCGCAGCGCCTCGTAGGCCATCACCGGTCCCAGATCGGAACCCCCGATGCCGATGTTGACGATGTTGCGGATCGGCCGGCCGGTGTGTCCGAGCCAGCGGCCGGTGCGCACCTTCTTCGCGAACTCCGACATCCGGCCGAGCACTTCGTGCACGGCCGGGACGACGTCGATGCCGTCGACGTGGATCTGCTCGTTGCGCGGCGCGCGCAGCGCCACGTGCAGGACGGCGCGGTCCTCAGTGACGTTGATCTTCGCGCCGGCGAACATCGCGTCGATGCGCTCGCGCAGGCCCGACTCCTCGGCCAACTGGAGGAGCAGCTGCACGGTCTCGTCGGTGACCCGGTTCTTCGAGTAATCGAGGTAGATGCCGCAAGCCTGCGCGGCCAGCCGGGTACCGCGATCGCCGTCCTCGGCGAACAGATCGCGCAGGTGTCGCTTCGCGATGTCGGCGTGGTGCTCGCCCAGTGCGGTCCACGCCGGGCGTGAGGTGAGTGGCTCCGGTCGACCGTCGTTGCCCATACAGTCCTGCCTACCAGAGTCGCGGCCCGGCCCGCACGGCGCCGTCGCAGCGCGCCCGGCTAGCGTGGCTCCCGTGACCGAGTGGCCCGGGGTGTCCTACGTGATACCGGTGCTCAACGAGGCCGAGTACGTCGAGGCGGCGGTGTCCAGCGTGCTGGCGCAGGACTATCCCGGGCCGGCCGAGGTGGTGCTCGCTCTGGGCCCGTCCACCGACGGCACGAACGAGATCGTGGCAGCGATGCAGGCCGACGACACCCGCATCCACACCGTCGAGAATCC
The DNA here is from genome assembly GCF_046262535.1 of Jatrophihabitans sp. GTDB lineage: Bacteria > Actinomycetota > Actinomycetes > Mycobacteriales > Jatrophihabitantaceae > Jatrophihabitans. The sequence continues at coordinate 14,109 of NZ_JBHEMO010000136.1, read as the reverse complement.
GGGCACCGACATTCCGATCGGGCTCAACCGGGCCATCCGCGCGTCCCAATACCCGGTGATCGTCCGGGTCGACGCTCACACGCAACTGCCGCCGGGTTACACGGAGCGAGCGGTCGCCACCCTGCAGCGGGAGCACGCGGCCAACGTCGGCGGCATCATGATGGCCGTCGGTCGGCCGGGGCTGCAGGCCGCGATCGCCCGGGCGTACAACAGCCGCCTCGGCCTCGGCGGCGCGGCGTACCACCGGTCCGACGAGCCGGCCGGGGAAGCCGAGTCGGCCTACCTCGGGGTGATGAGGGCCGATGCGCTGGCCGACGTCGGCTACTTCGATGAGTCGGTGCGGCGCGGGGAGGACTGGGAACTCAACTACCGCCTGCGCGCGGCTGGGCACCGGGTGTGGCTGGATCCTGAGCTCAAGGTCACCTATTGGCCGCGCGCCGACTGGCCGGCGCTCGTCCGCCAGTTCTGGGCGACCGGCATCTGGCGGGGTGAGCTCGTGCGCCGCCTGCATCGCCGCAACTCGCTGCGGTTCTTCGCTCCCCCTGCACTTGTCGCCGGCACGGCGGTCGCGGTCCTGACCGGGCCGGCCGCGCTCACCGGCGTCGGGGGTCCAGGGTTGGCCATCGTGGCCGGGCTGTCGGCCGCCGCACCGGCCGCGTACGTCGCCTTGCTCGCCGCGGTGGCCGTCGGGGACAAGGGCTCGATCGCCGACCGCGCCCGCTACTGCTGGGTCCTGGCGACGATGCACTACGTGTGGGGAGCCGGCTTCCTGGTCGGCGCGGTTCGCGGGGGCCGACACACCGTCGACGCGTCGAGGATCGCGCCGGTTCAGCCGAGCCAACCCTCGTCGTAGAGCCGCTGCACCACACGCTCGGCCGCGCCGCCGTCGTCGTGCGGGGTGAACCGCTCGCGCCACGACGCTCGCCGCCCGGCGTACTTCTCCCCGGCCGTCTCCGCCTCGACCAGCGCGGCCAGCAGGTCGGCGCCCGTCTCCACGATCGGTCCCGGCGCCTCGGCGATGAAGTCGAAGTAGAAGCCGCGCAGCACGTCGCTGTAGTGCGCGAGGTCCGGCGTGTAGAAGATCATCGGCCGGTCGGTCGCGACGAAGTCGAACATGACCGATGAGTAATCGGTGACGAGGACATCGGCGACGAGCATCAGCTCCCCCACGTCGGGGTAGGTCGTGACGTCGATCAGCCGCTCGGCGCTGAGGTCGGCGCCGCCCTCGATCGTGCGCGAGTGGCCGCGGACCAGCAGCACGTGGTCGTCGGGCAACTGGCCGGCGAACTCGGCGAGGTCGAGGGCGTCGATGAGGTCGTTGCGGTTGTCCCGCCAGGTCGGGGCGTAAAGGACGACGGTCGTGCCTTCGGCGATGCCGACCAGCTCGCGGACGCGGGCGGCGCGGTCGGTGTCGGTCAACACATCGTTGCGCGGGTAGCCGGTCTCCCAGATCGGCCCGCGGTAGGCGTAGGACGTGCGGAACCGCTCGGCGCTGTAGGAATTCTGGGCGAGCAGCGCGCTCCACCGCCAGCCCTGGCGCAGCGCGGCGAACCGGCTCCGCGCGCTGACGTCCCGGTCGCGGGCCAGCCGCTTGAGCATCGTTCCGTGCCACGTTTGCAACACCTTCTGCCCGCCCCGCTTGCGGTACGTCCAGCGGAGCCAGTCGTTGATCACGTACAACCGGGCCGCGGCCCGCACCCGCCACCACTCGCGGCTGTACTCGACGAGGGGGACGGTGCCCGGCGGGACGGCGACGGAGCGGTCGGTCACGCTCCAGTACTGCGTCACCTCGGGGTGCTCGCGGGCGAGAACGGCGGCGATGGCCCTCGGGTTGTCCGAGGCCGATCGCCCGTAGAACGACTCGAAGTAGACGGCGTTCTCCCGCCGCGTGGGACGGAGGTGGGCGTTGCGCAGGGCGCGCTGGGCGGCCGGTCCGCGCTCGTCGTCGGCCAGCGGTGGGCCGATGCGCACGACCAGACCGCCGTCGACCGGCATCGCCTCGACCCGGAAGAGCGGGTGGGTGATGGCGGGCAGCACCGGAGTGGAGACGGCGACCCGGGTCGACGGCAGCGTGCCGCCGAGCGTCAGTCGGTAGTCGCCCGACGGGAGCGCGAGCCCGGCCTGACCCCATCGCGTCACCAGCAGCGGGAACTCGGCACCGTCGGCGGTCGGCGTGCCGTCGACCCGGCCGCGGGGACCGTCCAGCCCGATCGCGTCGATCGGAGTGGCGCCCGCGTCGAGGCCGAGGACGAGCCGGTCGGGTTCGACGGTCACGCGGGTGACGGTCGGTCGGCCCGACACCGGCGCCGGCTCGACCGCGGCGACGGCGCCACTGGTGCGCGCCACGATCGCGTCCAGCACGCGTTCGGCGGCCCGGCCGTCGAGGTGGTCGAAGTGCTCGTCGCGCAACCATCGGGTGTGCTCCCGGGCCGCGGCGGTGGCCTCAGGGTCGCCGGCGACGAGGGCGTCCAGGCGCTGCAGGGCGTGCGTCCACGTCGCGACGTGCCGGCCGCCGGTGAACTCGTGATACGGCTCGTACAGGCCGCGCGATTCGAGGTAGGTCGTCACGTCGGCGGCCAGGAAGACGATCGTCCCGCCGGTCAACGAGTAGTCGTAGGCCATCGACGAGTAGTCGGTGACGAGGTGGTCGACGGCGGGCAGCACCACGTTGACGTCGGTCACCTGCGTGTTGTCGAGCAGCCGGACGCGGGGCGAGAGCGCGGGGCCCGCGTCGTAGTCGCCGACCCCGAGCGGGTGGCTGCGGACGACAAGCGTGCCGTCGACGCGGTCGAGCCAGTCGATGATCTGCCGCCACGTCGCCTCGTCGGGCTGGGACGGGTCGGCGTCCCCCTCGCGCCAGGTGGGGGCGTACATGACCACGGGACCGTTGCCGAGCGGGCCGACCGCCGACTCGAGCAGTTCCCGGGCGCTGCGGCGGCCTCCCTCCGGATCGCCTTGGAGAAGCACGTCGTCGCGGGCGTCGCCGCTGACGAGGATCTGCTCCCGGGTGAGGCCGAAGGCGCTCGCGAACCGGCTGACCACCCGCTCGGACGAGACGGCGAAGATCCGGACCTGCCGCCCGACGGTGCGGTGCCCGCGCTCGAGCAGCAGCCGGCCGAGCCGCGAGGGCGCGGTCAGCGCGGCCGGCGAGTCCAGGTGCAGCCGTTTGAGCGGGATGCCGTGCCAGAGCTGGACGAGGAAGCCGCCGCGCGCGCCGTAGCGGTTCACGTCCCCCTGACCGTGGGTCACGACCTGGACCCGCGCGCGCATCGTCAGCCACAAGCCGCTGGCGGAGAGTTTGAGTTCGCTGTCGAGGCCGAGGGCCCTGGCACGGGCCAGCTCTTCGGGCGTCGTGGCCAGCCAGACCAGGCGGACGTCGGCGCCCAGCCGCTCGCGGGCCAGCCGGTACAGCGGGAGTGCCCCTTCACCAGGACCGATGCCCGAGCCGAACACCCAGATCCGGTCCGTCCTCGGCACGACCAGCGTCGCGACAGCACCGACGAGGTAGAGCGGGATGCGCCGCAGCCCTCGCACGTTGCCGGTGGCGAAGGTGAATTTCGCCATCAGGGGGCGCCCGCGGACGCGACGTGGAGCATCCGTGCAGCCTACGGAAACCCGTTACGGCGTCGAGCCTCGATCCGTCGCAGCTCAGTGGACCGGCCTCGGCCGAACTGGTCGGGACCGGATTGCCTTCACGGGTCGAGACGGATCCGGACGGCGCGGAACTGCTCGGGCATCGTGGCGAGGATCCGCAGCTTGGGGTCCTTGACGGTGAGCCAGGGCCCGGTCGGCTCCAGGCCGGCCAGGCGCCGGTCGGCCAGCACCGCCTTCACCGCCTCGCGGTCCCCGCCGGCGACGAGGGCGTCCAAGTGCTGGTCGCCGAGGACCCGGACGGCCGCGTCCGCCGCGTCGGCGAAGGCGGCGGTGGCCTGGTTCGCCCGCCGCCGCGCGTACCGCTGCTGCGACCAGCCGCCGGCTTTCGTCGTGCCTTGCACGTAGCTGGAGCCGACCTTGGACGCGACGAGGTCGGCGCCCTCGAAGACGCCGGCCGCGTAACCCGAGCGGCGCACGAGGAGGACGCCGATCCGGCGCGGGCGCAATGCGTGCTCGATCAGGTCGCCACGGAGCGGCGGGAAAGGGACGTCGATCCACGCTTGCGCGCCGTCGGCCCCGACGAGGCTGACCACCTCGGGTGCCGTCGTCGTGCGGGTGTCGCCATGGCGCTCTGTGAAGCCCGCCAACCAGCGTTCGAGCCGGTCGACCCCGACCGAGACCTCACGCTGGGGCACGCGCCGACCCTAGACGGGTTCGAGTTCGGCTTCCGTTTCGACGGCGAGCTCGGGCTCGTCGGCCCGCACGAGCGCGATCCCGGCGAGCACGACGACGCCGCCCACGCCCTGCAGAACACTCGGCCGCTGGCCGAGCAGCAGCCAGGCGAAGAGCACGGCGGCGAGAACCTCGGTCAGTCCGATGAACGACGCCAGCCGGGCACCGAGCCGCCGGGCCGCGCCGATCCCCGCGGCATAGGCGACCACCGCGGCGATGAGCGAGAGGCCGAGCACCGGGACGATCCATGAGGTGTGGGAACCGTTGAAGTCGGCGTCAGCGGTCGAGGCGCGCAGCGCGATCACGCCGGTCAGGCCGGCGAGAAGCAGCACCGTTCCACCAACGACCATGCCGGCCCAGGCCATGGCGATCGGCGGCAGGCCGCCGTCGACCCGCGAGGACAGGACGAAGTACGCGGCGAGGCCGGTCGCGGCCCCGAGACCCCACAGCACACCGACGCCGTCGACGTGCTGGGACCCGGTCAGGTCGAGCACCAGCACCAGCCCGGCGATGGCCAGCGCGGCCCCGAGGACGGTCAGCCGGCGCGGCCGATGCCCGTGCCGCAGCCACGCCCAGCCGACCACGAGCAGCGTTCCGGAGTACTCGAGCAGCAGCGCGACGCCGACCGACAGGTGGTCGACGGCGTTGAAGAAGAACAGCTGAGCGCCTGCCACGGCCAGCAACCCGTAGGCGAGGATGGCCGGCAGGTCTCGGCGCAGCAGGCCCCACCGGCCGCGCAACTGCAGCACCGCCGGAACGGTGAGGACGACGGCGGCGAGGCCGATGCGCACGGTCACCGCCGAGCCCGGCGACCACCCGGCGGCCATCAGCGACGCGGCGAAGCTGCCGGACGTGCCGAAGGTCGTTGCCGACAGCACCGCCAGGCCGAGCCCGACACTCGCCCCGCGCATTTCGCCTCCCGGTAATGAGTAAAACGTCGTATGCTCATGACGATAGTGAGCGCAGGTGACAGGAGTCAAATGCTTTTTGCTCATGACACGGAAGTGGCACTGGCGGCCGCCGCGGCTCTCGTCAACACCGAGGACGACGGCGCCCTCGAGACGCTCGCCGACCTCGACGCGTTCGTGGCCGAATGGGGCTACACCGGCTCCCGCAGGCACACCGCGGCCGAGCTCGCCGCGGTCCAGGACCTCAGGCCACGGCTGCGCCGCATCTGGCACGTCGACAAGGATGCCGCCGTCGAAATCGTGAACGAGCTGCTGCGCGAGTACCGGGCGCTGCCCCAGCTGCGCAAGCACGACGAGTGGGATTACCACATCCACGCGACGTCGCCCGATCAGCCGCTCGCCGACCGGATGGCCGTGGAGGCGGCGATGGCCATCGTCGACGTCATCCGCAGCGGCGAGCTGGAACGGTTGCGCACCTGCGCGGCCGACGACTGCGACGACGTACTGGTCGACCTGTCGAAGAACCGATCGCGGCGCTTCTGCGACAGCGGCTGTGGCAACCGGACGAACGTCGCCGCCTACCGCGCCCGGCGGGCCGGGCAACGCGCAGCACCTACGACGTGATGTCCTTGCGGTCGAAGCGCAGCCACGCGTAGCCCAGGAACACCGCCGCGTAGACGAGCGCGAGACCAGTGCCGCGGATCATGTCGTCCCACCTGATCGGTGAACTCAGCGTGTCGACCCACGCGTAGTTGAAGTGCGTCGGCAGATAGTGGCGGTAGGGGTCGAGCGCGGTGATCTGGTCGAGGATGTTCGACACCACGACGAGCATCACGGCACCGCCGACCGCGCCCAGCGGATTGTCCACACTGACGCTGAGCAGGAACGCGAGCGCGGCGACGACGAGCAGTTGCCCGCACACGTAGGCGACGATGATCAGCAACCGCCACGACGACGGGCCGGTGCCGAAGGAGCCGCCGATCGGGCTGCGGGCCGGCGTCCAGCCGAAGAACATCCCGCCGACGACGAACGCCCAGAGTGGCAGCACGGCGTTGGCCGCCGCACTCAGCGCGCCGGCCACGATGAGCTTCTGGCGCAGCAGTCGCGAGCGCGGCACGGGTTGGGCCAGCAGGTAGCGCAACGACGACCAGCTCGCCTCGCTCGCCACCGTGTCGCCGCAGAACAGCGCCACCAACACGACGAGCAGGAACCCGACCGACGCGAACTCGGTGAACAGCGCGAAGTTGAAGCCGCCGGAGTTCGCCAGGCCGACCAGTTGCGGTGCATCGCGGCCGGCGCCGCCGCCGACCTTGAACGCGAACGCGATGATCAACGGCAGCACGAACAGCAGGCCGAACGCCACCTGAGTACGGCGCCGCTTGATCTGGCGGGCGAACTCGACGCGCAGCCGCAGCGTGTGCCGGGGATTGAACTCCGGCGCCCGCCCGGCATCGAGCTCGGCCAGCCGGTCGTGGATCCCCCGATGGGTCGCCGCGACTTTCGACAGCTCCCGTTCAGTCATCGCACAACCCGCTCACTCGTCGGCTCCGATCAGGTCGAGGAAGACGTCCTCGAGGGCACGGCGGGCCGGGACCAGTTCGGCCTCGATGCCGGCCTCTTTCAGCACGCGCGTCGCCTCGGCCGGGTCGGCGACCGACAGCTGGACACCGCCGGCTCCGGCGATCTCGACGGTCGAGCCGGCCGCGACGAGCCGCCCCTTGTGCATGACGACCACGTGCGTGCAGGTCTGCTCCACCTCGGCGAGCAGGTGGCTGCTCACGACCACGGTCCGCCCGGTGCGGGCGTAGTCCTGCAGCACCTCACGCATCTCGGCGATCTGCGGCGGGTCGAGGCCGTTCGTCGGTTCGTCGAGGACGAGGACCTCCGGCAGCCCGAGCATGGCCTGGGCGATGCCGAGGCGCTGCTTCATGCCGTGGCTGTACGTCCGCACCCGCCGATCGATGGACGGCCCGAGCCCGGCGATGTCGAGCGCGGTGGCGAAGTCGGCGTCCTCTTCCGGGCGGCCCGTCGCCGCCCAGTACAGGCGCAAATTCTCCCGCCCGGTCAGGTGCGGCAGGAAGCCGGGGCCTTCGATGAATGCGCCGACGCGGGCCAGCACCGGCGCACCGGGCACCACCGGCTCACCGAACACGTGCACCTCTCCGGCGGTCGGCGTGATCAGGCCGACGAGGACCCGCAGCGCCGTCGTCTTGCCGGCGCCGTTCGGCCCGAGCAGGCCGAGGACCTGACCGCGCTCGACCTGGAAGCTGACATCGTCCACCGCGCGGTAGCCGCCGGCGTACTCCTTCACGAGCGACTTGATGCTGACGGGGACCGCGGCCAGCTCCGGCACGGACTTGAGGACGAGGCGGCGGCGAATGATCACGAAGGCGACAGCGCCGCCGATCAGCAGGCAGACCAGGGCACCGACGATCAGCCAGGCCATCGGGTGGCCGGCCGCGATCGCGGTGCCCGACCCGATCGGGACGGTGACCGCGCCGGTGCGGCCGGCCAGCGCGATCGTGTAGTTGCGGGCGTTGTGGGCGGCCGCGTATGCGAAGTCGGTGGTGCTGACGGTGAGCGCGAGGCGGTGCCCGGACTGCACGTTGCGAACGACCGACGGCAACCGCACGGTGACGACGCGGGGCACGCCGGGACGCATGCCGGTGAGGCGCAGCGGCGCGACGAGCTGGGACGGCAGGGTTTGCGTGCCGTCGGGGGCGACGTCGCGCAGCCCGGCGAACAGCGTGACGTCGCGTGTCGTCTGAGTGGTGATCGCGAGGCGGACCTTGGGCTGCCCGGCGATGAGCAGGCCGCCGGAGACCTTCCCCGAGGTGAAGGTGGCGGTCTGGCCTGGAGCCGAGGGCACCAGGGTCAGCGCCTGGTCGAAGCGCGACGAGATCCCGCCCAGGCCGGGAATGGTCGTGATGATCGCCGGTGAACCGTCGGCCGGCGCCGAGACCGGCTGCGGGGGGCCGTCGAGTTCGACCGTGCGCGTCCGGCCGGGTTGGCCGGCGATGCCGGGGTAGCCCGGCGACTGCAGCGTCTGTTCCGAGGCGTCCCCGGTGGCCGCGGACACGACGCCCGCCTGTTCGCTGAGCCGGAAGCGCTGCGTGGTGGGAACCGAGCCGGCGAACACGTCGCCCACCCAGCTGATCGCCTCACTGGTGGCCGTGCCCCCACCGACGTCCAGGTCGTGGCCGCCCTGGCGCCACACCACCCGAACCGGAACATGGTGGGCGGCCAGGCCACGGGCGTTGGCGTCCGCTTCGCTCAGCGGGAACAGGGAGTCGTTCTCGCCCTGGGTCAGCAGCGTCGGCGCCGTGATCGACCCCAGCACCGTCGCCGGGCTCGCCTGGCGCATCAGCTGGCGCATCGCCGCGTTCGGCGCTCCGGCTGACGCGGATCCCAAGTAGGCGGCGCAGACATCCGCAGCGAAGCGGCCGCAGCCGAGCGGCCCGACCTGTCCGGGCGGCGTCGTCGAAAGACCGGCGACACCGGGGCGTCCACGTTCGGGGAATGCGTTGGCGAACAGCTGGCCGGCCCACAGCCTCTTGAAGACACCCGGCGCGGTGCCGGCGAAGTTCGGGAAGAGCGCGTGCGAAAGATCGTTCCAGGTGATGTCGGCCGCCACGGCACCGACGCGAGTGTCCGCGGCAGCGATGAGCAGTGACAGCGCGCCGCCGTACGACCCGCCCGCCGTCGCGATCTGCGGCCGGCCGTCGACGCGCTTCACGTCGGTGCGCGCGGCGAGCTGACCGATCAACAGCCGCCCGTCGCTCACCTCGTAGCCCGGCGCGGCGAAGTGGACGAGTCCGCCCGACTGCCCGAACCCGCGCGCGGAGTAGGTCATCGCGATGTAGCCGTGTTCGGCGAAGCTGCGCGCCTCGGAGTCCAGCGAGTGCTTGTCGCCGCCGAAGCCCTGGCTCAACAGCACCGCCGGCGCGGGCGTCGTTTCCGGCAGGTACAGCGACGTGTCGAGCCGGACCGGTTTGCCGTGCTCCGGCGTCCCCGCCACGAAGCGGGAGCTGACCGTGACGGTGCTGCCCCCGGTGGCGATTCCGATGATGGTGCCGGCCAGGACGAGGAGCAGGACGAGCCCGAGCACGAGTTGGGTCCGACGGGAACGCAGACGTTCACGAATCGCGGTGAACATCATTTCGTCAGCCTACGGACGCGCGGTGGGCAGGGACGTCGGGGATGACCCTGATCTTCAGGTTCGCGCCGTCAGCGCAGGGTGCGCGCGATCCTCACCAGCGCGGCGGCGCTCAGCGGCGTGGCAGCGAACGAACACACGGCGCGGCCGTTGCCCGTCGGGTGTCGCCACAACACGCAGCGAACGCCGGAATCGGTGACGACCCGCGCGCGGAGCTTGTTCACGACGGTTGCTGTCCCGCGTCGGCCCGGCGTCGGGTCGAGGTCGGCGGTCGAGCCGGAGGAGATGACGAGTGTCGCGCTGCCCCGGGCATAGCGCCGCTCGGCGACGACAATGCCGTGCAGCGCGTCGATGGGACGGGCCGACTCCGCGCGGTACCCGGCCGGCAGGTGACGCGGCCGGGGGAAGTCGCGCGGATCGATCACCGCCGCGGCAGCGTCGGCCCCGCTGTGCAGGAGATGCGGAGCGCTGACGACCGCCCGGGTGCCCAACGCGGCCGACAAGCGGACCGCAACACCGACGCTGCCCCCGAGGTAGCAGCTGAAGCCGACGTAGCCGTCCTTGTTCGGGGCGGGCAGGTACTCGTACCCGCTGACCCGGATCCGCACCGTGGTGCGGGTCTGCGCCAGCACCGTCACCACCGGTTGGATGACGTTGCAGGCGGTGGCGGCGTCGTCGTGCGGCACCATGACGTAGATCCGCCGCCGGTCGCGGGCGTCGCGCACCGCGGTGTCGAAGCCGGCGTCGGTCAGGCGTTGCAGCACCAGCCCGTGCGCGGTGGGCGGATAGCCCGGCACCCGCGCGCCCGACGCGCCACTGGCCGGCCCGCCGACGGTGATCAGCCCGGTCACGGCGGTGACGAGCAGGACGAGCACCGCCGTCCCGGCCGCGACGGCCGATCGCGTCGTCAGGTCGGGAAGGGCGGAAACCCTCATCGTCGAAGCCTAGGTATCCCGGGCCGCTCTGTCAGTTCGGGAGCCGCCGCCTTACTCGGCGAGGCGTTGCTGAAGAGCGGCGTCCTTGGCCGTGGCGGTCGCGGCCAGGTCGTCCTGGAAGGCGGCCATCCGGCCGGCCAGCTCCGGATCACCGGCGGCGAGGATGCGCACGGCGAGCAGGCCGGCGTTGCGGGCGCCGCCGATCGACACGGTCGCCACCGGCACGCCGGCCGGCATCTGCACGATCGACAGCAGGGAGTCCATTCCGTCCAACGTCGACAGCGGGACCGGCACGCCGATGACCGGAAGGGTCGTCAGGGACGCCACCATGCCGGGCAGGTGGGCCGCACCCCCGGCGCCGGCGATGATCACCTTCAGGCCGCGGCCCGCGGCCTGCTGGGCGTACTCGGCCATGCCGAGCGGGGTGCGGTGCGCCGACACGACGCGGACCTCGTAGGCGACGTCGAACTCGCCGAGCGCCTCGGCGGCCGCGCCCATCACGCTGTAGTCCGAGTCCGAGCCCATGATCACGCCCACCTGCGTCACGTCCGGTCTCCGTTCATCAGGTAATCGGCGGCCTCTGTCGCGCGGCGGCGGACAGTCGCCAGGTCGGCACCGAGCGCGGTGACATGGCCGACCTTGCGCCCGGGCCGGAACTGCTTTCCGTACAGATGGATCTTCACGTCGGGCCAGTGAGCCATGAGGTGATGCACCCGCTCGTCGAGTGCCTTGGGGACGACGTCGTCGGGGCCGCCCAGCAGGTTCGCCATGACCACTACCGGTGCAATCGGCGCCGGTGAGCCGAGCGGGTAGTCGAGCACCGCCCGCAGGTGCTGCTCGAACTGGGACGTGCACGCGCCCTCGATGGTCCAGTGCGCGGAGTTGTGCGGACGCATCGCCAGCTCGTTCACCAACAACCCCTCGGCCGTCTCGAAGAGCTCCACGGCGAGGACGCCCGTGACGCCGAGTTCGGCGGCGATGCGCAGGGCCAGCGATTGCGCGTATTCGGCTGTCTCGTCGTCGAGGTCGGGCGCGGGTGCGATCACCTCGACGTTGATACCGTCGCGCTGGACCGTCTCGACGACCGGCCAGGCCGCCCCTTGCCCGAAGGGCGAGCGGGCGACGTCGGCGGCGAGTTCGCGGACGATGGCCACTCGCTCCTCGGCGAGCAGCTCGGTACCCGAGCCCAGGACCTCCTGCGCTTCGTCCGCTGACCCGACGACCCACACGCCCTTGCCGTCGTAGCCGCCCGTGCTCGCCTTCAGCACCACCGGCCAACCGACCTCGGCGGCGAAGGATTCGAGGTCGGCCGCGTCGGTGATCGGCGCCCAGCGCGGGCACGGCACACCCATCGCCGTCAGCCGTTCGCGCATCGCCTGCTTGTCCTGGGCGAAGCGCAGGGCCGCGGCGCCGGGATGGACGGCCACACCCTCTGCGGCCAGGGCGGCGATATGCTCGTTGGGGACGTGCTCGTGGTCGAAGGTCAGGACGTCACAGCCACGGGCGAACGTGTGCAGGTCCTCGAGCACCCGGTAGTCGCCGACCACCACGTCGGGTGCGATCAGCGCCGCGCCGTCGTGGGCCGAGTCGGCCAGGATGCGCAGCGACTGGCCGAGCGCGATCGCGGCCTGATGGGTCATCCGGGCGAGTTGTCCGGCGCCGACCATGCCCACGATCGGCAGGCCGGTCCGTTCGTCCATGTGCAGGAGCCTAGGTGGCGCTGTGACAGGACCGGTGGCCGGTCACCCGCACCGGTATTGTCCGCCGGGTTATGAATGGGGACCGGTGAACGCCAAGCTGCGCGAGTACATCCGTACTTCGTGGCGCATCCTGCTCAAGGAACTGGCCGCATTCGGCGTCATCGGCGCGCTGGCGTTCGTCATCGACATCGGCACCTTCACCTGGCTCGCGCCGCACGGCGCGCTCAAGGCGAAGGCGATGTCGACGGCGGTGTCGACCACGTTCGCCTACTTCGGCAACCGGCACCTGTCGTTCTCGCACCGGGCCCGGACCAGCATCGGGCGCGAGACGTCGTTCTTCTTCGGGATCAACCTGGTCACGTTGATCTTCTCCGAACTCGTTATCGCGCTGTTCGTCTACGGCTTGGGCTACGGCCACGCGAGCACGATGGTCTTCGTCGTCAACATCGCCACCATCGCCATCGGCACGATGTTCCGCTTCTGGGCCTACAAGCGATTCGTCTTCCTGCACCCCGACCGGGTGCACTCGCCCGACATCGATCTGGACGAGGAGCTCGCCGAGTAGCCGGCGTCTCGCAGCGCTTCAATCGTCTCCGCCGCTCTGCTGTTCAATCGCCTCCGCCGCTCCGCTCTGCCGTTCAATCGCCTCCGCCGATGTCGGTCTCGAACGCCTCATAGATGAGGTCGGCGCCCTGCTGGCGATGGCGGATCAGGTGGCCGAGCAGCCGGTTGGCGCGCTCGCGCAGTCCGGCCACGTCGTCGGGCGTGACCGGCGGCGCGCTGTCGGCAACCAGGCCGGCGATCTCCTCCGCTATCTGGCCGTGCTCGGCCGTCAGCGCGTCGACCGCGTTGGCCAGGCGCAGGTCGCCGGACAGGATCGCCTGATGCAGACCGCCGGGTCCTTCGGTCACCTCGACGTGAGCGCTGAAGTCGTCGGCGACGACGACGAGGCTGGCATGGACTGCTTCGCCCCAGACGACCGCACGTCCGCGCGCCGGAGACGCCAGCGCTCGCTCCATCGCGTCGATGTTCTCGCGGAGCTCTGCGCGCCGGACGCGTACCGCTTGGAGTTCGGTGCGGGTGGAGACGGCGGGGTCCATACGTACCTCCAGGGCTCGTCCTCACATGCTTGTACCCCTGTCCCCGTCCCGTCCACCCCCTACCGTGCTCGGGTATGACCACGGTGCTCATCGGCCGTGGGTGGGACGCGGACTCGGCGACGGTTCTGTAAGGGCCGTTCCTCCAGTCGCGGGTCCGCTCGCCCTCAGTGGCATGCGTGATCGTCGACGAGGGCGACGGGAACGAGTACTTCGCACGCTTCGCTGCGGTCCTCACGGCGGTGGCGGCCTGCCCACCACACCCGGCACTGGCTCCGGTCGGGGCCCAGTTGCCGCCCTCGTCCCTGGACGGAGCCGACGCGCTGCTGGTCTGCGGCGGTTTGACGCCGGCCTACGGGACCGCGTTGTCTCCGGTGCGGGCTGCGGTTCGGTCCTGGCTTGCCGAGGGGCGCCCGTACGCCGGCTTCTCCGCCGGTGCCGCGGTTGCCGCCGAACGGGCGGTGGTCGGCGGGTACCGGCTCGGCGGCCGGTCGGTGTGCCCGGACGACGCCGCCGAGGATCTCGACGACGTGACTGTGGCGGACGGGCTCGGGCTGGTGCCCTTCGCCGTCGAGGTCCACGCCGCGCAGTGGGACACGCTCGGCCGGATGTGCGCCGCGGTCGCGGCCGGTCTCGTCCCGTCCGGAGTGGCGATCGACGAGGACACGGCGGTCGTCGTTGAGGACAGCGCGGCGATCGTTACCGGCCGCGGCGCGGCGCATGTCGTCACATCCATCGGCGGTGCAGTGTCGGTTCAATCGGTGACCGCAGGCGGTTCCCTTTCGATCGGCTGACGTGATATGTCAGCTGATCATCGAAATTGTCAGACCCCGTCTTTAGTATCGAATGCATGAGCGAGGTGTTGATCGACGGGGTGGATTGGGTGCCGCCGGACGGTCCGCTGGTCGCTGACGATGTCGCGTTCGAGGCGGTGCCTGAGGACTGGGCGGCGGCGCCGGGCGGGGATGAGGTGGCGGCGTGGGCGGC
>NZ_JBHEMO010000135.1:0-49814 GCF_046262535.1 Jatrophihabitans sp. | reverse complement strand
CCGAGGAGGAACTGCTCGAGAAGCTGATCGAACTGATTCAGGGTCCGGACTTCCCCACCCGCGGCCTGATCGTCGGCCGCGACGGGATCGAGGAGGCCTACCGCACCGGCCGCGGCTCGATCCGCATGCGGGCCGTGGTCGAGGTGGAGGAGGACCAGAAGGGCGCGACGATCCTGGTCGTCACCGAGCTGCCCTACCAGGTGAATCCCGACAACCTCGTCGAGTCGATCGCGCAGCTGGTCAAGGACGGCAGGATCTCCGGGATCCGGGCCATCCACAACGAGAGCTCCGACCGCATCGGCATGCGGATCGTCATCACCCTGAGCCGCGACGGCGTCGCCAAGGTCGTGCTCAACAACCTGTTCAAGCACACCCAGCTGCAGACGACCTTCGGCGCCAACATGCTGGCGATCGTCGACGGCGTCCCCCGCACGCTGCGCATCGACCAGTTCGTCTCGCACTACGTCGAGCACCAGGTCGAGGTCATCGTCCGGCGCACCCGATTCCGGCTGCGCAAGGCCGAGGAACGCGCGCACATCCTGCGTGCCCTGCTCAAGGCGCTCGACCAGCTCGACGCCGTCATCGCCCTCATCCGCAGCGCCCCCTCGGCCGAGGAGTCGAAGGCCGGCCTGATGGCTCTGCTCGAGATCGACGAGCTGCAGGCCACGGCGATCCTCGACCTGCAGCTGCGGCGACTGGCCGCGCTGGAGCGCAACCGGATCATCGAGGAGGCCGCGGAGATCGAAGCCAAGATCGCCGATCTGACCGACATCCTGGCCAAGCCGGGCCGGCAGCGCAGCATCATCCGCGACGAGCTGACCGAGATCGTCGACAAGTACGGCGACGAGCGGCGCACCCGGCTGATTCCGCACGACGGCGATGTCTCGATGGAAGACCTCATCGCGCAGGAAGACGTGGTCGTCACGATCACGCGCACCGGTTACGCGAAGCGGACGAAGACCGACCTGTACCGGGCCCAGCGCCGCGGCGGCAAGGGCGTGCAGGGCGCGAACCTGCGCACCGACGACATCGTCGAGCACTTCTTCGTCACGTCCACCCACGACTGGATCCTGTTCTTCACCAACAAGGGACGGGTCTATCGAGCCAAGGCGTACGAGCTGCCGGAGGCCAACCGCAACGCGCGCGGCCAGCACGTCGCCAACCTGCTGGCCTTCCAGCCCGACGAGGCGATCGCCCAGGTCATCACGCTGAAGAACTACGACGTCGCTCCGTACCTCGTCCTGGCCACCAAGCACGGCCTGGTCAAGAAGACGAAGCTCACCGACTTCGACTCGAACCGCACGGGTGGCTTGATCGCCATCAACCTGCGCGACGACGATGAGCTGATCGACGCCGCGCTGATCTCCGGGACCGACGACCTGCTCCTGGTCAGCCGCAAGGCGATGTCCATCCGGTTCACCGCGGACGACGACGCGCTGCGGCCGATGGGCCGGGCCACGTCCGGCGTGTTCGGGATGCGGTTCAACTCCGGGGACGAACTCCTGGCCATGGCCGTGGTCCGTGACGAGGATGCCGAAATCTTGGTTGCCACTGAGGGGGGATACGCCAAGCGCACACGGGTAGGCGAGTATCCGATACAAGGACGAGGCGGCAAGGGGGTACTTACGGCGCGTATCGTCTCCACTCGGGGCGGCCTCGTCGGAGCGATGGTGGTGGTCCCGAAGGATGAGATCTACGCCATCACTTCTGACGGAGTGGTGATCCGTACCAAGTCGGCGGAGGTTCGCAGAGCCCAACGACAGACGATGGGTGTGCGCCTGATGAACCTTCCCGACGGCGTCAACCTCGTTGCCATTGCCCGAAACGCCGATGAACCGGACGAGCAGGACTGAGCAGGGCCGCGGGCCGAAGGCCGGCGGAGCGACACGGAGCGCGCACCGCGCGTGAGGACGGAGTGACATGACGCAATCGAGCCCCGGCGGCTCTGCCGGCTCGAGCGGTCCGTCGCCCTCGACACCGACGACCTCGACTCCGTGGGGCTCGACCTCGACGGTCCCCGGCTCGTCGACCTATGGGGCCGACCAGCATGCGCAGGGAACGCCGACGTGGTCGGCCCACCCGGTCGAGCACGCGCACGCCGACGCCCCGACGGCCAACGTCCCGCTCGTACAGGGCACGGCGGCCGCCACGCACCAGGGCGCTGTTCCGCCGCCACCTCCACCGCCCGCGGCGGCGGACCAGAACCGTGCCGGTCGAGCGACCCGCGCCCGCGGCCCGCGACGGGCGCGGCTCCAGTTGCGCCATGTGAATCCGTGGACCGTGCTGAAGTTCTCGTGCGTCCTGTCGATCGCGCTGTTCTTCGTCTGGCTGATCGTCGTCGGCATCCTCTTCGGAGTGCTCGACGCCGCCGGAGTGGTCGGCAAGATCAACGACGCCTACACGACCGTGCAGGGCGGCAATGCCAAGGCGCCGGTCACTGCCGGCGTCGTCTTCGGCGGCGCCGCGATCATCGGAGTGGTGAACATCGTGCTGTTCATCGCCCTCTCGACGGTCGGTTCGGTGGTCTACAACCTCTGCGCCGACCTCGTCGGAGGCATTGAAATCACACTCTCGGAGCGGTGACGCGAACCAGCGGTTTGCTCCGGAGTAGTGGCGATACCGGTTTGGAGGGCGTGTTAAGCGCCCGATATGCTGGCCGTTCGCGTTTGCGGGCCTGTAGCTCAGACGGTTAGAGCGCATCCCTGATAAGGATGAGGCCGGAGGTTCAAGTCCTCCCAGGCCCACTGCACGACGCAGCGACGAGCCCGCTCGGCCCGGCGCGCAGCGACGAGGAGGTGCGGATGAGGAAGCCGGTACTGCTCGCCGCAATAGCAACGGCGATCGCCGCCGTGGCAGCGCGCCGGCGTCAGGCGCAAGCCGACGCGGCGGCGCTCTGGCGGGAGGCCACCTCCGACGCATCGAAGTGAAGAAGCGGGCTGACTTGTCAGTTCCGTCGCTGGGGGACGTAGCTCAATTGGCAGAGCACCGCCTTTGCAAGGCGGGGGTTAGGGGTTCGATTCCCCTCGTCTCCACAGACTGAAGGCCCCGCGCGTCGGATCGTCGGGCTTCACAGCCTCCAGATCTCGATTGGGCACATCCGGCGATCCGTGTCATCCTCCCCCCGTATTCGATCAAGGCTGCATCAATCGGGGGATTCATGCGACGAATCGCGGCAACCGCGGTCGTGACACTCACTGCAGCCACGCTGGTGGGCGCGGCCACTGCGTCGTCCTCGGCCGTACCGAGCTTGCCGGCCGGGTTCCAACTCGTGACCTATCCGACCGGCCAAGCGGCTTACAACCTCACGAACTACGCCTGGCTGCCTGACGGCGGCCTGCTGACGAGCGGCAAGGACGGCACCGTCACCCATGTGCCCCCTGGCGGAACGCCGCAGGTGATCGCGAAAGTGCCAGGAGTCCGGGCCACCGGTGACCACGGCATGCTGGGGTTCGCCCCGGCCAACGACTACGCCACGACCGGACACGTCTACGTCTCCTACGACAAAGGCGACCCGGCGACGACCGGGTTCGGGATGGTCGAGGTATGGACCGCCTCGCCGGCGAGCGCGCCCACGTCCTTCACCTTCACCTCGAAGATCATCGACGGCAGCACGACGAGCCCCCAGTTGCTCGAGAGCGGCACCACCCACTCGATCGACTCGGTCGTCGTCGCGCCTGATGACACCCTTTTCCTGACGATCGGCGACAACGCGGGCAACAACGGTGACCCGAAGACGTTCCGGGCCCAGGACCTGGATCAGCCGTACGGAAAGATGCTGCACTTCAACGCCGACGGCACCGCCGTGCCGAGCAATCCGTTCTACTCCGCGAGCGCGCCCAAGTCGTGGCGCAGCCTCGTCTACGCCTACGGCTTCCGCAACCCGTTCCGCTTCGACCTCGACCCGCGCTCGGGCGTCCCGCACCTCGGCGACGTCGGGTGGTACACGACCGAGGAGGTCGACACGGTCCGGGCCGGTATGAACGGGGGCTGGCCCTGCTACGAGGGCGCTGAACAGAACACCTACTTCGCGACAGACGCCCGATGCGTCGCGCTGTACTCTGCCGGCTCGGCGGTACCGCCGATCACGGAGTACCCGCATGCCGGCGCGGGTGCAGCGGTCGTCGGGGGCATGCACTACACCGGCACGGTCTACCCCAGCACGTACCTCAATTCGTTCTTCTACGGCGACTACGTCCGTCACGAGCTGTGGACGTTGGCCACCGACACGAACGGGGCGCTGACGCGGGCGCCGGAGGCCGCGGGCTTCGCCACGGACATCGGCGGCCCCGTCGCGTTCCACGCCGGCCCGAACGGCGACGTCACCTACGCAGACCTCGTCGCGGGCAACATCGAGCGGCTTGTGTACACGGCAGGCAACCGGCCGCCCACCGCTCAGTTCACCTCCACAACCGACGCAGCCACCCGCACGGTCAGCTTCGACGCCAGCTCCAGCTATGACCTCGACGGTGACGCGCTCACCTACCGCTGGGACTTCGGGGACGGTTCGTCGCCGGCAACCGGCGTGACGGCACGGCACGTGTACGGCAGTCCCGCTCAGGCAGTCGTCACGCTGACGGTGCGCGATCAACTCGGCGCCCAGGACAGCGCGACAGCCACCGTGTACCCGGCCAACTTCACCCCGGTCCTCAACTTCACCCCGCCGCCGCCCACTACGTATCAGGTCGGCGGACTTGTGAAGCTCAGCGCATCGGCCACCGATCCCGAGGACGGCCCCCTCCCCGTCAGCTGGTTCACCTACTTGCTGCACTGTCCGTTCGCCGGCAGCTGCCACGTGCATCCCGGTGACACCGTGACGGGGCCGAATTACAGCGAGCCGTTCACCGACCACGGCGCCGACACCGTCATGGTCATCACGGTGAGTGCGACGGACAGCAAGGGAGCGACGGCGAGCGCCAGTTACGAGGCCGACCCGACTCTGCGCACGGTCGCGGTCAACAGCCCGGTGGCGGTGGCGATCAACGGCATCATCTCCGCCTCTCAGCAGGCCGTCGTCGGATCGCAGGTCATCGTCAACGCACCGCCGAGTTCAGGCATCCTGACGTTCCACAGCTGGAGTGACGGCGGCGCCGCGGAACACGCGTTCACGATGCCCGCCACCGATGTGACTCTCACGGCCCGCTACGACTCGCCGATCGACCTCAAGTACGCGGCCCTCGGCGGCGCCACGTCCGTGGTCGGGGCTGCCACGGGTCCTGAGTACCCCGTCGTCGGTGGACGAGCCCGCGATTACACCCGCGGGCGCATCTACTGGAGCAGCGCGACGGGTGCCCACGCGCTGTACGGGGCGATCTTCACGAAGTTCGGCGCCGTCGGCGGCCTCGCGAAGTCCGGCTTCCCCACCAACGACCAGGTCGCGGTGACCGGCGGATCGGGGCAGTACTTCACCAAGGCCCGCATCTACTGGTCGGCTACCTACGGCGCCCATTGGATCAACGGAGCGATTCTCACCAAGTATCTGGCGGCCGGCGGCCCGACCGGGTACGGCCTGCCGACGATGGACTTGAGCGCGACGACGGGCGGGTACTACGACTTGTTCAGCCCGGGGCGCAGCATCTACTGGTCCTCGGCGACCGGCTCCCATCTGGTGTACGGAGCGATCTTGTCGAAGTACCAGTCATTGGGGACGGTGCGGTCCTGCCTCGGGTATCCGACCACGGACGAGTATTCGATCACCAACGGCCGCCGCAACCAGTTCGTCCACGGCAACATCACCTACCACACGGATACGCACGTCATCACCTACGTCTGCTGAGGGTCGCTCGTCCGCGGCGTTACCGTTGGCGTCATGAACGTGGCGGCGGTGTGGCTGGGCAAGCTCACCCTGCTGGCGCTGCGGACGATCGGCCGGCGCGGGAACGCGTTGCCGGGCCTCGTGGTCGAGAAGGTGTTTCCCCGCTATCTGGCCCACGCGATGGCCCGGCTGCCCGAGGGCGTCGTCGTCGTCTCGGGCACCAACGGCAAGACGACGACGACGAAGATGGTGGCCACGCTGCTCGGCGAACGCCTGCGCGTCCTGACCAACGACACCGGCTCGAACTTCGTCCGCGGCGCAATCACCGCCACCGTCGAGCACGCGTCGTGGTCGGGGCGACTGCCGTATGACGTCGCGGTCTTCGAGCTCGACGAGGCGTGGGCCGTCCGCTTCGTCGAACGGGTGCAGCCCCGACGAGCGCTGCTGTTGAACGTCATGCGTGACCAACTGGACCGGTTCGGCGAGATCGACACGACGGCCCGCCTGCTCGGCAAGGTGGCGGCGGCGACCACCGGCGCGGTCGTGCTCAATCGCGACGACGAGCGGATCGCGGCACTCGCGGGCCAGACCCCGGCCGCGGTGTCGTACTACGGCGTCGCCCCGGCGTTGCGCGAACTGTTCCCCAACGACGAGGAGCTCTACGGCGGCCCGGTGCACGTCTCCGAGACGCCTGCGGTCGTGGAGCTGCAGTCGCTGCCGACCGTCGAGCGGCCGGCGGCGACGCTGCGCATCGCCGGCACCGATTGCGAAGTGGTGCTGCGGGCTGAGGGACCGCACAACGCGCAGAACGCGTGCGGCGCCGCGGCGCTGGCCCTCACCTTCGGCTTCGACACCGAGACCGTCGCCGCCGGGTTGGCCAAGGTCTCGCCCGCATTCGGGCGCGGGCAGACCTTCATGGTCGAGGGCCGTCCCGTCACCCTGCAGCTGGTCAAGAATCCGGCCGGCTTCAGGCAGACGCTGCGCACCCTCGATGCCGCAACGCCCGACGCGATCGTCGTCGCCATCAACGACGACTACGCCGACGGCCGTGACGTCTCGTGGCTGTGGGACGTCGACTTCGCCGCCCTTGCCCCGCTGCCCAGCCGCCGCTCGACGTCGGGAACCCGCGCGGCCGACATGGCCGTCCGCCTGCGCTACGACGAGGTTGCGGTGGACGAGATCGAGCCCGACCTCGAGAGAGCCGTGCGGGCCGCCGTCGCGGCGGTGCCGCCCGGCGGGCGGGTCGTCGTGTTCAGCACCTACACCGCGATGTGGGAACTGCACGGCGCCCTGGAACGCATCGGCGCCCCGGCCGAGGTGGCCGCATGACCCCCGCTTTGCACCTTTCAGCGCTGCTGGGACGGGCAATTTGCAGCGCTGAAAGGTGCAAAGCGGGAGGGGGGCGGACGTGACCAGGCCGCTCACCCTCGTGCACCTGTACCCGCGCGAGATGAACATCTACGGCGACACCGGCAACGTGATGGTGCTGCGCAAACGGCTGCAGTGGCGCGACCTGCCGGTAACCGTCGTCCCGGTCAGCGTCGGCGACCCGTTGCCCACCGACGCCGACATCGTGCTCGGTGGCGGCGGCCAGGACGCCGCCCAGGGCGAGATCGGTCAGGACTTCACCTCCCGTGGCCCCGAGCTCCGCGCGATGGCCGACGACGGCGTCGTGATGCTCGCGATCTGCGGGTCCTACCAGATGCTCGGCCACGAGTTCGTGACGCAGGAGGGGCTGCGCATTCCGGGCGTCGGCGTGCTGGACGTGACGACTCAGGGCCAGCCCGTGCGCCTCATCGGCAACAACTACGTCGACACCCCGGACGCCGGCCGCCTCGTCGGCTACGAGAACCACAGCGGGCTGACCACTCTCGGACCGGATGCACGCCCGCTCGGCACGACGCAGAGCGGCCGCGGCAACAACGGCAAGGACGGCAGCGAGGGCGCGGTGCGCGGCAACGTCTTCGGCACCTACCTGCACGGCCCGGTGCTGGCCAAGAGCCCGCGGTTCGCCGATGAGTTGTTGCGGCGCGCCTACGCGCGCCGCGGGGACAACCCGGCCCTCGAGCCGCTGGACGACACCCTGCCCGAGATCGCCGCCCGGGTCGCCGTCGGGCGCCCGCGCTGAGCCCCGGATAGGCTGCCGCAGGTGAAGCGCCTCCTGCCGGTACTGCTCGCCGTGCTGGTATTGGCCGGCTGCACGTCCAACGGCAACCCGGGTCCGACCCCTCCGGCCAGCACCCACACCTTGACGCAGACGAGCACTCGTACACCTCCCCTGGTGGTGAAGTTCCGCGCGCCCGCGCCGGCGACCGTCCGTCCGCTGCCGCCGGGCGCCAAGGCGCATACGGGCGAGACGGACAGGCGCTGTCCGTACATCAAGACGGGTTTGAACCAGGACGAGAACACCGGCGTCAACCTGGCCGACATCGAGGGCGACCGGGTCTACCGCACCACCGTGCTGGCCGCCTACAAGCCGGTGGGCTGCCGCTTCTACTTTATCGGCCCGCCGTACGAGGCGACCGCTGACATCCGTCCGTACACCTTCGCCACCGCGACCGAGGCGTACAACGCCATGGTGGTGGTCGCGCGCAGCGGCACCAACCCGATCCCCGAACGCGAGTTCGTCAAGGGCGCGACGGGGGTCGCCTACCGCACGAAGTTCTTCGGTCAGGACGGGGCGCGGGACTGGGCCTTCGTGTTCGCCAAGGGCAAGCACATGGTGATCATCCATACCCAGCGCAAGGACACGTCCCGCAATGCCGTCTACCTGGGCCAGGCCATCGCCGCGAAATTCTGAGGCAGCGCCCTCGTGGGAGAATGATTTCTCCCCGTTCTCGAGCCGCAGGAGTCAGACGTATGTCCGCAACGCAGATCGCCACCCTGCACACGTCGGTGGGGGACATCCGCGTCGAGTTGTTCGGCAACCACGCCCCCAAGACGGTGAAGAACTTCGTCGATCTCGCCACCGGCGCGGTCGAGTGGAAGCACCCCGGTACCGGCGCCAAGACCAACGACCCGCTGTACGACGGAACGGTGTTCCACCGCGTCATCCCGGGCTTCATGATCCAGGGCGGCGACCCGCTCGGTGAGGGCTACGGCGGCCCGGGTTACAAGTTCGCCGACGAGTTCCACCCGGAGCTCTCGTTCGACCGTCCCTACCTGCTGGCCATGGCGAACTCCGGTCCGAACACGAACGGATCGCAGTTCTTCATCACCGTCGGTCGCACGCCGCATTTGAATCGCAAGCACACGATCTTCGGCGAGGTGGCCGACGCCGACAGCCGCGCGGTCGTCGACACGATCGCCAACACGAAGACGGCGCGCGGCGACAAGCCGGTCGAACCGATCAGCATCAACTCGGTGACGATCGAACCCGCGTAGTAGATGAGCTCGACGGGCAGCGAGGTCACCGCGCACTGCTACCGCCACCCGCACCGGGAGGCGTTGATCCGCTGCGTCCGCTGCGACCGGCCGATCTGCCCCGACTGCATGCGTCCGGCCTCGGTGGGCTTCCACTGCCCGGACGACGTCGCGGCCGGCGCGCGGACGGTGCGGGCGCCCCGCACGACCGTCGGCGCGCGGATCATTCAGTCACCGCCCTACGTGACGATCGCGCTGGCCGCGTTGAGCATCGCGGGGTACCTGGCGACCGGACTGCAGAAGCCGGGGACGCTGCGCGACCCCAGCGGTTCGGCCCGGTTCGTCAAGTGGCAGCTGTTCCCGCCGAAGGTGCACGACGGTGCGTTCTACCAACTGCTGACGTCGGGCTTCCTGCACCTGAGCCCGCTGCACATCGCGGCCAACATGGTGTCGCTCGCGTTCGTCGGGCCGTTCCTGGAAACCCAGCTCGGTCGCTGGAGGTTCCTGGCGGTGTATCTGCTGTCCACGCTGGGTGGTGGCGCGGCGGTCTACGCCTTGGGCTTCCGGCTGACTGCCACGGCCGGCGCATCCGGGGCAATCTTCGGGCTGCTCGGTATCGCGCTCGTCCTCGTCCGCAAGATCGGGCTCGACCTGCAGTGGCTGGTCGGGACGCTGGTGCTGAACTTCGTGATCACGTTCTCGGTGCCCGGGATCTCGAAGTGGGGGCACATCGGCGGCTTCGTCACCGGCGTGCTGGCCGGGGTCGCCCTCGGCGGCCTGCCGTCGTCACGCGAGCGGGTGCCGACCCGTCTACAGGTCGCCGGGCTGGCCGGCGTTCTGGGCCTGGTAATCGTCGTCGTGGCGGTCCGGACCGCGACCTGGTGAGATCGCGGGTACCGTGCGCCGGTCAGCGGGGGCGGAACGCCTCGACGAGTTCGGCCGCCTCGACCGGATCGGCGCCCAGCGCCCGACGGCTCAGCACCGCGAGTACCGGACCGGCGTCGACCTCGAGAGTGGTGTTGCGCAGCCCACGCCGGATCCGCGTCGCGGCCCGGACCTCGTACACCTCGGCCCAAGACAGCCGGGCGCGGGTCATCGGCGAGTTCACCACCAGCCCGTCGGCCGACGCGACCAGCCGTGGGCTGAAGATCAGGTCCGAGCCGACGTAGCCGAGCAGGATCACCACCGCCAGGCCCAGCATCAGCCGGCCGCCGGCGTCGCCGGTGATGAGCGCGGCGATCAGGGCGCCGACGGCGCCGCCGGCGGCCAGGGCGGTGTAGCGCCGATCCGGCGTGAAGCGCGCCTGCGCCGGCGCCGGCGTGTCGGGGGGCAGGGACGGCAATTGCGGCCGAGCCGCCGGCGGCACGGGGCGAGGCGGCGCCGGCCGCGGCCGGGCCGTCGGGCGCGGCTTTGGGCGGCGCGGGCTCGGTCGCTCGTCCACAGGCTTTTCCCCAGCTGGGGATGAACTACAACCGTGTAATCACAGGGGTGGACAACGCTGTGGACGCGGCGGTCAGCGCCACCGGACCGCCATGACCAGCCCGAGCAGCATCACGCCGAAGCCCACCGCGAAGTTCCATGCGTTGAGGTCGGCCATCACCGGGATGTGCGGGTTCTTGCCGCTCGATGTGAGGTAGTAGAGCACCATGTAGGCCAGCCCGAGCAGCAGGACGCCGGCCATGACGATCGGGTACCAGGACGGGCTGGGGGCCAGCGCCCGGGACGGCTGCGCCGCCGACGTCCGGATCGGGGCGTCGGGCTTCTTGCGGACCTTGGACTTGGGCACGTGTCTCTCCGATATTCCTATGCTTGGCGGTCCGGCGGAGCGGACGTTCCCGGCTAGCGTAGACGGCGCAGGCGGGCGAAGCTTCCGCCGAGGGGAAGCCAGCGTCCGAGGGGAGATCGGTGCCCGACAGCTCCGCCGCGACCCGGCGCTGGAAGATGCTGGTGCCCGTCGTCTGCCTGGTGGCCGGAATCGGCTTCGCCGCCAGTGCGCGGGACTCCGGTGGCAAGGACCTGCGCAACGCCAACTCGAGCCTGGCCGACACCGTGCGGCGGGCCGAGCAACGCGTGCGCAGCGCGGACGCCCGGGTGCAACGGTTGCAGGCGCAGGTCAACGAGACGGTCAAGGCGGCCGGTCGTGGTGACTCCGCCGTCGCGGCCGCGCAGGCGAGGGTGACGCCGCTGCTCGCCCCGGCCGGCCTCACGCGGGTCAGCGGGCCCGGACTCGAGGTGATCCTCGACGACGCGCCCGGCGCGCCGCCGGGCGTGAGCGTCGACCCCAACCAGCTCGTCGTGCACCAGTCCGACCTGCAGGCGGTCGTCAATGCGATGTGGGCCGGTGGTGCCGAGGCGATGTCGATCGCCGGCCAGCGGGTGATCGCGACGTCGGCCGTCCGGTGCGTCGGAAACACCCTGTTGCTCAACGGCGAGGTGTTCTCGCCCCCGTTCCGGGTTGCAGCCATAGGCCCATCAGCGACAATGCTGGAACGACTGGCAGCGTCGCCGGGCGTCAAGCTGTTCCGCGAAGCGGCGGGCTACTACGGCTTGGGCTACACGGTGGAGCTGCTCGACAAGGTGGAGCTGCCGGCCTTCACCGGGTCGATAACGCTCAACTACGCAAAGGCCGGCAAGTGAGGACGAGGGCATGGCACACGCCGCGGTGACCGACCCGCCGAGAGGCTCCCTGCCGCCGAGGGCCCCGATGGCCACCGGCGACAAGGTGCGCTTCGTGTTGCGCGGCATCGGCCAGACGCTGATCACCCTCGGGCTCGTGGTCCTGTTGTTCGTCGTCTACGAGGTGTGGATCACCAACATCTTCGCCGCTCGCGAGCAGTCGAAGGTCGCCTCGGCCCTGCGCCACGAGTGGGCCGACAGCGGGGGTGACCCGCTGTTGCCGTTGCCCGGCGAGAGCGATCCGACGATCCCGCTCGGCACCGGCATCGGCGTCCTGTACATCCCGCGCCTCGGTCAGGACTTCCACTTCACGATCGTCGAGGGCAGCGTCGTCCCCACCGACGGCGAATTGGAGAAGGGACCGGCGCACTATCACCACACCGCGTTGCCCGGGGCGGTCGGCAACTTCGCCGTCGCCGGACACCGGGTGGGCAAGGGCGAACCCTTCCTCAACATCGACAAGTTGCGGGCCGGTGACTCGATCATCGTCGAGACGAAATCCTGGTGGTACGTCTACAAGGTCAAGGGCAGCCCGGCCGGGTCCAATCCGCAGAATTCGAAGGACGCGGACGGCATCCCCGGGCGCGAGATCGTCTCGGCCAGTGACGGGAACGTGCTGCTGCCGGTGCCCGATCATCCCGCCACCAAGCCGACCGAGCGGTTGATGACGATGACGACCTGTCATCCGAAGTTCACGGCATCCCACCGGATGATCGTCTACTCCGCGTTGGTGATGAAGGTGGCCAACCCGGATCTGAAGATGCCGGCGTCGGTACGCGACCTCTACAAGGCGGTGAAGGCCTGATGTACGTATGGATCTGGCGGCATCTCCCCGGGCCTCTTGCCGCCCGGTTGGCCCAGGTGCTGGCGCTCGTGCTGGTCGTCGCCGCCGTGCTGCTGTTCGTCATCTTCCCGTGGATCGAGCCGCACCTGCCGATCAACCAGGTGACGGTGCACAACAAGTGACCCGAGTCCTCGTCGTCGACAACTACGACAGCTTCGTCTACAACCTGGTGCAGTACCTCGGGCAGTTGGGCGCGGAGGTGATCGTGCGCCGCAACGATGCCGTCACGCCGTCCGACCTCGACTCCCTGGACGTGGATGGTGTGCTGATCTCACCTGGCCCGGGCACTCCGGAAGACGCCGGTGCGTCCATGTCGTTCGTGTCGGCCTGCGCCGAGCGCGCGCTGCCGCTGTTCGGCGTGTGTCTCGGCCATCAGGCCATCGGCGCCGTGTTCGGTGCGCCCGTACACCGTGCGCCGGAGCTCTTGCACGGCAAGACCAGCGACGTCGTGCACGACGGCTCGGGCGTGCTGACGGGGCTGCCGAGTCCGTTCACCGCCACTCGGTACCACTCGCTCGCCGTGTCGGAGGACGAACTGCCCCCGGAGATCGTCGTCACCGGCCGCACGCCGTCAGGCGTCGTCATGGCGCTGCGGCACACGTCGCTTCCGATCGAGGGGGTGCAGTTCCACCCCGAATCGGTGCTCACCCAGGGTGGGCACCGGATGGTCGGCAATTGGCTGCGCCGCTGCGGCGCGACCGTCGACGACGGCCTGGTCGACGAACTCGGTGCCGAGGTCGAGGCCTTGCGGCAGTCCGCCTTCGCCGGGGTGTGACTGTCAGGCCTCCGCGGCGGCCTTGGCCGCTTTGGCGGCGGCTTTCGCGTGCTGCTTGAACTCGCGGACCTTGCTCAGCGACTCCGGCCCGACCACGTCGGCCACGGAGCGGTATCCCTTGAGCGCGTAGTCGCCGGCGGCGGCCTTCCAACCGGTCGGCTTCACGCCCACTTGCTTGGCCAGGAGTGCGATCAGGATCCGGGCCGTCTGGTCGCCGATGCCCGGCACCTCGGTGAGCCGCTTGTGCAGTTCCGCGCCGGTCTTCGCATCCGTCCACAACCGGGTGACGTCGCAGTCGTACTTGCCCACCACGAGCCGCGCCAGCTCCTGCACCTGGGCGGCCTTGGCACCGGGGAACCGATGGATCGCCGGCGGGACGGTGCACAGCGCCTTGAACTCGTTCGGATCGGCAGCCGCGATGGCCGCCGGATCCAGCGAGCCGAACCGCGAGAAGATCTTCCAGCCGCCCCGGAACGCGTGCTCGATCGGATACTGCTGGTCGAGTTGCATGCCGATGACGAGCGCGAGCGGGTGCTCGTCGAGAACGGCATCCGCCGCCGGATCGTCGGTGATGTGGAAGCCCATGGGCTGAATCATCCCCTAGCTCGCCGCATGGGGCGCGACCATGGTGCGGTGCGGGTTGTGGCGGCGGCGATCGTGCGGGACGGACAGGTGCTGGTGGCTCGGCGGTCGAAGCCGGCCGCGTTGGCCGGTGGTTGGGAGTTCCCGGGCGGCAAGATCGAGCACGGTGAGTCCGACGAAGAGGCGCTCGTGCGCGAGTGCGCCGAGGAGCTCGGCGTGCGGATCGCGGTCGGTGCGCACCTCGGGACGGCGTCGGATCAGCGCATCGACCTCGTCCTCCATGCCGCGACGTTGCGCGACGGCGAGCCGGTGGCCGGTGGGGACCACGACGAGCTGTCCTGGTCGCGTCCTGACGAGCTAGACGCCGTGGCGTGGTTGCCGATCGATCGGGAGCTGGTGCCCGCAGTCGCTGCGCTGCTACGCGAGCCGGGCGGATAGTGCCGAGTCGGCGGCCCGGACGGCCGCCCCGGAGCGGACGAACCCGACGGCGGCTTCGATCTCCGGCGCGAGGAACCGGTCGGTGCCGGGCCCGTCGACGTGGTGGCGCAAGGCCGCGACCACCGCGCCGGTCGCCGGCCCTGGTTGCAGCGGCGCGCGCAGATCGAGGGCGCGAGCCGCGGTGAGCAGCTCGATCGCCAGCACCCGGGTCAGGGCGTCGACGCTGCGGCGCAGTTTCCGCGCGGCCGACCAGCCCATCGAGACGTGGTCCTCCTGCATCGCGCTCGACGGGATGGAGTCGACGCTGGCGGGTGCGGCCAGCCGCTTCAGCTCGGAGACGAGAGCGGCCTGGGTGTACTGCGCAATCATGTGTCCGGAGTCGACGCCCGGGTCGTCGGCGAGGAACGGCGGCAGGCCACGCGAGCGGTTGACGTCGAGCATCCGGTCCGTCCGTCGCTCGCTCATGCTCGCCACGTCCGCGGCCGGGATGGCGAGGAAGTCGAGCACGTAACCGACCGGCGCGCCGTGGAAGTTGCCGTTCGACTCGACCCGCCCGTCCAGCGTGACGACGGGGTTGTCGACAGCCGACGCGAGTTCGTAGCCGGCCACCGTCCGGGCATGGGCAAGGGTGTCCCGCGCGGCGCCGGCCACCTGAGGAGCACAGCGCATCGAGTACGCATCCTGGACATACACACAGTCCGGGCCGGCGTGCGATGCCACGATCGGTGAGCCGGTCAGCAGGGCCCGCATGTTGGCTGCGGCGACGGCCTGCCCGACCTGCGGGCGGAGGGCGTGCAGGTCGGCAGCGAACACGGCCGCGGTGCCGAGCATCGCCTCGACGCTCATTGCGGCGGTGAGGTCGGCGGTGCGCAGCAGGAGGTCGAGGTCGGTGCACGCCAGCAGCAGCTGGCCCAGCATGCCGTCCGTGCCGTTGATGAGCGCGAGGCCCTCCTTCTCGCGCAGTTGGACCGGCGCGATGCCGTGCGCGGACAGCGCGTCGGCGGCGAAAACGAGCTCGCCGGTCGGCCCGTGCGCCGTCCCCTCGCCCAGCAGCGCCAGCGCAACGTGCGCCAAGGGCGCGAGGTCGCCCGAGCAGCCGAGCGAGCCGTACTCGTGCACGACCGGGGTGATGCCGGCGTCGAGCAGGCCGGCGAGCGCGGTGGCGGTCTCAAGCCGGATGCCGGTGCGACCCGTGGCGAGGGTGGACAGCCGCAGCAGCATCAGCGCCCGGACGACCTCGCGTTCGACCTCCGGGCCGCTGCCGGCGGCGTGCGACCGGATCAGTGAGCGCTGCAACTGCGCGCGCTGCTCGAGTGGGATGTGTTTGGTGGCCAGCGCGCCGAAGCCGGTCGAGATGCCGTAGTGCGGCTCGATGTCGTCGGCGAGGCTTTCGACGACGGCGCGTGAGGCCGTGATCGCGTCGGTCGCGGCCGGGCTCAGCTGTACCCCGGCGCCATGCCGGGCCACGGCGACGACATCCGTTTCGGTCAGCGGGCCGGTTCCGACTGTGATGCGCTCCATGGCGTCACTGTGCCGCTCACGTGCCGCCGCGGCCAGTGGCCGTCTGCCGT
Organism: Jatrophihabitans sp.; assembly: GCF_046262535.1. Lineage (GTDB taxonomy): Bacteria > Actinomycetota > Actinomycetes > Mycobacteriales > Jatrophihabitantaceae > Jatrophihabitans. The sequence continues at coordinate 33,813 of NZ_JBHEMO010000135.1, read as the reverse complement.
GTCTGGGATCCCGGACGCCGCGCGAGGCCGTCGTGGCCGCGCAGCGTCGGGACACACCGCGACGCTCGCTGCCCCGGCGCCAACGCTACGGTCGGAACATGCGCGCAGTCGTCATCACCGAACCGGGCGGCCCCGAGGTACTCGAGGTCCAAGAGGTGTCCGACCCGTCGCCGAAATCCGACGAGGTGGTCATCGACGTCGCGGCGACCGCGCTCAACCGCGCCGACCTGCTGCAGCGCCAGGGCAACTACCCGCCGCCCAAGGGCGCGTCGCCCTACCTCGGCATGGAGTGTTCGGGCACCATCGCCGCCGTCGGCGACGCGGTGGCCGGTTGGAGCGTGGGCGACCAAGTCTGTGCGTTGCTGTCCGGCGGCGGCTACGCGGAGAAGGTAGCCGTGCCGGTCGGGCAATTGCTGCCGGTGCCGCACAACGTCGCCCTGGTAGATGCCGCGGCGCTGCCCGAGGCGACCTGCACCGTGTGGTCGATGGCCTTCGGGGCCGAGGCCGGCCGGCTGCAGGGCGGCGAGCGGTTCCTCGTGCACGGTGGGACGAGTGGAATCGGGACGATCGCCATCCAGATCGCCCACGGCCGCGGCGCCGCCGTGTTCGCAACGGCCGGCACCCCGCGCAAGGTCGGCTTCTGCCGCAGCCTGGGGGCCGACGTCGCCATCAACTACCGCGAAGAGGTCTTCGACGAGCGGATCAGGGCCGAGACCGGAGGCCACGGCGTCGACGTCATCCTCGACAACATGGGCGCGGCGTATCTCGAGCGCAACCTCGACTCGCTGGCCGTCGGCGGCCGGTTGATCGTTCTCGGACTGCAGGGCGGCACGAAGGGTGAACTCAACCTCGGCGCCCTGCTGGCCAAGCGGGCCACCGTTCACGCCGCCGGCCTGCGTGGCCGTCCGCCGGCGCAGAAGGCCGCTGTCGTCTCCGAGACGCACGCGAATGTCTGGCCGATGATCGAGTCGGGAACGGTGCGACCGATCATCGACCGCATCCTCACCCTGGACGACGCCGGCGAGGCGCATCGGTTGGTCGAGTCCAGCGAGCACATCGGCAAGGTGCTCCTGCGCGTCCGCTGAGCCGAACGGGCAGACTGGACGGATGAGCGCGCCGATCGAAGACAGCGAAACGTCCGCCGAGAGTCCGTCCCAGGAGCTCGTCGAGGCCCGTGACGACGGCGAGTCGATCGCCGGGCAGGTCGAGCAGCCGGCGAAGGTGATGCGGATCGGCACGATGATCAAGCAACTGCTGGAAGAGGTCCGCCAGGCTCCGCTCGACGAGGCCGGTCGCGCCCGCCTGCGCGAGATCCACGAGTCGTCGATCCGCGAGCTCGAAGAGGGCCTCGCGCCGGAGCTGCGCGAGGAACTCGAGCGACTGACCATCCCGTTCGGCGGGGACGTCCCTTCCGAGGCGGAGCTGCGCGTGGCGCAGGCCCAGCTGGTCGGCTGGCTCGAGGGTCTCTTCCACGGCATCCAGACGGCGCTGTTCGCCCAGCAGATGGCCGCCCGGGCCCAGCTCGAGGAGATGCGGCGGCGGGCTCTGCCCGGTGGCCACTCCGATGGGCAGCCGGTCATCGTCGGGCCGGGCGGTCAGATGATCATGCCGCCCGGCGTGCGGCTCACGCCGTCGTCCGGCGACGAGGAGGAGCCCGGGGGCCGCGGCACCGGTCAGTACCTGTAGCGGTCGGTGAACTTCGTCCGGGACGTCGTCGCCGCCCGTCCGGCGAACGACCTGGCGGTCATCACGCTCTCGGCGGCCGGACAGCGCCGCGAATGGACGTTCGGCGAGTTGGTCGAGGCGTCCGGCTCGTTGGCCGCCGCCTACCTCGCGCACGGCGCGCAGCGCGGGTCCACCGTGCTGACACTGGTCGGCAACCGCATCGAGTACGTGCTCGCGGTCCTGGCCGGACTGCGGATCGGCGTCGCGACCCTGCCGTGCAGCGAACAACTACGCCCCAAGGATGTCGCGCTGCGGTTGCAGCGCGCCCGTCCGTCCCTGGTGCTCTGCGACGAACGCAACCGGGCGGTTCTGGACGCGGCGACGCCGGCGTGCCCGGTGTTGACCTTCCCGGACGAGTCGTTGCTGGCCGGCGGGGAGCTGCCCGATGCCGTTAACCTCAGCGAGCTCGACCCGGCCTTCGTCCTGTTCACCTCGGGGACGAGCGGCGAGCCGAAGCTGGTGACGCACGGCCAGCGCTACGTGTGGGGGCAGCGCTTGCAGGCGAGCGAGTGGATGGCCGCGCAGCCGGGCGAGCTGGTGTGGTCGACGGCCGCGCCGGGCTGGTCGAAGTCCGCCCGCAACTCGTTCATCGCGCCGTGGTTCGCCGGCGCGGCGGCGCTGTTGCAGGACGAACGCTTCGACCCCGTGCGCCGGCTGGAGACGATCCGGAACGAAGGTGTGCAGGTGCTCTGCATGGCGCCGACGGAATACCGGCTCATCGCGGCGCACGGGCGGATCGGCGCACTGCCGTCACTGCGGCGCGCGATCACGGCCGGCGAGGCGCTGGGCGTGCCGGCGTTCGCGGCGTGGCGCGCGCAGACCGGTCTGGAGATCTCGGACGGCTACGGGCAGACCGAGACCGGTCAGGTGACCGGCGTGCGTCCTGGTGAGACCGCGCCGCCCGGCTCGATGGGGCGGCCGTTGCCGGGCATCGTCGCGTCGGTCGTCGACGGCGAGCTGGTCGTCGATCCGGGCACCGTCCCCACCTTCTTTCTCGGCTACGACGGCACATCCGTACCTCCGGGTATGTGGCGCACCGGCGATCAGGTCCGACAGGACGACGACGGGTGGCTGTTCTTCGAGGCGCGGGCCGACGACGTGATCATCAGCTCGGGCTACCGCATCGGACCGGCCGAGGTCGAGTCGACGCTCATGGGACATCCGGCCGTGCGTGAGTGCGCGGTGCTCGGCGTGCCCGATGAGTCGCGCGGCCAGGTGGTCGGCGCCGCGGTGGTGTTGAAGGAAGGCTTCTCCGCCGGCGACGAGCTGGTGGCCGAGCTGCAGCGCTACGTCCGGTCGGAGACGGCGCCCTACAAGTACCCGCGCCGCATCTGGTTCCTCGACGACCTCCCCAAGACGACGAGCGGCAAGATCCGGCGGGCCGCGCTCGCCCCGCCTACTGGAGGTTGAGCAGGCCCTCGATGAGCTGCGCGACGGCGTCGTCGTCGTTGCTGTCGACCACCTCGTCGGCGACCTCGATCACCGACGGGTGGGCATTGGCGACGGCGTAGGAGTGGCCGGCCCACTGCAGCATCGGGAGGTCGTTGGGCATGTCGCCGATCGCGGCAACCTGGTGCGGGCCGACGCCGTGCCGGTCGGCGACATCGGCCAGCCCGGTCGCCTTGGTGACGCCCGGAGCCGAGATCTCGAGCAGGCCGAAGGACGACGAATGGGTGATCGTCGCCCGGTCCCCCACCAGCGCCGTGACCGCGTTCAGGAACAGATCGGCGTCGACCTCGCGGTCCTTGGCCAGAAGCTTCATGGCCGGTTCGGTGAGGATCTCGTCCAGCTCGCCGACACGGGGCCGGGCCAGGGCCACACCGCGACGGTCGTAGGGCGGGTTGATCTGCCAATCGTGCACGTAGCCGGGTTCGGCGGCGAAGCCGTTGCCGTACTCGACGGCAAACTGGACGCGAGGGAACTCGGCCCGCACGGCGGCGCCGAGCTCGGCCATCAACGCCTGGTCGAGCGTGCGCGCAGTGATGACCTCCTCGGTCGTCATGTCGTAGAGAACGGCGCCGTTCGCGCCCACGGCGACGCCGACGTAGCCCGTCTCGTCCACCAGGACGTCGAGCCAACGCGGTGGCCGGCCGGTGACGAAGACGACGAGGAGCCCGGCGTCGGCCGCCGCCTTCAGGGCGGACCGGCTGCGGTCGGAAACCGAACCGTCGGAGTGCAGCAGCGTTCCGTCCAGGTCGGTGGCGACGAGCTTGATACCGCGCGGGTACTCGCGAGGGACGGTCATGCGGGCGTCAGCACCTCGCGGCCGCCGAGATAGGGACGCAGGGCCGCCGGGACGTAGACCGAGCCGTTCGGTTGCTGGTGGTGGTCGAGGAGGCAGGCGATGGTGCGGGCGATCGCGCACAGCGTGCCGTTGAGCGTGGCGACCGGCTCGTTGCCTTTGTCTCCGCGGGTGCGGATGTTGAGCCGACGCGACTGAAAGGTGGTGCAGTTCGACGTCGACGTGAGCTCGCGGTAGGCGCCCTGCGAGGGGAACCAGGCCTCGATGTCGAACTTGCGCGCAGCGCTGCTTCCGAGGTCGCCGGCCGCGACGTCGATGACGCGGTAGGCCAGCTCGAGCTTGTCGAGGAACTCGCGCTCCCACGCGAGCAGGCGCTGGTGCTCGTCGCGCGCCTCGTCCACGCCGACGTAGGAGAACATCTCGACCTTGTCGAACCAATGGACGCGGATGATGCCCTTGGTGTCCTTGCCGTACGAGCCGGCCTCACGTCGGAAACAGCTGGAGAACCCGGCGTAGCGCAACGGCAGCTCTTCGAGGATCTCGCCGGAGTGGTAACCCGCGAGCGCGACCTCTGACGTCCCCACGAGGTACAGATCGTCGTTGGCCAGGCGGTACACCTCGGCGTCGTGCGCGCCGAGGAAACCGGTCCCCTGCATGATCTCGGGCTTCACGAGCGCCGGCGCGATGACGGGCACGAAGCCGGCTCCGGTTGCCTGGGCCATGGCCAGGTTGGTGAGCGCGAACTCGAGCTGGGCGCCGATGCCGGTGAGGAAGTAGAACCGTGCGCCGCTGACCTTGGCGCCCCGTTCGGTGTCGATCGCCTTGAGAGCGGCGCCGATCTCGACGTGGTCCTTCGGGTCGTCGACCTGCGGCGGGGTACCGACCGTCTCCAGCGTGACGAAGTCGTTCTCGCCGCCCGGGGGAACCCCGTCCTCGACGATGTTGGGGATGGCGAGGTGGGCCTCGCGCAGCGCCTCGTCGGCGTCGGCCTGGTCGACTTCGGCGGACTTCACCTCGTCGGCCAGGTGCCGCGCCTTGGTCAGCCGCGCCGGGCGGTCGTCGGCGCTCGCCTTGGCCACCTCGCGGCCCAGGCTCTTCTGCTCACCACGCAGGGAGTCGGCGCGGGCCACCGCCGCGCGGCGCGCGTCGTCGGCGGCGAGCAGTGCATCGACGAGGCTCTCGTCGGCGCCGCGGGTGCGTTGCGAGGCGCGGACGCGGTCGGGATCGTCGCGCACCACCTTGAGGTCGATCACCTCGCCAGGTTACTGACCGGGCCGCGGTGCCCTTGCCGGTTGCCCGGCGAGCGTTGTCCACAGCCCGCCCCGCGACCTGTCCGATCTTGCTTAGGCTTCCGGCACACATCGGGCGAAAGGGGGCGTGACGTGGGAGGCTACGCCGTCGATCCGGTCGAGCTCGAGCGTGCGGCGGGCGCGCTCGGTTGCGCCGTCGTGGCGGCGCGGTCGGCGCTCGATCCGCTGCGCGCGTCGGCCACGGTGCTGCTGACGGCGAGGTGGCACGGCAGCGCGGCGACGGCGTTCCGGCTGGGCTGGGAGCAGTGGCTCGAGGGTGTGGTGGCGATGCTGCGTGCACTGGACGAGCTGACGGTGGCCCTCCGCGGTTCCGGCGCGGGCTATGCCGCCACCGAGGAGTCGGTGCGGACGACTGTCGGCGCGGGGCCGATGTGAGCCGGCTGGTGGTCGATCTCGCGCAGCTCGCCGAGCTGGTCGAGTGGATGGAGCGGTACCTGGGCCATCTCGCCGGGTTACGGGAGGAAGCCGTGCGCGCCGAGCGCTTGCATCCGACCTGGACGGGTGAGGCAGCGGTGGCGCAGGCTCGGGCGCGAACGCGGTGGGCAGCAGGGGCGGCCGAGGTGCAGGACGCGCTCGCCTCGCTGCGCGCGGTTGCCGCCGTCGCTCGGGGCAATTACGAGGCCGCCGTCCTGGCCAACCGCCGCATGTGGGCGCTGTGACCACCGCGTTGATCCAGCTCGAGACCGAGGACTTCGCCGCTGCCTCGCGATCGCTCTACGCCGACGTCGCCGATCCATGCACGACCGCCGCCACACGACTGATCGACACGCTGCAGGAGTGCGGCGGGATGGCCGGCGACGACCCGGGCGGCCGGGACTGGGCCACCGCGTACGACCGGGCCGCGGCGGGGACTCTTCGCGCCGCGCAGGACGCGATCAACGCCTGTTATCAGGTCTCGTCGATGTTCGCGCAGACCGCGCGGAATTACGAAGCGGCTGATTCCGCATCAACGGCCGGCGTGCGGCACGCCATCGCGGCGGCGACGTCGGCGCTGCCGGACGAGTGCACGATCGGGCTGGCTCTTCGCGTTCCGAGCGCGGCCGGCGGTTCCGGTGGCGGGCCGACGGGCTGGGGGCTGATCGATGACGCGGTCGGCTACGTGTGGCCGAACGGTCACCAGGACCGGCTGCACCGAGCGGCGTCGGCCTGGCGGTCGTGCGGCGACCGGCTGTGGTCGCTCAGTGAGTATGCGGCGGTCGCGGCCGTCCCGGCGATGGGCGACCACCTGCCCGAGTTCGACGACATGACGACGGTGTGCGACGGGCTGTACATGCACATCCGCGAAGTCGCCTGCGCCCAATTCGCGCTGGCCGACGCGTGCGGCGAGCTGGCACATCACCTTGACGTCGTGCACTCCGAGGTCGAACACGAGCTGGTGAGCTTGGTCGAGTGGTCGGCCGCGATCCAGGCCACCGGGTTCGTCGCGTCGGTGTTCAGTTTCGGGACGGCGGAGGCTCCGACACAGGCTGCGCAGGCCGGGCGCATCGCCAAGACGGCGGCGCGAGTGGCGCAGTTGATCGAGAAGTTCACCACGATGGCTCGGACGGTGGCGCAGTCGATCAATGCCGTGGCCGAACGGGCCGAGGCGGTTGCCGCGCGAGTGCGGGTGGTGCTGAACGCGAAGGTGACGGCCGCTGCGGTGACCATGGCCGGCCGCCTGCGCACCGTCCGCGCAACAGGAGAACTAGGCGCCCTCGGCCGGCTCCGCGCGGCCGGGAAGTTCCCCCAATTCACGGCGCAGCCGTTCCAGCTGGAGGCGAAGTTCAAGCATGCGGCCGCATTCGGCGTCACCGAGAACCGCGGGCGAGCCGGATTCGCAGCCTTCGAGACCGCCGTGCGTCGGTTCTTGGAGCATCCCACGACAAGTCCGAATTATCGGCACCTATCACCGGGAGCGAGTCATACTCAGCTACAACACGCAGTCCAGACTGGTGGTCATTCAGTCAGAGACGGGCGAGTTCATCTCCGCGTGGGAAATGACTGAAGGCCAAACCCAGAACGTGGTGGAGAGGGGGAGTCTCGGTGGCGGGTGATCTGAATGCACAGGCTGCCGTCGCTGCGGCAATCGAGCCCTACCGTCGACTTCTCGAGGACTTTGTGGAAGGTCAGATCTCAGCCGACGATTTTGAAGGCCGGTACATGAGGACCTATCTCAGTGATGACACGATCTTTGCGAACGAAGTGTTCGACGTGGTCGATGCCTTCTTTGCCGAGGCGGAATCCTACGTGGGCGATCCGGAGTTGCGCGCACGCGCTTACCGAGCCATCGGTCCAGACGACCTCCGGCAGCACGCCGAGGACCTTCTCCGACTCGCCGGGCACCGCGAGCAGAAGCCGGTCAGCTAACCACAAAGAAGTGGATCTTGTGCAGACACGCGGGAAATAGCCCGCGAGTCTGCACAAGATCCACTCGGAAAGTGGCCGGCGACGGACTAGGTCGGAGTGAGGTTGGACTCGGCGGGATCGGAACCGGCGGGTGGGTGGTAGAGGTGGCAGGACACGGCGACGTCTGATCCCGGCACTTGCTGCAGATGCGGCTCGACGGCCGGTTTCATGTCCATCAGCACCGTCCGTCCCGACACGGACATGCCGGCGACGCCCTTCCACAGCGGGTCGCTCGGTCGCTCGGCCCGCTCCTGCTCGAGCAACTCGAGGACCTCCCCCGGTGAACCGCTCGCCGCGTAGACCGCCTCATCGGATGCGAACCGGTCCCCGTCGCCGACCAGGTCCGCCTCTCGGTCGTACTGCTCCGGCGCCACGATCGTCCACCGTTGCTCCAGCACCATGCGCACGTCGCGCGGCTCCCAACCGCACGGGCCGAACGCCGCTGGACACCGGGGGTGGAACGAGCAGCCGAGTGGTGGATCGGCGGCGTCAGGGATCTCGCCCCGGGGCAGATCACGCGCCACCGATCGCGACGGGTCGGGATCGGGCACCGCGCCGAGCAACGCCTTCGTATACGGATGCCGTGGGTTGGCGAAGATCTCGGCGACCGGACCGACCTCGACTATCTTGCCCAGGTACATGATCGCGACGCGGTCGCAGAAGAATCGGGCCGACGCGAGATCGTGCGTGATGTAGACGTAGGTGAGCCCGAGGTCTCGACGCAGCTCGTCCAGCAGCCCGAGGATCTTCGCGCGCACCGACATGTCGAGCATCGAGATCGGCTCGTCGGCGACGACCAGCTCCGGCTCGAGCACGATCGCGCGGGCGATGACGGCGCGCTGCTTCTGCCCACCGGACAGCTCCGCCGGGTACTTGTCGATGAACCGCGACGCCGGCGCGAGTCCGACCCGCTCGAGCGCGGCAGCGACGGCTTCGCGCCGCTTGTCGGCGTCCGGATACATCTTGTGGATCCGAAGAGCGTCACCGATCGACCGGCCGACGGTCATCGACGGGTTCAGCGACGCATGGGGGTCCTGGAACACCATCTGCAGTTGCCGGCGCAGTGGCCGCAGCTGCGACTCCGGCAGCCCGGTGAGCTCCTTGCCGTGGAAGCGGATGCTGCCGCTGGTCGCCGGTACCAGCCCGAGCAGCGCCCGGCCGAGGGTGGACTTCCCCGACCCCGACTCCCCCACCAGCCCGAGCACCTCGCCGGGCGCGAGCGAGATCGTCACACCGTCGACCGCGCGCACGGTGCCCGACGACCGACCCAGCATCCGCGCCGCCGCGTTCGCCCGCAGCGAGAAGTGGACGTTGAGATCGGTGATCTCGACGATCGGTTCGGCCGGTGCGCGGGTGGCGACCGGCGCTTCGTCCTCAGGCCTCATCGGCGACCGACACCTCCTGCTTCTCCAGCGGCGCCGCATCCGAGTCCGACAGCGACGGATCGAGCAGCCAGCACTCCGCAGCGTGCGGTCCGAACTTCGGCGGTGCGACCCGCGGGCAGATCTGCATCGCCGACGGGCAGCGCGGATGGAAGCGACAGCCCGGTGGCGGTGCGACCAGGTCGGGCGGCGCACCGGCGATGGAATGCAGTTCCTGGGTGGTCAGCGAGATGGTCGACGACAGCAGCGCCTTCGTGTACGGGTGCGACGGTGCGGCGAAGACGTCGCGCACCGGTCCCTGCTCGACGATCCGGCCGGCGTACATCACCGCCACCCGGTCGCAGGCCTCGGCGACGATGCCCAGGTTGTGCGTGATCAGCAGGATCGCCGGTGAGAATCGCTCGCGGATCTCGACCAGGATGCGCAGGATCTGCGCCTCGACCAGCACGTCCAGCGCGGTCGTCGGCTCGTCGGCGATGATGAACTTCGGACGCAGCGCGAGCGCCAGCGCGATCATGATGCGTTGGCGCATCCCGCCGGAGAACTCGTGCGGGTAGTTGCGGAAGCGGGTCGGGGGGATGCCCAGTGCGCGCAGGGCCTCCAGCGCGCGCGATTCGCGTTCGTCCTTCGACAGGTCCTTCTCGTGGGTCTTCAGCGCTTCGTCGAAGTGGGCGCTGATCCGCATCAGCGGATCGAGGCGGGTCATCGGCTCCTGGAAGATCAGCCCCATCCCGCTGCCGCGCAACCGGTCCCGTTCGCGCTTGGGCATCGAGAGCAGGTCCCGTCCGTCGAAGCGGACATCTCCGTCCACGGCCGATCCGCGCGGCGTCAACCCGATGAGGCCGCGTCCGAGCGTCGACTTGCCGCAACCCGATTCGCCGACGAGCCCCAGCACCTCACCGGGCCGCAACGTGAACGAGACGCCGTCGACGGCGCGGACCGGTCCGGCCGGTCCGGCGTACCAGACCCGCATGTCCTTGACGTCGAGTACGGGCTCGGTCATGACTCGGCCGACGCGAACTCGCTGAGGTCCACCTGGTCGACCTTCGGTGTGCGCAGCAGCGGATTGAGCACGTCGTTGAGTGATTCGCCGACGAGCGTCACCCCGACCACGATGAGGACGATGGCGATGCCGGGGTAGAGCCCGGTCCACCAGATGCCGGCCGAGGTGTCCCCGACGGCCCGACTGAGGTCGTGGCCCCACTCCGCACCCGACGAGGGCTCGATGCCGTAGCCGAGGAACCCGAGCCCGGCGAGGGTGAGGATCGAGTCGCCGGCGTTGAGGGTGGCGATCACCGGCACCGTCTGCACGACGTTGCCGAAGATGTAGCGCGTCATCACCACGCGAGCCGGCGCCCCGATGGCGCGGGCGGCCTCGACGTACGGTTCTTCCCGCGCGGCCACCGTGGCGTTGCGGACGACGCGGAAGTACTGCGGCACGTAGACGACGGTTATGGAGATGGCGGCGGCCATGATCCCGCCCAGCTTGCTGTTGGTGCCACCTGCGATCGCGATGTTGACGATGATGGCGAGCAACAAGGACGGGAAAGCGAACAGCGCATCGGTGATGAGGACGAGGACGCGGTCGAGCCACCCGCCGATGTAGCCCGAGATCAGCCCGAGCGGGACACCGACGACGATCGAGATCGCGACCGCCAGGAGGATCACCTCGAGTGCCGTCTGCGCGCCGAAGACGACGCGGGAGTACACGTCCTCGCCGCCGGCCGTCGTTCCGAACCAGTGGTCGCTCGACGGCCCGATGAGCCGGCCGAACACCTTCGTGCCCTTGCGGTCGTCGTTGAACCCGTACGGCGCGATCCAGGACGCGAGCAGCGCGACCGCGACGAAGAACATGACGATGACGGTGCCCGCGACGAGCATGCCGCGCTGGAAGCCGGACGTCGCCCGGACGGCGTCCATCCCCGGGATACGGCTGTGCTTGCGGCCGGTCGACGGAAGCGCGGCGGCGATCTCGGCGCCGTCGAGCTCAGGCAGGTTGATACTCACGTCAATACCTCACCCTCGGGTCGACGGTCGCCGCCACCACGTCGATCAGGAAGCTGATGATCGCCACCGCCACCGCCACCGCGGTGACGATGCCCTGGACGGCGACGTAGTCCTGCCGCTGCAGGTAGAAGGCGAGCTTGAAGCCGAGCCCCTGCCACTCGAACGTCTCCTCGGTGAGCACCGCGCCGCCGAGCAACGCGGCGATCTGCAGACCCATGACCGTCACCACCGGGATCAGCGCGTTGCGGAACGCGTGCTTGCGGACGACGCGGCCTTCGCGGACGCCACGCGCGCGCGCCGCCTCGACATAGTCAGCCCGCAGCGTCTGCAAGAGGTTCACGCGCACCAGGCGCAGGAAGATCCCGGCGACCAGCAGGCCGAGCGTGATCGCCGGCAGCACGGTGTGTTTGAGCACGTCCCAGATGTAGGAGTTGTCCCCGTACAGGATGGCGTTGATCAAGTAGACGTGGGTGTTGGGCGAGACGTCGTTGATGGCCACCTCCACGTTCGGTGACGCGCGCCCGTTCACCGGCAGCCACCCGAGCTGGATCGAGAACAGCAGCTTCAGCAGCAGGCCGAGGAAGAAGACCGGGATGGCGTAGGCCAGCACGCCGAACAGGCGCAAGCCCACGTCCGGGGCGCGGTCCCGATAGCGGGCGGCCAGCCGGCCGAGCGGGATGCCGATCACGAGGGCGACGAGCAGCGCCCACAGCGTCAACTCGAGCGTCGCGGCGCCGTTGATCTTGAGGATCTTGCTGATCTTCGTGTTGTCGGTCAGCGAGGTGCCGAAGTCGCCCTGCAAGACACCCTTGAGGTAGTCCCAGTACTGGGTCAGCAGCGGACGGTCGAGGCCGGCCGCGTGCTCCTTCGCGGCCAGTTCGGCCGGCGAGAGGCGGTCGCCGAACGCCGACTTGATCGGATCGCCGACCACACGGAGGACGAAAAACACGAGGGTGACCAGGATCCACACCATCGGGATCACCAGGACCAGTCGGGTGATCAGGTAGGTGCGCAGCGAACCCGACGACGTCTTGGTCGAGGCCACGTGAGGTCGGTCCTCCAGAGGAGTTTCGGATGGGCACCGGGCACGCGCGCCGACACTGCGCCGCGCGTGCCCGGGTACAGCCGCGATGGGTCAGCTTCGACCCAACTGTCCGGTCAGCTCTTGCTGAGCAACCACATCCGGAACTGGTACGTGGCGTCCAGCGTCTCCTGCACGCCGGTGATCTTCTTGCTGGTCGCCGCCACCTGGTTGCCGGACAGCAACGGGATGTAGGGGACCGTCTCGGTCGCCAGCTTCTGCTGGATGGTGGTGAAGGCCTGCGCCCGGGCATCCCCGGTCTGCGTCTCCTCCTGCGTCAGCAGCGGCAGCACCCCGTCCTTCACGCACGGGGCGGTCGTCTGGTTGTCGCAGTAGTGGGCGTGGACGAAGTTGTCCTTGTTCAGGAAGTTGAACAAGTAGTTGTCCGGGTCCACGAAGTCCGGGAACCAGCCGAGCTGGTAGATCGGGTAGATGTCCTTCACCCGCTGGTCCCGGTACGTCGTGTACGCCGTGCCCTGCAGCGTGACCTTGAAAAGGCCGGTGCCTTCGAGCTGACGCTTGATCTGGTTGTACTCGTCGCCCGACGTCGTGCCGTAGTGACCGTCTGACACGTAGTCGATGTGCAGGCTGACGGGCGTCGAGATTCCCGCAGCCTTCAACGCGCTCGCGGCCTTGGCCTTGTCCGGCGCCGCGCCGAACACGCTCTTGAACGGTTCGGTGGCGAACGGGATGCCCTGCGGCACCATCGAGTACGCCGGACGGTACGTGCCCTTGTAGACGTTGGTCGACAGATCCTGGCGGTCGATGGAGTAGGCGATGGCCTTGCGAATGGCGAGCTTCTCCGCGTCGGTCTTGCCCGGCATCGTCTTCAGGTTGAACACGATGTAGCGCAGCTCGCCACCGGCACCGGTGAGCACCTTGACGTTGCTGTCCTTCTTGAGCGAGTCGATGTCGGTCGGGCTCATCGTGCGGTACGCGACGTCGATACCGCCGCTCTGCACGTCCAGCTTCATGTTGTCCGACGTCGTGTAGTACTTCATCGTGACCTGGCTGGTCTTCGGCTTGTTCGGGCCGGTGTAGGTCGGGCTGGCCTTGAACTGGACGAGCTGGTTCTTCTGGTAGCTCGAGATGACGTAGGGCCCCGAGCCGATGACCTTGTCGTCGGCCAGCAGCTTGTTCGGCGGGAAGACCTTGGAGTCGACGATCGGGCCGGCCGACGTGCCGAGCACGAACGGCCACGTCTGGTCGTTCGGGTTGTTCAGCGTGAACACGACGGTGTCGGTCCCCTGTGCCGCGACCGACTTCATGTTGGCGATGAGCGAGGCCGGCCCGTTGGGGTCGTTGATCGTGACGATGCGCTTGAAGGTGAACGCGACGTCGGCGGCCGTCAGCGGGTCACCGTTGGAGAACTTCAGGTTGGGCTGCAGGACGCACTTGTAGGTGGTCGGCGTGTCGAACGCGCAGCTCTTCGCCGCGTCGGGCTCGGGTTTGGTGCCGCCGGCCGGGACGTTCATCAGGAACTGATAGATGTTCGTCTCGACGGTGAGCGAGCCGAAGTCGTACGAGCCCGCCGGGTCGAGCGCGGTCACCGTGTCGGTCGTGCCGATCGTGATCGGCTTGCCGCCGGTCGCCGCGTTCGAGCTGGCGCCGCTCGCGGCCGCCCCGCTGGACTTGTTGTTGTTGTTGTTCTTCTTGCCGGCGCCACAAGCCGCCAGCGTCACGGCAGCGACGACCGCCACTGACAGCGTGAAAGTCGTTCTGGTTCGAGATGAAAACGCCATGTCGTCCCCTCTTCGGCGAAGGGGCCGGGGGTCGGCTCCCTTCGGTGAGCACGTGCCCACGTGGTGAGATCCGGAGCGTAGCGCCCGTTTCCGGCGCATCGTGGTGACTGACACAAGCTTGTTACCGTGGTTGACCGCCCCACTCGGGCCCGGAACCCGTTCACCCGCCGTTCACCTGATGTCCGCCGAAGGATCACCGGGTGTCCGTAGCGTCCGCGCCGTGGACGTCTCCCTCCTCGTGGTCATCGTCATCGTCACGGCCCTCGCGTTCGACTTCACCAACGGGTTCCACGACACCGCAAACGCGATGGCGACCTCGATCGCCACGGGAGCACTGCGCCCCAAGGTGGCCGTCGCCATCGCGGGGGTGCTGAACCTGGTCGGTGCCTTCCTCGCCACCGAGGTGGCCAAGACCATCTCCGGCGGCCTGGTCGACGACAAACTGGTGACGCCGGCCATCATCTTCGGCGGCCTCATCGGCGCGATCCTCTGGAACCTGGTCACCTGGCTGTTCGGCCTGCCCTCCTCCTCGTCCCACGCGCTGTTCGGCGGGTTGATCGGCGCGGTCTGGGTCGCTTCCGGCACCGGCGCGATTCACTTCGACGTCGTGGCCGAGAAGGTTTTGGTGCCCGCCGTGGCATCGCCGATCGTCTGCGGCACCGTTGCGGCGATCGGGACGTTCGTCGCATATCGACTGACTCGCCGCGCCCGGCGGTCGTCGGTGGACCGCGGCTTCCGGCGCGGCCAGACCCTGTCCGCGTCGATGGTCGCGCTCGCGCACGGCACCGGTGACGCCCAGAAGACCATGGGGATCATCACGCTGGTCCTCATCTCGTCGGGCAACCTTGCATCGAAATCCGGCCCGCCGTGGTGGGTCGTCCTGCTCGCCGGGCTGGCCATCGCCGCGGGGACGTACGCCGGTGGCTGGCGGATCATCCGCACGATGGGCAGCGGCATCACCGACATCGAGCCGCCGCAGGGCTTCGCGGCCGAGACGTCCTCCACCGCCGTGCTGCTTGCGTCGTCCCACCTGGGCTTCGCGCTCTCGACGACCCAGGTCTGCGCCGGAGGCATCCTGGGCTCGGGGATCGGCCGCCGGCTGGCCGAGATCCGCTGGACCGTTGCCCGGCGCATGGCGCTGGCCTGGCTGTTCACCCTGCCGCTCGCCGCGGTCGTCGGCGGCCTGGCCGCGAAGGTGGCCACGTCCGGCAACGGCGGGGTGTTGGCCGTCGCCGCCACGGCTCTGTGCGCGGTCGCCGCGATCTACGCCTACTCGCGCCGCTCGGCGGTCACCGCCGCCAACGTCATCGAGACCCCGACCGCGCCGGTGATCGCGGCGCCGACCTTCGCCGCGGCCGCTTGAGGGGGACGACATGGCTGGAATAGAGATCCATTGGTCGGGCCTGGTCAAGGTCGCCGAAGTCAGCCTCGCGTTCGGCGTCGGCATCGTGGCCGTCTTCGCCCTGGGTGTGCTGGGGCTGTCCAAGGCCGAGGCCGCCAAGTCGGCCCCGGCCGGATCGACCGCCCGCGCCACCGGTCTGGCCGGCGCCGGCCTCGCCTTCCTGGTGTGCGGCGCCGCGTTGCTCTACGGGCTCTACCTGCTCATCCCCCAGTTCCACTGACGGTCGCGCGCCGCGGCTCATGCCCGGCCGTAGGCTGCTGATGTGGGTGACCGGCTGCCGATCAAGATGCTGCACGACCGTGTGCTCGTGAAGGACTCTCACGAGGACGGCGAGCGCCGCTCGTCCGGAGGCATCCTCATTCCCGCCACGGCCCAGGTCTCCAAGCGGCTGATGTGGGCCGAGGTGCTGGCCGTGGGCAACCACGTGCGGGCCGTGCAGACCGGTGACCGGGTGCTGTTCAGCCCCGACGACCGCTTCGAGGTCGAGATAGCCGGGGACGAGTACCTGTTGCTCCGCGAGCGCGACCTGCACGCCGTCGCAGCCGAACGCAACGACGAGAACACCGGGCTGTACCTCTAGGGCTACTCGCCGGTGACGCCGTCGATCCGTTCCCGCAGCAGGTCGGCGTGCCCGTTGTGCCGGGCGTACTCCTCGACCATGTGGGTGAGCACCCACCGCAGCGACGTCGGACCGTTGCGCGGGTGTTCGAACGTCGCGTCGAGCGGTGTTCTGGCACTGATCGCGCGCGACTCCTCGATCGCCTCGCGCCAGGCGGCGAACGCCTCGTCGACGGCGGCGGCCTCGCCGACCGCATGGTCGAAGTCGCCGTCGGGGTCGTCGGCGGAATAGAAGCGCGGCGTCCGCCGAACGCCGGTCTCGACCAAGTGGAACCAGCCGGTCTCGACGTCGGCGAGGTGACGGACGAGGCCGAGCAGCGACATCGACGACGGCGGCACGGAGCGAGCGGCCAGCTGCTCCGGCGTCAGGCCTCGGCATTTCAGCTCGAGCGTCGCCCGGTGGAAGTCGAGGAACCCCTCGAGGGTGGCTCGTTCGTCGGCGGTCAGCGGCGGCTCGGGGCGGCCGTCGTCGCTCATGACGCTCCCGTCTCGCGCAGCTTCGTCAGCCACGTCCGCGCCTCGAGGAACTCCGGGTTCTGCCGGCCCGGGGGCACCGGACCCTGCACGCCGTCGCGGCGCGGGTACGAGCCGAGGTAGCGGACGTCGCCGCAGATCCGGTGCAGGGCGGCGAGCACGTCGCCGACCCGCTCGTCCTCGAGGTGGCCCTCGCAGTCGATCGAGAAGCAGTACTGGCCGATGCGTCCCTTGGTGGGCCGGGACTCGATCCGGGTGAGGTTGATGCCGCGCGTGCCGAACTCGGACAGGATCTCGAGCAGCGCGCCGGCGTGGTCCTCGCGCAGATAGGCCACCAGGGTCGTGCGGTCATTGCCCGTCGGCGGCGGCGGCGGAGCCGGGCGCGTCAGCAGCACGAAGCGGGTGACCGCTCCTCCGTTGTCGGCGATGTCGTGGGCGATCACGTCCAGTCCGTACAGCTCGCCGGCCACCGCCGCGCCGACCGCGGCGTCGAACTCGCCGGCCGCGACGGCCTGGGCCGCGCCGGCGGTGGAGCCCACGAGTGCCACGTGGGCATGGGACAGATTGTCGATCAGCCAGCGGCGCACCTGCGCCTCGGCGTGCGTGTGCGTCGCCACCGTGCGGATGTCGGTTCGTTGCGTTCCCGGGCGTCCCAACAGTTCGAACGTGACGGCCAGGTAGGTCTCTTCGGCGATGATCAGCGGCTCGCCGTTGGCGAGCTCGTCCAGCGTGGCCGGCACCGCGCCCTCGACGGAGTTCTCCAGCGGGACGAGCGCGGCGTCGGCCGCGCCCGAGCGAACGGCGTCGATGGCCAGGGTCACGTTGCTCGTCGGCAGCAGTTCGGCGCCGGCCGCGACGGGCAGGGCCCGCAGGGCCTGGTGGGCGAAGGTCCCCTCAGGCCCCAGGAAGGCGATCGTGGTCACGCGGGCCAGCGTAGAGCCCGACTCAGGCGGACTTGCGGCCCAGCAGCCCTCGCCGCTTCGCCACGGCCGCGGTCACCGCCTGCTGCTCCTCCGGCGACAGCTCGTGCTCGCCTTTCCCGTCGGAGACGCTCTTGGCGTAGACGCGGGTGTCTCCCGTGCCGGCAATCGCGCTGATGGTGACGCCGTCGCCGTTCTCGTCGAGCAGCGCCAGCGAGAAGGACATCCGTCCGGACATCTCGCCGAAGGCGTCGTAACGCACGAGAGCGATGTTCGACAGGCCGGCCGGGGCGGCACCGGACTGCGGATCCTTCCGCTTCTTCATCTGGTCGGCGACCATCGCCCGCAGGTCGGCGATCTCCTCGGCCACGAGCTCGGTGCGCTCGGTGTTGCGCTGGGTCGCCTCGATCAGCGACGCGTGCGCCTCGGGTCCGCGCGCACCCTTGGCCAGGACGGTCGTCGCGCGGCGCAGCCGGGCCAACGTGCGCAGGGCGCAGTAGGCCGCTACCAGCGCCACATAGGCGAGGACGAGCGCGAAGACCGCGACGTAGTTGGACATCGGTCACAAGGCTAGGGGCGGATTTGGCGATGACCGGTCAGGACACGGCACGATCGAGGGGATGACTTCCTTGACGGCCGCACTGCTGGCCTTCGGCGTGGTGCTGCTCGTCGAGCTGCCGGACAAGACGCTGGTGGCCTCGCTCGTGCTCTCGACGCGGTACCGGCCGCGGCCGGTGCTGCTCGGGGTGGCTGCCGCCTTCGCCGTCCAATGCGTCGTGGCCGCCACCGCGGGCGGGGTGATCACGCTGTTGCCGCGCCGAATGGTGGAAGCGGTGGTGGCCGTGCTGTTCGCGATCGGTGCAATCCTGCTCATCCGGGAATCGCTCGCCGCCGAGGACGATGTGGAGCTCGCCGAGGCTCGAGAGGCCGCCTCGTTCTGGCGGATCGTCGCCACCTCGTTCGGAGTGCTGTTCGCGGCCGAGTGGGGCGACGCGAGCCAGATCGCGACCGCTGGGCTCGTCGCCCGCCACCACGGCATGGCCCACGCCGTCGCAACCGGCGTTGGCGCGTGGGTGGCCCTGGTCGTGGTCGCGGCGATAGCGGTGGTCGCCGGCCGGGTGGTGGTGCGCCGCATCCCGCTGCGGCTCGTGCACCGGGTGGCCGGCGTGCTGTTCGCGCTGTTCGCGGTCCTCGCCGCCGTCGCCGCGCTCACCAACTGACAATCTGGCCAGTCGGCTGGGCCTCTACGTGGACAGAATGTGCAGGTTGTCCGCCCTATCCACGCTCACTTGCCCACTGATGCCGTCGAGAGCAGGCTGACGGCATGACGACGGTCGACCTCACCCCGCAAGAGCGCGACGCCCAGCTCACCATCGAGCGCCTGAAGCAACTGGTCGGTCTCGTCGACTACGACGAGTCGACCGACCCCTTCCCGGTCACTGCCATGGACGCGGTCGTCTTCGTGTGCGGGAACGCCACGCAGAGCGCGCATTTCTACCAGCACGCCTTCGGCATGGACCTCGTCGGTTACAGCGGGCCGGAGACCGGCAACCGTGATCACAAGGCGTTCGTCCTGCGCGCCGGCTCGGCCCGGTTCGTCCTGATCGGTCCTGTCGACCCCGGCAGCCGCTACGCCGACCATCACCGCGAGCACGGTGATGGAGTCGTCGATTTGCCGCTCGAGGTCCCCGACGTCGACAAGTGCATCGCGCACGCGCGGGCGCAGGGCGCGACCGTCGTCGACGAACCGCACGACGTGAGTGACGAGCACGGCACGGTGCGGATGGCCGCGATCGCCGCCTACGGCCAGACGCGGCACACGCTGATCGACCGTTCGCGCTACACCGGCATCTACCTGCCCGGCTACGTCCCGCAGTCGTCGACGATGACGATGCCGGACAAGCGGCTGTTCCAGGCCGTCGACCACTGCGTCGGCAACGTCGAGTTCGGCCGGATGGACGAGTGGGTCGACTTCTACAACCGCGTCATGGGCTTCGTGAACATGGCCGAATTCGTGGGCGACGACATCGCCACGGAGTACTCGGCGCTGATGTCCAAGGTCGTGGCCAACGGCAACCACCGGGTGAAGTTCCCCCTCAACGAGCCGTCGCCCGGCAAGCGCAAGTCGCAGATCGACGAGTACCTCGAGTTCTACGCCGGCCCGGGTTGTCAGCACATCGCGCTGGCCACCAACGACATCCTGCGCACCGTGGACGAGATGCGCGCCCGTGGCGTCGAGTTCCTCGACACCCCTGACTCCTACTACGACGATCCCGAGCTGCGCGCGCGGATCGGCGAGGTGCGGGTGCCGGTCGAGGAGCTCAAGCGGCGGGCCATCCTGGTCGACCGCGACGAGGACGGCTACCTGCTGCAGATCTTCACCAAGCCGGTCGGCGACCGTCCCACCGTCTTCTTCGAGCTGATCGAGCGGCACGGCTCCCTCGGCTTCGGCAAAGGCAACTTCAAGGCCCTCTTCGAAGCCATCGAGCGGGAGCAAGAGCGCCGCGGCAATCTCTGATCCGCCGACGCGTCGCTCCTCTGGACCGCTCGCTTCGCTCGGGTCCGTCGTCGCTCCGCACGCAAGCTCGCTTCGCTCGCGCGACGGCGGGGCTCGGACCGAAGCCGCTCGTCGCTGGAGCTCCTCGGGCTTGATCCTCGCGTTCTGGGTACGTCTGGAAAGCTGGTTGCGTGACGTCTTTCGCTGAGCTCGAGCTGCGGCCTGAACTCGAGCGCGCGCTCGATGCGCTGGGTTACGAGGAGCCGACGCCGATTCAGCGGGAGGCGATCCCGGCGTTGCTCGCCGGATCCGATCTCGTCGGGCAGGCGGCCACCGGCACCGGGAAGACGGCGGCGTTCGCGCTGCCGCTGCTGCAGCGGATCGTTCCCGGCGGTGAAGCGCCGCAGGCGCTGGTCCTCGTGCCGACCCGCGAGCTGGCGATCCAGGTCGCCGAGGCGACCCACCGCTACGGGCGCGAGCTCGGCGCGCGGGTGCTCGCCATCTACGGCGGGCAGCCGATCGTCCGGCAGATCCGGGCGCTCGAGGCCGGCGTCGACGTCGTCGTCGCCACCCCGGGCCGGGCCATCGACCACCTCACCCGCCGTACGGTCAGCTTCGACGAACTGCGGACGGTCGTGCTCGACGAGGCCGACGAGATGCTCGACATGGGCTTCGCCGAGGACATCGAGTCGATCATGTCCTCGGTCCCCCGCGACCGGCAGACGGTCCTCTTCTCGGCCACCCTCCCGGCCCGCATCGACGGTCTCGTCCGCCGTTATCTCAACGATCCGGTCAAGGTCCGCATCCACCGCGAACGCACCGACGCCGAGACCGCCCGCGTACGCCAGGTCGCCTACCTCGTCCCCCGCCAGCACAAGGCGTCGGCGCTCGGCCGCATCCTCGACGTCGAGTCCCCCACCGCCGCGGTCGTCTTCTGCCGCACGCGCGAAGAGGTCGACTCCCTCGGCGAGACGCTGGCCGCCCGCGGCTACCGGGCCGAGGCGCTGCACGGCGGGATGACGCAGGACCAACGCGACCGGGTGATGTCGCGCGTCCGCAACAAGAGCGCCGAACTGCTGGTCGCCACCGACGTGGCCGCCCGCGGCCTCGACATCGACCATTTGACCCACGTCGTGAACTACGACCTGCCCTCGGCCCCCGACGCCTACGTCCACCGCATCGGACGCGTCGGGCGGGCCGGCCGCGAAGGTGTCGCGATCACGCTCGTCGAGCCGCGCCAGCACCGGCTGCTGAAGACGATCGAGAAGGCGACCAAGCAGAAGATCTCCGTCGAGTCGCTGCCGACCGTCGCCGACCTGCGGGCCCGCCGCCTCGAGCTCACCCGCGCCGCGCTGGAGGACGCGCTGGCCGACGACGGCGAGAACGAACGGTTCCGCGTTGTGGTCGACACGCTCACCGACGAGTACGACCTCATGGAGATCGCGCTGGCCGCGGTGAAGCTCGCCCACGAGTCGACCGGCGCCGACGACGACGACGCCGAGATCCCCGCCGTGAGCCCGGCCGCTGCCGCGGCGGAGGGCGGTGCGCGGCCGAAGCCGCGAGCCGCCGCCGGCACCACGACCACGATCTTCGTCAGCCTCGGGCACCTGGCCAAGATCCGTCCGCAGGACCTCGTGGGCGCGATCGCGAACGAGACGAGCCTTTCCGGCAAGCAGATCGGCGCCATCGAGATCACCCACAAGTACTCGACCGTCGAGATCCCCAAGTCGGCCCAGGCCGAGGTCATCGCTGCGCTGTCGGCGACGCTGATCAAGGGACGCAAGGCGCGCGTCGAGCGGTACAAGCCGCCGTCGGAGCGTCCCTACAAGAAGAAGGAACACAAGCCATGAGCGACGCTTGCGGAGCGAAGAAAAGGCATTGCGTCTCCGCATGGCCGAACGGAGTGAGGCCATGAGCGCGCACCTTCGGCCCACGCTGGCGACCCTGCCGGCCTACGTGCCCGGCCGCAACGTCCCGGGCGCCATCAAGCTGGCCAGCAACGAGACGCCCTATCCGCCGCTACCGTCGGTCCTCGAGCAGATCGCGGCGGCGGCCGGCGCCGTCAACCGCTACCCGGACAACTTCGCCACCGAGCTGACCACAGCCCTGGCCGACAAGTACGGCGTGGACGCCGAGCAGGTCCGCGTCGGCTGCGGCTCGGTCTCGCTGTGCACCCAGCTCGTGCAGGCGGTTACCGACGCCGACGAAGAGGTCATGTACGCGTGGCGCTCGTTCGAGGCGTACCCGATCATCAGCGCCGTCAGTGGCGCTTCGTCGATCCAAGTACCGCTGCGCGATCACGTCCATGATCTGGACGCGATGGCCGAGCGGATCACCGGCAAGACCCGCCTGGTCTTCGTGTGCAATCCGAACAACCCGACCGGCACCGCGGTCGGGCGCGACGCGCTGGTGCGTTTCCTGCGCGCCGTCCCGTCTGACGTCGTCGTCGCGCTGGACGAGGCGTACCGCGAGTTCGTCGCCGATCCCGATGTGCCCGACGGCCTGACCCTGCTCGACGAGTTCCCCAACCTGATCGTCCTGCGCACGTTCTCCAAGGCGTACGGGCTGGCTGGGCTCCGCGTCGGCTACGCGATCGCCGCCGACCCGGCACTCACCGCCGCCCTGCGGCAGACGCAGGTCCCCTTCGCGGTCAGCACGATCGCCCAGGCCGCCGCCCTCGCGTCGCTGGAACCGCAGGCCGAGAAGGAACTGCTGGAGCGGGTCGCCGGTCTCGTACAGGAGCGCACCAGAGTCCGCGAGGCGCTGCTCACCTTCGGTTACGAGGTGCCGCCGAGCCAGGCCAACTTCGTCTGGCTGCCGCTCGGGGACGCCACGACGGAATGGGCGGCCGGCTGCGAGGAGCGACAGGTGATCGTCCGCGGTTTCGCCGGTGCGGGCGCCCGGGTCACGATCGGCGCGCCCGACGAGAACGACCGGCTTCTGGCGGCTGCCGAGGTCCTCGCCCCGCCGGCCTGATCACTCGGCCGGCGCGGGCGACGGTCCCGGGCCGGTGCGGCGCGGGATGCGCCGCCACGCGACCCGGCCGGCGACGCCGAGGACCAGGATCAGGACGAGGAACGGCAGCAGGGTGCCGAACCCCGTCGCGACTCCGTTCCCGGCGGCGACGAAGCCGTCCCACCCGCGGTGCAACCCGCCGACGAAGCCGGAATGGTGCTTGTGCGTCGTGTGCGGCTTGGCGACGGCCGTCTTGGGCGCGGTCTGCAGCGTCAGGGTGATGACGGCCATGGCGGTCTGTCGGGCCAGCGTGCGCTGCTGGGCCTCCAGCGATTCGAGATCGGCCTCGCGGCTGCTGAGCTCGCCCTCGACGGTGATGATCTCGCCGATCTTGGTCGCCGAGCTGTACAGCACCCGCAAGCGGGCGATGGCGTCGCGGGCGCTCTGCACCCGCGAGTCGACATCGGCCACCCTCTCCGAGACGTCAGTCGTCGACAGCGCGCGGCTCTTCTCCTTCCCCAGCGCGGCGAGCTGGGCGAGGACGGAACGCAGCCGCGCCGGCGGCACCCGGAACTGCATCTCGGCCGTGGCGGCGGGGCCGGACACGCGGTCGTCGGAATCGACCTCACCGCCGACCCCGATGGTGATCTGCGCGGCTCGGTCGGCTTGGCCCGCGACCTGCGCCGCCTTGGCCACGGCGACAGTCAGTTGCGCAGTGCGGATCTTGGCCTCGGTGACGACGGAGGCTGTGACGGCCTTGTCCTGCCGGCTCGGGGCCAAGCGCGCCGGTGCGCCGGGCTGCTCGGCCCCGGCGGCCCCGGCGCGGCCGTGCGCTCGGGCCACGTCACCATGAGCTACCGCCTGACTGCCCGCTGAACCCGTGCCGCCGGAGCAGGCGGCCACGGAGACCAGGGTGAGCAGACCGGCCGTTCCGTAACCCACTGCCCGTCGTCGCATCGCGCGCCGTCCCTTCGTCGCCTGTGCGAGAAGGGACGCGATGGTTCGCGCCTCAGGTTCCCGGCGGATCGTCCCGATTCCGTTCCGCCGCCTGACGGACGGCCGCGGCGACGGCTGTCGGGACGGCCGGATCGAACACCGACGGGACGATGTAGGTCGCGTTGAGTTGCTCGTCGGACACGCAGCCGGCCAGTGCTTCGGACGCGGACAGGAGCATTGCCACGGTCACCTCGCTGGCCCGGGCGTCGAGCAGACCGCGGAACACCCCGGGGAACGCCAGCACGTTGTTGATCTGGTTCGGATAGTCACTTCGCCCGGTCGCCACCACCGCGGCGAGTCGCTGGGCGGCATCGACGTCGACCTCGGGGTCGGGGTTGGCCAGGGCGAAGATGACCGGGTCGGATGCCATGTCGCTGATCCACGCTGCGTGGAGCACACCCGGTCCGCTGACGCCGATGAAGACGTCGGCACCGCGCAGCGCGTCGTGCAGGTCTCCGGTCACGCCGGCGGGGTTCGTGCGCTCCGCGAGGGCGCGCTTGGCCTCGTTGAGCCGGGTGTCGGCCGGAGCGAGGATGCCCTCGCGGTCCCAGACCAGAACCGACATGGCGCCCGCGGCGAGCAGCAGGGTCACGATCGCCGTCCCGGCTGCCCCACCGCCGGCCACCACGATCCGCGCTGCGTCCAGTGACTTCGAGACGCAGCGCAGCGCATTGGTCAGCGCAGCCGAGACGACGATGGCCGTGCCGTGCTGGTCGTCGTGAAAGACCGGTATGTCGAGCGACTGCCGCAACCGCGCCTCGATCTCGAAGCAGCGCGGCGCGGAGATGTCCTCGAGGTTGATGCCGCCGAAGCCCGGGGAGATGGCCTCGACGACGCGGACGATTTCGTCGGTGTCCTGCGTGCCGAGACAGATCGGCCACGCGTCGATGTCGGCGAACCGCTTGAACAGCGCCGCCTTGCCCTCCATGACCGGCAGGGCCGCGCCGGCGCCGATGTTGCCCAGCCCGAGGACGGCCGACCCGTCGGTCACCACTGCGACGGCGTTGCCCTTCACCGTCAGCTTGGCGACGTCCTCGGGATGTTGGGCCAGCGCCAAGGCCACCCGTCCCACCCCCGGTGTGTAGGCCATCGACAGGTCGTCGCGAGTGCGGAGCGGCACCTTGGACTGGACGGATATCTTGCCGCCCAGATGCAGGAGGAATGTCCGGTCGCTCACCCGGTGGACGGTCACGCCGGCGACCGCCCGCATCGCCTCGACCATCTCGGCGGCGTGCTCGCCGTTCACCGCCGAGCAGCTGACGTCGACGGTGATGCGGTCCGCCCGTGACTCGCTCACGTCGATTGCTGTCACCAGACCGCCCGCGAGTCCGACGGCGGTCGCCAGCTCACCCACGACCGAGGGCGACGGAGCGGCGTACAGGCGCACGGTGATGCCGTAG
The DNA here is from genome assembly GCF_046262535.1 of Jatrophihabitans sp. Lineage (GTDB taxonomy): Bacteria > Actinomycetota > Actinomycetes > Mycobacteriales > Jatrophihabitantaceae > Jatrophihabitans. Next base: position 8,677 of record NZ_JBHEMO010000135.1, on the reverse strand, counting down.
GACGCGCTGGTGGGAAGGGGACGGTGCGGCACGGCAGTCATGACTCGCATCCTGCCCCTCCCCCGCATGCGCGTCGTCAGTGCCAGGATGGACAGCAGCCGTCACACACACGTCACAACGAGGTGACTCCTTTCCATGACCGACACGGAGGCCGACACCGAAATCGGTGCCGGACGCGCCGACGCCGCGGTGTTCGCGCGGCGCTTCCTTGCCCACGCCGGCAGCCAGCTTCCCGACCGCGCCGCGCCCGCCCTGGCCGAGCTCGCCCAGGACGTGTTCCAGTTCGGCCGGGTGCGGCCGTGGGGGGAGGCGTTGCTGCGGGTCCGCAATGTCACGACCGCCGACCGTGACGTGACGGCCATCGACATCATCTCGGCCGACGCGCCCTACATCGTCGAGTCGCTCTGGGCCGAACTCGAGCGGACCGGTCGCTCGACCGACCGGGTGCTGCACCCGCAGATCGTCGTGACCCGCGACCCCGAAGGCACGATCACGCACGTCTACGACGTCGACGACAACGCCGACGTGCCCGAGGGTGCGATGGTCGAATCCTGGGTGTACGTCGAGCTCGATCCGATCCCGGCCGACCGGCATGCCGAGCTGGCCGCCCAGCTGCAGCGCGTCCTCGACGACGTCCTGCACGCGGTGGCCGATGCGCCGCACATGTACCGCCTGATCCGTGAACTCGCCGACGAGCTGAGGGCCGACCCCGGGCAGTTCGACCGGGAAACGAGCGAAGAGGCCGGCGAGCTGCTGCGGTGGCTGGCCGACGGCAACTACATGATCCTCGGACACGCCGCCTACTCGGCCAACGAGCTGGCCAGCCCCCGAGCGCGGTCCGACGCGCCGGCCGCCGAAGGGGTGCTGCGCGGTACCGCCCGCATCTCGCCGCTCGAGCTGCTGCCCGCGTACCGCAGCGGCGCTCCGCTGGTCATCTTCAAGTCCCCGCTCGTGTCGACGGTGCGCCGCTCGGCTCACTACGACTGCGTCACGGTCGTCACGCCCGCCGGTGGCGCCGGCGGCCAGATGATCCATGTCTTCCTCGGACTGATCACCAACGCCGAGGACGGGACGGTCGGCCGGGTACCGGTGGTACGTCGCCGGATCGCCGAGATCCTGCTGCGCTCCGGCGTGCGGGCCGACAGCCATACCGGGCGACGGTTGCTCGCCGCGCTGCGGACGCTGCCACGCGACGAGCTGCTCGAAGCACCCACGACCGACCTTCTCCGCCTGGCCCAGCTGGTCGTCGACCGGGCCGAGCACCGCACGGTCGGGGTGTTCGCCCGCATCCACCTCAACCGCGACTTCGTCAGCGTCCTCGTCTACTTCCCGGCCGACCGGTTCGGACCAGACACCCGCAAGCGCGTGTGCGCGGTGATCAACCGCTACTGGCCCGGCGAGATCATCGGACGCGACGACCGCATCGTCGAACTCAACCTCGCCCGTATGCAGCTGCTGATCGCCGTCCGCCCCGGCGCCCAGCCGGCGTCCCCCGAGCGGCGCATCGTTGAGGACGAGGTCGCCAAGGTGACCCGCCGCTGGAGCGACGACTTCGCCGACCTGCTGACGCTCTCGGTCGGCGAGGAACGCGCCGGCCACCTGCTGCGCACCTACGCCGACGCGCTGCCCGAGGCGTACAAGGAGGACTTCGGCGCGGCGACGGCCGTGCGCGACCTGTCCCGGCTCGACGAGTTGCCGGCCGAGAACGGGCTCGCCTTCGAGCTCTACACGCCGGCCGACGACGACGGCGCGGACAAGCGGCTGAAGGTGTTCCGCACCGGGCAGTCGGTGTCGCTCGCCCGGGCACTTCCGATCTTCACCCAGATGGGTATCGAGGTCCTCGACGAGCGGCCCTACGAGATCGAGGTCGGCGGCGACGCGTCGCTGTGGATCTACGACTTCGGCCTGCGGCTACCGCCCGGCACCGACTTCGACGAGGTCCGGTCGGGCAACTTCATCGAAGCGGTCCGGCTGCTGTGGTTGGAGCAGATCGAACAGGACGGTTTCAACGCCCTGGTCGTCCGTACCGCCCTCACCTGGTGGCAGGCCAACATCCTGCGCACCTACGCGAAGTACCTGCGCCAGGCCGGGACCACCTTCAGCCAGGGCTACATCGAGCAGGCACTCATCGACAACGCGGCGATCGCCGAAGCGCTCGTCGAGCTGTTCGAGTCCCGGTTCGATCCCAGCCGCGAGAACGAGCCGCCGCTCGTGGACGGTGCGCAGAGCCGGGTCGAGTCCATCGAGGCGCTGCTCGCCGACGTCGCCAGCCTCGACCAGGACCGCATCCTCCGCTCACTGCTCGGCCTGGTGAATGCCACGCTGCGCACGAACGCGTACCGGACCGACGACGCCGGTCACTCCGACCAGCTCGGGTCGCAAGCTCCCCTCAGACGCAGCGCCATCGCCATCGCCATCAAGCTCGACCCGCGCTCGATCCAGGATCTGCCCGAGCCGCGTCCCCGGTTCGAGATCTGGGTGTACTCACCACGGGTCGAGGGCGTGCACCTGCGATTCGGACCGGTCGCGCGTGGCGGCCTGCGCTGGTCGGACCGGCGCGAGGACTTCCGCACCGAGGTGCTCGGCCTGGTCAAGGCCCAGATGGTGAAGAACGCGGTGATCGTTCCGACCGGCGCCAAGGGCGGTTTCGTCGTCAAGCGTTCGCCCGACCCGACGCAGGACCGCGAGGCCTGGCTGGCCGAGGGCATCGCCTGCTACCGAACGTTCATCTCCTCCATGCTCGACCTCACCGACAACTACGTGCCGGCGCCCGACGGCACGCAGCAAGTCGTTGCGCCACCCCAGACCCGCCGCTACGACACCGACGACCCGTACCTGGTCGTCGCCGCGGACAAGGGCACCGCCACGTTCAGCGACATCGCCAACGGCATCGCCGCGGACTACGGCTTCTGGCTGGGCGACGCGTTCGCGTCAGGCGGCTCGGTCGGCTACGACCACAAGGCGATGGGCATCACCGCGCGGGGCGCGTGGGAGTCGGTCAAATATCACTTCCGCGAGCTGGGCGTCGACACCCAGACGCAGGACTTCACCGTCGTCGGCATCGGTGACATGTCCGGGGACGTCTTCGGCAACGGGGTGCTGCTGTCCGAGCACATCCGCCTCGTGGCCGCGTTCGACCACCGCCACATCTTCCTCGACCCCGACCCCGACGCCGCCACCTCCTACGCCGAACGGCGCCGGCTCTACGAGCTGCCCCGCTCCTCGTGGGCCGACTACGACACCTCGCTCCTGTCCTCCGGCGGCGGTGTGTACCCGCGGACGTTGAAGGCGATCCCGATCACCCAGCCGGTCGCCGCCGCGCTCGGGCTGCCCATCGGCGTCGGCACGCTGACGCCCGCCGAGCTGATCCACGCGATCCTCGTCGCGCCGGTCGACCTGCTCTGGAACGGCGGCATCGGAACCTACGTCAAGGCGTCCACCGAGTCCCACGCCGACGTGGGCGACAAGGCCAACGACGCGGTGCGCGCCGACGCCGCGCAGCTGCGTTGCAAGGTCGTCGGCGAAGGTGGCAACCTCGGGCTGACCCAACGTGGCCGCATCGAGTACGCCCGTGCCGGCGGCAAGATCAACACCGACGCCATCGACAACTCGGCCGGCGTCGACACCTCCGACCACGAGGTCAACCTGAAGATCCTGCTCGACCGGGCCGTCGCGGCCGGCGCGATCAGCCGCGATGAGCGCAACGCGTTGCTCGCCGAGGCCACCGACGACGTCGCCCGGCATGTTCTACGGGACAACTACGAGCAGAACGTGCTGCTCGGAATGGCGCGCAAGCTCAGCCCGGCCCTCGTGTCGGTGCACCAGCGGTTCATGCAGGATCTCGAGGCGGCCGGCGAGCTGAACCGGGCCCTGGAGTTCCTGCCCGATGACGCCGAACTCGCGCGGCGCGAGGCCGAGGGGCGTGGTCTCGTCTCGCCGGAGAACGCCGTTCTCGTCGCCTACTCGAAGATGACGCTGACACAGCACATCGTCGACTCGACCCTGCCCGAAGAGGCGTGGTTCAAGCGCATCCTGGCCGGCTACTTCCCGCCCAAGATCTCCCAGCGCTTCGCCGACGACCTGCCCAACCATCCCTTGCACCGCGAGATCATCACCACCGTCCTGGTGAACGACATGATCAACCGGGCGGGGACGACGTTCGTCCACCGCGCGATCGAAGAGACCGGCGCGGACATCGGCCAGATCTCGCGCGCGTACAGCATCGTGCGCGCCGTGTTCGACCTGCCGACGCTGTGGGCCGCGATCGAGGCGCTGGACAACCAGGTGCCGACGTCGGCCCAGCACGCCGGCTACCAGGAGATGCGCCGCCTGATCGACCGCGCGACCCGCTGGCTGGTCGACGTCCGCTTCCCGATCACCGACGTCGCCGCCGAGATCGAGCGCTTCCGTCCGGTGGTGTCCCAGCTCGGCGCCCACTGCCCCGACCTGATGCGTGGGGCCGAGCGGCACACGCTGTTCGCCGACGCCGAGAAGCTGGTCGGCCTCGGCTTGCCCCGCGAGCTGGCCCTTCGCCTGGCCGAACTGCTCAGCGCCTTCCTGCTGCTGGACGTGGTCGAGATCGCCGACGCAACCGGCTACGACCCCTCGGTCGTTGCGGAACTGCACTACGCGATCTCCGAGCGGCTGAGCATCGACGAGTTGCTCACCCGTGTGACCGCCCTCCCTCGCGACGACCGGTGGTCGACGCTGGCCCGTTCGGCCGCCCGGCACGACGTCTATGCCGTGCTGTCGGCCATCACCACGGCGGTGCTCCGCGGTACCGACGACGGCTTGAGCCCCGACCAGCGCATCGCCGCCTGGGTCGATCAGCACGCCCAGCGGGTGGAGCGGGCCCGGGCCACTGTCCGGGCCGCACTGGACCGCGACGTGGCCGACCTGGCCACCCTGTCGGTCGCGCTGCGGGTGCTGCGCGGGCTGCCCAGCTGACTGGCCTCCGGTCAGCCCCGGACGATGCCGACCCGCGCCCAGACCTGCTTGCCGCGCTCGTTGCGGCGCACGCCCCAGTCGGCGGACACCGCGGCGACAATCGCCAGCCCGCGCCCGCTGGTGTCGTGGTCGTTGCTCGAGCGCTGCCGGGGCGGGTCGGGGCTGCCGTCGACGACCCGGACGACGACCGCGTCCGGTTCCACGTCCCAGCTCACGGCCAGCGAGCTGTCGAAGCTGGCCGCAGCGTGCCGCACGGCATTGCCCACCAGTTCGCTGGCGACCAGAACGACGTCGTCGATGCTGTCGGTGTCGATGCCCCTTCGGGCGAGGTCGTCAGCGATGGAGTGCCGGACGAGTGCAGCGCTGGCCCGGTCGTGCCGCACCGCCAGCGTCCCCACGCCCATGACTCCTCCCGCTCTCCCCCCAACACTTGAAGGTCTTCCCGAGGGTCGCGGAGCGGAAACAGGCCCGTCCCTCAGCGGGTGTCGAGGATCGCCAGGACCTCCGACGGCCGGTCGGTGATTATCGTGTCGACCCCGAGGTCGAGGACGAACTCGACGTCGGACGGCTCGTCGACGGTCCAGACGTAGACTTGGTGCCCGTTCTCGTGGGCCCGTTCGACGAACGACGGGTATGCGCGCAGGATGTTCAGCCCGGGCCCGGCGATCGGGACGCCCGCCGGCATCTGACCGGCGCGTCGTTTCGGCTTGAGCCGGTCGAAGAGCTTCACGGTCGGGATCTCCGGGGCCAGCAGCCGCACCCGGCGAAGTGCGATGGTGGCGAAGCTCATCACGACGACCGGGTTGTCGAGGTTCGCCGGTTGCCGCAGGTCCTCGCTGGGCCCGGCGCTGCCGGCCCACCCGAACCGGGTCAGCATGTCGACCAGCGTCTTCTCGACCAGGCCGCCGTAGCGGGTCGGGTGCTTGGTCTCGATGAGAAGGCGGACGTCGCGGTCGGCGTCGCGCACCAGCCCCAGGAGCAGTTCGAGGGTGAGCACGCGCCCCTCCGGATCGATCCGGTCGGCGGCGACTCCGGCGTGGTAGGGCGAGTCGGACAGCAGCTGATCGGCCGACGCCGGCAGGTCCCCGTGCCAGGACGAGAAGTCGAGCTGCTCCAAGCTGGGCAGGTCGAGCTCGCTCACCACCCCGCGGCCGTCCGACGTCCGGTTGATCGTGCGGTCGTGCACACAGACCAGGTGCCCGTCGCGGGTCAGCCGCACGTCGCACTCCAGCGCGTCGGCTCCGGAGGCGATCGCCGCTTCGTAGGCGGCGAGGGTGTGCTCGGCCACCGCCGACGACGCCCCGCGATGGGCCACCAGCATCGGTCGTGCCGGGGGCACGACAATGCGCTGGGCGGTGCGCGGCCTCATGGGTGGCATCGTTGCGGTTGAAGATGACGCACGAGTGACCTGCCGAACTGGGCTCAGATGATTCGCGGGGGACGATCGTCCGACGACTCGATCGGGCGACCGGCGGCCTCCCAGCCGTACATGCCGCCGGCGAGGTTGGCGGCGATGTAGCCCTGCCGGCACAACCAGGCGGTGACCTGTGCCGAGCGCGAGCCGACCTTGCAGACGACCACGATGGTGGCGTCGGGCGTCAGCGGCCCGGGATCGTGCTGAAGCTGTTGCGGCACCCGCATCATCGGAACGTGGATCGCACCGCTGATGTGGCCGGCGGCCCATTCGTCGTCCTCGCGGACATCGAGGAGCACGGCCTCGGGCGGGACCGAGGAGACCTCGACCGTGGGGACGGCGGTGGGATGCACCGGCCAAGCCTAGGCGAGCGCGCCGGGCGCTACTTGATGAGCTTGGACAATCGCCGGTCGGCGAGTTCGCGGCCCTCGGTCTGGCAGGTGGGGCAGTACTGGAACGAGCGGTCGGCGAAGGACACCTCACGGACGGTGTCGCCGCAGACCGGGCACGGGAGTCCGGTGCGCGCATGCACTCGGAGGCCACTTCGCTTCTCCGACTTCAGCGTCGCGGCCTTCTGCCCGACCGAGCGCTGCACCGCGTCGGTGAGCACGGCACCCATCGCGTCGTGCAGCCGGCCGATCTCGTCGTCGGTGAGCTTGGCCGCCAGCTTGAAGGGCGACAGCTTGGCGGTGTGCAGGATCTCGTCGGAGTAGGCGTTGCCGATGCCGGCCAGCACGTTCTGGTCGGTGATCGCCCGCTTGATCTGCGCGCGCTGTCCGGCCAGCAGGGTGGCCAGGTCGGCCCGCGATACCGAGAGCGCGTCCGGTCCGAGCCGGGCTATTCCCGGCACGTCGAGGGGGTCGCGCACGAGGTAGACGGCCAGCCGCTTCTGCGTGCCGGCCTCGGTCAGGTCGAACCCGGCGACCGGGCCGCCGTCGAACTCCGGCGCGAGGTGCAGCCGGAAGGCGATCGGGCCCTTGCCGCCGGGGCGGGGCGGAGCCGGCGGCAGTGACTCGCGCCAGTGCAGCCAGCCGGCGCGGGACAGGTGCGTGATCAGGTGCAGGCCGCTGACGTCGAGGTCCAGGAACTTCCCGTGCCGGCTGGCGCCGGTCACCTCAGCTCCGCCGACCGCGGACAGCGGTGGGTCGAACGTCTTCACGGCGTTGATGGCGGCGACGTCGGCCCGGATGACGCTGCGGCCGACCGCGCGCTCGCGCAGGAACGTCGCGAGCGCCTCCACCTCCGGCAGTTCGGGCATGGGTCGAGCCTAGGCGCGCAGCCCTACGCCAGCTTCTCCAGCGGGAAGGTGACGCCCGTGGTGCTGTGGCAGCGGTACCCGTTGGGGTTCTTCGCCAGGTACTGCTGGTGGTAGCCCTCGGCGTAGTAGAACTCGCGCAGCGGCGCGATCTCCGTGGTCACCCGGCCGTAGCCCAATTCCTCGAGCTTCGCGCTGAAGACGGCCTTGGCCTGCTCGGCGATCGCGCGCTGCGCCTCGTCGGCGTAGTAGATGCCTGACCGGTACTGGGTACCGACGTCGTTGCCCTGGCGCATGCCCTGAGTCGGGTCATGCACCTCGAAGAACTTGGCCACGATCGCCGCGTAGGTCGTCTCGTCCGGATCGAAGACCACGAGCACGGCCTCCGTGTGGCCGGTCATCCCGGAGCAGACCTCTTCGTAATCCGGGTGCGGAGTGACGCCGCCGGTGTACCCGACCGCGGTCGTCCAGACGCCGGGTTCCTGCCAGAAGATCTCTTCGGCGCCCCAGAAGCAGCCCAGGCCGAATACCGCCTGCTGGTAACCCTCGGGGAACGGCGGCTTGATGGGACGGCCGGTGACGTAGTGCGTCTCCGGAACGGGGAACTCGTAGTCCTCGCGGCCGCGCAGCGCCCGCTCGGGGGTAACCAGCTCGGTCTTCGGTCGGGAGAACAGCATGCAATCGAGGCTACGCAGGACGTAGGCTCGGTGCCATGACGCAGTGGGGCCTCGACACCCTCTTCAACCCGGCCAAACGGCACATGGACGAAGAGAAGCGCCGGCTGCAGTCAACCCGGGAGCAGTTGGGCGACAGCTCGGGCGGCAAGCGCATCGACCTCGAGTCGGGCAAGGTCACCATCCGACGCGACGCGGCCGACGACGAAGCGTCGGCCGGCGACCCGGGCGCGGACGCCACGGACGCGAGCGCCGCGGACCCGGGCGACCACGCTCCGGCGGCTCCGGCGGCCGAGAAGCCCAAGCCGGCGCCCAGCCCGGCTGCGATCCGCGCCGCTCAGCGGCGCGGTCGCCAGCCTCGCTGACTGCGGGCGAACGCAAGGAAAC